>JBBAJO010000012.1:0-32808 GCA_040404005.1 Chitinophagaceae bacterium
TGGCTCCTCAGACTGGACTTGAACCAGTGACCCTCTGATTAACAGTCAGATGCTCTAACCAACTGAGCTACTGAGGAATGGGGTTGCAAAAATAAAAGATTGTGGCGTTTCATCAAAAACAAATTTTAAGGCTGATCCTTAGCACTTTAAAGCCCCACTGGGCACGCTGAACCCCGGAAAACATCCTATTAACATGGCCGCCAGAACAGCCATGAGCGGTTTGCGCAGGCCGCTCGAAGCCAGTATTCCTGGCCACGCTGCACGTTTGAAGGGTTTTTGCCCGGCAAAATCGAACCAGAGAAGCCCGCAGATCACTTCCCTCATCTGAAGAGGGATCCCAGCGCGCCTTGGGATTGACGGATTAAATCCGCAAATCCGCCAGTCCTTTGTGACTCACCTCACCAAACGAACCCGTTTATAGGGCTACCTTTACATTGGAAAATCCGCAAATACGTAAATCCGCAAATACGTTAATTCATATGCCTACAATTAAGCTTACCACGCAAGACTTTAAAGACAACATCTTTAACTACGAAACTGAGAAAGACTGGAAGCATAAAGGCGATCTGCCCGTGATCATCGACTTTTATGCCGACTGGTGCGGACCCTGTAAAATGGTAGCCCCCATCCTGGAGGAACTGGCCGACGAATACGAAGGGAAACTGCTGATCTATAAGGTGGATTCCGATAAAGAAATAGAGCTGGCCTCTGTTTTTGGCATCCAAAGCATCCCCACTTTCCTGTTCATCCCGGTGGAAGGCGACCCTATGTTGCAGCCCGGCGCATTTCCTAAAAATGTGTTCAAAGAGATCATCGAAGAGCGATTGTTGGCATAAGTAATTATATTTATCAAAATCTTTCATACATGGGCTTTCATATTAATGATAAGAAGGGGAATAAAGCCGGAAGCAAGAATGCAAAAAGCGGCCCGCAATCGGGCGCCTCGAAATTTATTCCCAAAGCAAGTACTAAATCAGCCGGCGCAGTTAAGAAACCCATCAAAACAGGTGGCGCAAGGGGGAGTTGATTCCAATTAACGAATTGTCGAATTTGCGGATTGGCGAATTCTGAGGAACCTAACACCTTAGAATTCGCCAATTCGTTAATTCGTAAATCCGCCAATCCTGAGAGATGATCGAACTAAAGAAAAAACGCCCGGGCGCACTGGAGAAATTCGGGCTCTACTACCTGAACCGCTTCTCCCTCAGCAACGCCCACCATCGCCCTTTCGAATTATCCGACGATGAACTGAGCCGAAAAGTCCGCCGCATTTCAAATAAAGGCATCCTCCTTTCTGCCATTACTGGCATCATCCTCGTTTTCCCGATCGTGTGGCTGGATGTTTACTACGCCAAGGCCCCATTCCTTATACATTATGGGATCGTCATCGCTGCAACGATCATTTCCACCATCATCGAATTTTATATTCTTTTCCTGATCTCTTTAAAGGCCGTGCACGAAGTGGCCGATCTGATCAACATGCACGCCAGCGAAAAAGAATACCTCGATGGTATGTTCGGCGTCAAAAATATCCTTGCCCGCACCGCACTGGAACTCCCGGATCCTGAACTCCAGATCCTCGGCATCGACCCGTTCAAACGCATTTCGAAAAAGAACCTCCTCATCCTCGGTTTGCTCTATAAGGCTAAGATCATCCTCAGCAATGTGATCATCAAACTCGTTCTCCTCTTTACTGTCGGCAGCACGGTCATGGGTATTCCCATCGGATACGAAGCTCTCCTCGTGGAAGCATTCTGGAACGGCGTTGTGCTCAAGCGAGTAGTGGAAGAAGCCCGACTTCGCCTGTTCGGATTTGCACTTGCCGAAGAGATCACCGCAAATGTGATCAAGGAAGGATTGGTTTTTCAGCTTTCTGAAAAAGCCCGGATCGGATGTATACGATCAATTGGCAACGCGGTGGTGATGACCCAGAACTACCATCCCAATATGGTGATCCTTTTATTGCATTTCCAGGAAATGCTTCAGATCAAAGAAGAACACCAATATGATAATTGGGAGAAATTCCTGCACACGCTGAATACGGTTACAGAAAAAGAAAGAAATTTCCTGCTTGATCTTTTTACAGTAGCCGCTGCTTTCGATGGAAAACTTTCGAAGCTTGAAACCGACCACCTCTCTGAAGCCTTCAAAGAGGACCATCATCTCTACTTCCCTCGCCTTCAACAACTTACCGAAGCACTGCAGCAAGGGCGGCTGAACAAGGCTCTCGGACTGTGCCGCCTTGACTTTGAGATTGGCTGATTAACTCATTGGCTAATTGGCTCATTCTTAGTTGAATAGTCCCCTATGGCCTTTTCTGGCCCGTCATATACACTCCGCACAAGCTTTAACAATTAGTCAATGAGCTAATGAGCAAATGAGCCAATCCCTTTTAGCGAATACTTAAAAAAGGTATAAAGCTGATCCGTAAAAGACAAACCCTTCATTAGAAAGCGCTTGCAAGGTATCTTTGCAACCCCGTCTACCCAGTACCTGATTGGCTGGCAACCAAACTGTTTTTTGAGAAAGTGTTTTGTGAATTTTAAATACAATAAGCAGCTATGGCATTCGTTTTTAAAAATCTGATCTCTACATCCTCTATGAAAATTACTTTGCCTAAAATTTCTGCGCTCATCATCGTCATGGCTTTGCCTATTTTGATGATCGCAAAGAAAACTTCTTCTGAACCACAAAAACCAATGCCTCTTCCAACGGCATCTACTTTAGTTCTCAATAAAGCACTTGCATACTCCAGTTTACTGTATTTCAATTCAGGATTGTCAGAATCCGGACTTCCTTACAACGTATTTGCTATGGCTGTCAAAGGGTTCTCAAAACTCAGGGAAAAAGGAATGGCCGGAGCCGACAGCATACTCACGATCGTCGACTTTTCACAATCGTCCAGGGAGAAAAGACTTTTTGTGATCGATCTGAAAAAACAGGATATCGCCATACAATCTGTTGTGTCACACGGCCGTAACTCCGGACAGGAATTCGCAAGAACATTTTCGAATAAACCTTCCTCAAATAAAAGCAGTTTGGGTTTTTACATTACTAAGGATACCTATCGCGGATCCAATGGTTATTCCCTCAAACTGCAAGGGACGGAAACTGGTATCAATGATATGGCCATGGCAAGAGCCATCGTGATGCACGGCGCTGATTACGCTAACGAAAACGTTATCAACTCAAAAGGATATCTGGGAAGAAGTTTGGGCTGCCCCGCTTTACCTCAGACAATAAATAAAAAAGTGATCGACAAAATAAAAGAGGGTAATGTTCTGTTTCTATATTATCCCGACGCAAATTATTTGAAAACATCGGAACTCTTAAATGGTTAAGGACTACTTCTGAATGGTTGGTAAAACCCGGCTGGTTGCCGGGTTTTTTTATTGCATAAACCGATGACAATTATTTATTGCCCGGGCCAAGTCGCTGAAAATGTTTCTGATATGTTCTGGCAGTTTTCGCTGAATAAAAATCTTATAATATAGTGGCAGCAAGTATCTGCGACCCCAATCCTACTAAAAATCCCGTAGCTACATCACCCGGTTGATGATCACTGGCGATCAACCTCGACGTGATCACCAAGCCCGTTAGTAAGATCGCACTCATGAACGGGAGTCCGCTGAGCATCATGCCACCAAACAATACCATAAGCATCATGCCAATTAAGCCGCCCATACCGATGGCATGCATACTGATCTTGAAATAAATATTTGCCACCATCCCAAAAATCGACGCATAAAACACACCCTGCAGCATATCCTTTACCGGCTGCGCTACTTCAGGTCTGTTGTAGAAAACGTACCAGGTCCAGAAAAAGAAAATAATACAGGCCATATAGGGTATGATCCGCTCTTTCTGCGTGTTCAGATAAATGGATTGTATAAAGCCCAATCCCTTAAGTAGCAGAACCACGATCACGGGAAAGATGAAGTTGTTGTTGACGATGGTGGCTAAACTCAGGAACCTGGATCGCGGATCAGTGTAGTTAAAAAAAACGGGGTTCAGGTAGATCATGTATACCCCCATGTAAACACCCACCAACAGCGGGTGAAACAAATATGAAACCAGTTTGGCTACAAACATCCAACTACCGGAAGAGATGGGTTGGGAATCCGTCATATCATAATTCTTTTCGAAGCCGGGCCACAGGTATGTTCAGTTGTTCCCTGTATTTGGCCACCGTTCGCCGTGCAATATTATAGCCTTTTTCCTGAAGCATGTCGGTGAGCTTTTCATCACTCAGTGGTTTCCGCTTGCTTTCGCCCTCTACCATATCACTCAGGATCTTCTTAACCTCCCGCGTAGACACTTCTTCCCCGCTTTCCGTACTCAGGGATTCCGAGAAGAAGAACTTCAACCTATAAGTGCCAAACTCAGTTTGTACAAACTTGCTATTGGCAACCCGGCTCACCGTTGAAATGTCCAGCCCAGTTTTTTCCGCAATGTCTTTCAGGATCATTGGCCGCATACTGGTTTCATCACCCGTAAAGAAAAACTCTTCCTGTTGCTGCTTGATAGCGTCCATGGTGATGAACAGCGTATGCTGTCGCTGTTTAATGGCATCTATGAACCATTTGGCCGCATCGATCTTCTGCTTGATGAAGATCACGGCCTCCTTCTGGCGCTTGTCCTTCTTACTCCCCCTGTCGTAATCCTTCAGCATATCCCGGTAACCTTCACTGACCCTCAGGTCTGGCGCATTCCGGGTGTTGAGCGTGAGCTCCAGTTCGCCGGCATTGTTATAAATGAAAAAGTCTGGAATGATATACCCTTCCTGCCCACTTCTTTCGCCAATGTTACCGCCCGGCTTGGGCGTGAGTTTGATGATCTGGTTGATGGCCGACTTCAGGTCCTCGTCGGTCAGGTTAAGCCCTTTCTGGATCTTATCGTAGTGTTTTTTCGTAAACTCTTCAAAATAGTTCTCCAGGATATCGATCGCCTGATCAATGGACTCATCCGTATTGATGATCTGTTTGCGGTAAAGCTGAAGCAGCAGGCATTCCTGCAGGTCACGGGCGGCAATGCCCGGCGGATCAAACTGCTGGATCTTTTTAATGAGTCCCTCGACTTCTTTTACGGTGGTGGAAATATTCTGGCGAAAAGCCAGATCATCAACAATAGAGGTAGTCTCCCTGCGCAGGTAACCGTCATCATCGATACTGCCCACGATCTGCTCCGCGATACGGTGCTGGTCCTCCTCAAGGGTAAGCATCCCCAGCTGCTCCAGCAAGTACTCGTGGAAACTTGTGTCTATCTTGTTGGGGATGGTACGCCCCTCATCCATTTCAGGATAGTTATCGTCTTTCAGCTTGTATTCGGCGATATCATCATCGTCCTCACTCACATACTCACTGATATCCAGGTTCTCATATTCGTCGGCACTCCCATCCGGTTCTTCAAACTCGTCAGTCTCCCCATCTTTATCGGCAAACTCATCTGCTTCCCCTTCTTCCTCGTGCCCGTCTTCCCCCTGCTCCAGTGCCGGATTTTCTTCCAATTCTTCCTTGATCCGCTCTTCGAGATTGGCCGTAGGCACCTGCAGCAGTTTCATCAATTGAATCTGCTGGGGGGAGAGCTTCTGTAGAAGCTTTTGCTGTAGACTTTGACCAAGTGCCATATCCGGTTCTTTTGGGGCCAACAACAGTGCTATAAAATGTGTTACTTTTATACTTGCAGAAGAGGTCGGCCGGTGCCACAAAAATCGAGCCGTAAATCTACTGATTAATTCAGTTTAAATGCTCCAACGAACTTCATTTCTTCTTGTTGCCTTGATTTTACTACACCTGACGGCCATTTCGCAGGTGAAAAAAAACATTAAAAATTTTTCTGTCTTTCCTGTATCGGATAGTATTCAGGTAGCTACCCCGAAATTGGCCAATACGTACCCTTCGTTACACCCTGTTGCCTATCAGTTTGACAACAAGCTGGGGATCATTTGCAGGAAAGAATACCAATTGGAGAAAAAAACCGGCATCCCATTCCGCCTTCGGCTGGGTAGCCTGGAGTATGTTAACCGGATGGAAGGGAAATAGCATCCCTTCTCGCACAACCCTGGAAATCGGGGTGAACGAACAGCCCTACTTCATCCAATCCATGGGCGGTACCGCTGCCGGCGCGGCATAGTAGGTGAGCCTTAAACTGTCGCTCCAACCATTGGGATTTCTGATAAAGCTTTTGCTGCTGAAAAAGATGGCACCCTGGATATTGGGGGTTTCTCTCAACGCCTTGATCTGGCGGGGGATCAGTGTAGGGTCGCGCCAGATGGTATTGCTACCGGCCCTGTGCATGCCGAGGCCGATATAACAGTGCTTGCCGTAGGTGTTCTTGCTCCACCAGTCTAACAACACTTCGTAGGGTGCCGCTTTATGGCCAAACTCCCAATACAGCTGCGGGGCTACGTAGTCGATCCAGCCATTCTTAAGCCACAACAACACATCGGCATAGAGATCATCGTAGTTGGTCTGCAAGGCCTTCGTATTACTTCCTCTCGGGTCTTTGTCAGCATTACGCCATACGCCAAAAGGCGAGATCCCGAATTTACAGTTTGGCCGCGTCTCTTTGATCACGTTAGACAGTTTCAGGATAATTGAGTCCACGTTGCTTCGTCTCCAGTCTGCCTGGTCCATACCGCCGCCATATTTTTTGTACGATGCCGCATCTGGAAATTCAAGTCCTGCTATCCGATACGGATAAAAATAATCGTCGAAATGCACGCCGTCTACCGGATATCTTTTCACTACATCCCGGATCACTTCAGTGACAAAGGCCTGCACCTCTTTATTACCCGGATCGAAATACTTCGTTTTGCCATAAGTTAAAAACCATTCGGGATGGATTCTAGTAACATGATTAGGTGCTATCGAAGATGTACCGATTGAATAATTGGCCCGGTAGGGATTGCACCAGGCATGAAATTCCATATTTCGTTTATGCGTCTCCGTGATCATGAATTCCAACGGGTCATAGAAGGGAGAAGGTGGTTTACCCTGTGTGCCCGTCAGCCATTCGCTCCAGGGCTCGTAGGGAGAAGGATAGAAAGCGTCGGTAGCGGGCCGGATCTGTACGATCAACGCATTTAACCCGTTGCGTTGGTGCATGTCTATCAGCCTGATGAATTCTGCGCGCTGCACTTCCGGGCTCAGCCCTTTCTTAGAAGGCCAGTCGATATTATCCACCGTAGCGATCCATGCTGCGCGAAACTCGTACTTGGGGGAAGACTGGGAAAATCCCAGTATTCCCAACATCATCAAAAACACTACCATGGGCATGGCCCTCATCTTATCCAACAGCTTGTTCAGTGTTTTGAGTTCCTTGTCGCTCAGTGCCTGAAGGATACTGTCCATCTGCTCATTCTTATGATCGAGTTTTGCGAGCAATTTCTTCCCTTTTTCTGTGATCACCACATCAACCAGCCTCTTGTCGGCCTTCGACGGTTTCTTACTCGCGAGTCCTTTCAATACCAACCTGTCTACGATCCTGCTGGTGTCACTCATCTTGTCCAACATTCTTTCCCTGATCTGTAGGGTGGATAGGGGTTCGGGAGCACTGCCCCTCAGTATGCGGAGGATGTTATACTGTTGCTGGGTAAGGTCTTCCGATTCCAGATAGTGTCTCATTCTTTCTGTAACCCAGTTGTACGTGTAGACGATGTTTACTATTGCTTTTTGCTTCTCATTCCGAAACTTTGGCTGATTGATTTCCTTCTCAAGACTCATGCAAATCGTTTGGGTGGGTTTCGCTTGAATGTTCCACAAACTCGCTGGAATATATACGTATCAATAAGATCAGGTACGAAAGCAGTAAGGGGCCGAAGATAAAGCCCATGAATCCAAATGTGGCGAGCCCCACAACAACACCGAGGATGGTAATGATGGGATGCACATCACCTATCTTTTTCATTAAGGTGATCCGCGCCAGATAATCCACATTGCCTGTGGCGAGTAGACTATAAATCAACAGGCCCGATGCCTGCCAGGTCTGGTCTTGCGCATATAGAAACACCACCAGCGGTACCCAGATGATCATGGTTCCAACAACCGGAAAGAATGCAAAAATGCCGGTAAGAAATCCCCAAAGCCCAAATTCAGATAAACCGAAGATCCAGTATCCTATAGTTGCGGTAATGCCTTGAATAATGGAGATGAGCGGGATACCAATGGCATTGGCCCTAACCATGGTCAGCGTCTCATCTTTCAATTTTTTTACGCTATCGGGATGCAGGGGGATGAACTTACTGATGCTGGACTCCATCATCCGGTTATGGACATACATGAAATACATCACAAAGAACATCATACCCAGATTGGCCAGTATGTTCAGCGTACTGTTTAAAAATGTTGGAATGAAATTACCCAACATCTTCTGCAGCTGCCCCATGTTTTCTTTTGTCAGGAGCTCCGTGCCGGTATATGCCGATACCCGGGCCGATAGTTCCTGCAACCCGTGCATGAGCTCTTCTGAATGTCCAAATACACCACTGATCTTAGGCATCATCACCCGAACCGTAAAATACAATGGGATCAGGATGCCGATCAGGCTGAGGACAACATACAACAACGCGGTCCATTTGGGCGACCATTTCCGCTGGTACACCAGCCGCTCATAGGAGTTGCGGGTAAGGATATACAAAGTGATAGCCCCCAGGAATCCGGGAACAAAAATGTAGAGTTGTTTCACGATCAGGAAGCCCAGCATCAGTATGATGATGAGCAGAACTACCTGCCGGATCCTGTTATTGAATCTTGTTACTTTTTCCACGGTATAATTTAGTTAACCCCAAACTTTAGTGCCTTCACTGCAGTTTGAACAAATATCAATGTTTTTCCGGCTATTCATCAACTGTTTCCGGAATGTTCTGTAATGCTCGTTATCCCAGGTTTCGCGGAAAGATTGCTTCTTGAGATCCCCCAACTGGTGCTGCGCATCTTTGTCGAAACAACAAGGCACTACCAAGCCATCCCAGGTGATCACATTCGCATGCCACAGCTTCCAGCAATGATTCGCCAGTTTGTTTTTAGGAACATATTCGCCCGCTTTGTTCTTCTTATAACGACTGTACCGATCAATGGTAGTGATGAGTTTGTTGGGATCGTTTTCATAATCGTATACCTGTGCAGTTTTAAACCACACATCATCCACACCAATCTCCTGCCCCAGTTTACTTACGTCTTCGATCTGGTGTTCATTGGGTTTCACTACCAGAAATTGAAATACAATAAAAGGTTTCTTACTATTCATGGCCTTCTTCCAGCGCACAATATTTTTAGCTCCCTCGATCACCTTATCTAATTTTCCGCCCACCCGGTACTGCTGGTAGACTTCCTGCGTAGTGCCGTCGATCGAAATGATCAACCGGTCAAGACCAGATTCAATGGTCCGCTTAGCCATCTCATCTGTCAGGTAATGGGCGTTGGTGGACGTGGCTGTATATATCCGCTTTCCAGAAGCATATTTGACCATGTCGAGGAATGCAGGATTCAGATAGGGTTCGCCCTGAAAATAAAAGATCAGGTACAAGAGCTCACGGTGCATCTCATCGATGGTTTCCCTGAAAAACGTATTCTCCAACATCCCGGTTGGCCTGGTGAATGCCCGCAATCCACTCGGACATTCGGGACAGCGCAGATTACAGGAGGTGGTGGGCTCAAAGGAAATCGAAACGGGATAACCCCATTGAACCGGTTTGCCCATGAGCCGGCTCACATAGAAACTTCCAAGCACCTTCATTGCATTCCAGACCCGTTGAGGGGTCAGTTTTGATATCAGATTAACTGTATCGTTCAGATTAAATTTCGACATTTGATTTTCGTCCCGTGTTCAATGTTTGATTTTTCGCCCGCATTTCTTTCCCGCGCAAACGAAGAACCGTAAAATTAATCAATCCAAACCTTCGTTATTACTGATATCGCACGAACTTTACATCTATGTGGAAATGGATGATACTTGCTGGATTGGCTATGGGGATGGGACCAAAAAACCTGTTGGCCCAGCCATTCGAAACATTTGAACAGGAGAGACTAAGATACAGGGCATTCGATAACGCCCTTAAAACCACCCTCTCCGCCAGCACCGCTTCCCCCGATTTTACCGTACACTACTACCGGTTCGAATGGGAAGTGGATCCTGCTGTAAGATATATCTATGGCAGGGTTACCGCTTCATTCAACATCACCGCTCCCACTGCCAATATACGTTTCGACCTCTCTGATTCCCTTCGGGTCGACAGCATCCTGTACCGGGGCACCCGGATCAACCATACCCGGCCTGGCAATAACAGCCTCCAAATCAACTTCCCCTCCAGCCTCAGCTCCGGCTCAAGGGATTCCGTTACTATACTTTACCAGGGCCGGCCGATCGATCAGGGCATAGGCTCCTTTTCCGTATCCAACCACGCCGGCGTTCCTGTTATGTGGACCCTCAGCGAGCCCTATGGCTCGCGCGACTGGTGGCCCTGCCGCAACGGACTGGACGATAAGGCAGATTCTATTGATGTGATCATCACTACACCAGACCGGTACTACGGAACATCCAATGGCGTACTCGCCGCTGAAATCGTGGCAGGCGGAAAACGGACCAACCACTGGAAACACCGGTATCCCATCGTCTCCTACCTCGTCGCCATCGCTGCCACCAATTATGTAATTCAACAGGACACAATACAATTAAACGGCAAAATATTGCCTTTACAACAGTATGTATATCCTGAGTCCGTTGCGGCATGGACCGCCTCCCTGTCTAACACCCGCAACATGATGCGGTATTTCGAACAGCAGTTCGGACCCTACCCCTTCCGCAACGAACGCTACGCCCATACCCAGGTCGGTTTCGGCGGCGGCATGGAACACCAAACCAACTCATTCATGGGCAGCACCAACCGCTCCCTGATTTCCCACGAACTGGCGCATCAGTGGTTCGGCGACCGGGTCACCTGCGGCAGCTGGCAGGATATCTGGCTGAACGAAGGCTTCGCCGTATTCGGCACCTACGCCTATTTTGAAACCGTACTGCCCAAAGCAGAAACCATAAACTGGTTTCGTTCCGAGGTAGACTATATCGCTACAAAACCCGATGGCTCCGTTTACGTTAATGACACAAGCTCCGTAGACGCCATTTTTAATTACCGCACCACCTATGTGAAAGCAGGATGGGTGGTCAATATGCTCCGCTGGAAGCTCGGTGATGCCCTTTTTTTTGAAGGCGCGCGGCGATATCTATCCGATCCGATCGTCTCCTATGGCTTCGGCAAAACCAACGATCTCAAGAGAAACCTGGAACTGGTGAGTGGCCAGAACCTCGACGAATATTTTGAAGACTGGGTATATGGAGAAGGGTACCCGAGCTACCAAATGAACTGGTTACCCCTGGGCAATAAAGTGCAACTCGTATTAAACCAAACGACCTCACACCCTTCAGTGGATTTTTACGAAATGCCCGTGCCTGTACTGTTCAAAAGCACTACACGCGATACACTTATCGTGATCAATCATACCCGGAACGGACAATCAGAACTCCACGATCTCGGTTTCATTCCGGATACCGCCTTCATAGACCCCTATGTAAAATTGGTATCCGCAAAAAACAAGACCTCCAAATCAGGAACTACTACCGCAAAAAATGCAGTGAAACTCTACCCCAATCCGGTTGGAAACCAGTTCTCCATCCTGCTGAATAATTTCACCTCAAATACCGCTGCCGTTACGGTGCATAATGCGCTCGGACAACTCTTGTGGAAGCAGGACATCGCGCTGCCCACAGGAAACGACCTGCTGACCATCCCTTCTTCCACCTGGGCCAGGGGCGTATATGTAGTTCGGGTAAGAAGTAACGACATGAACTTTGTGAAAAGGATAGTGAAATAATTTTATTGTCAGGATATTTCATTTACTACTGGTGGATGGGAAAACAAGCCCCGGATCGAACGGCCATGGCTGTTTTGGCAGCACTCGGAAAAAGGCCGCGTGAACGGTATTACCGCTGCCGTAGACTTCAATGTGTTCCACGGCTACCGCAGTGAGTTCTAAGATCTGCTGGTCCGGTAGTATTTACCGCCTCGTCATCATTGAACCCCATCTGCTGCTAATTGCCGCCCCGTTGATCCTACCCCAAAGCTGTCCTGATTGGTTAGTTTTTACCACTATGGTATGCTGTTTTCTCAAATGGGGTTATCTTGCAGGCTTATTACTAAAAAATGGAATACAGCAAGATCGTATCAGTTACCGGTTTACCAGGGTTGTTCGAAATGTTAAGCAGCAAAACTGACGGAGCCATTGTACGTGGCCTGGAAGATAAGGCCACAAAATTCGTTTCTTCCCGCCAGCATAATCTTTCTCATTTGGAAAGTATTGAAGTATATACCGTTACAGACAATGTCAACCTCGCGGACATCTTTCTTGCCATGCAGGGCACTAACGCACTCCCCGATGAAAAAGATGCCAAGGCCGTTAAAGCCTATTTCGAAAAAGTATATGCCGATCTGGACTTTGAAAGGGTATACCATAGCGACATGAAGAAAATGATCCGCTGGTATAGTATTTTAAAGGCCAATGGCGTGGAGATCAAACTCTCTCCAATGGAAGAAGAGGAAGAAGAGGCAGTGGAAGAAGCACCTGTTGCTGAAGCTGCTCCAGAAGCAAAGCCGGCAAAAAAAGCAAAGGCTAAGAAATCAGCAGAAGCTGATAACGAGAAAAACTAACCCCATGAACTACTCTGCAGATATTCGTAAGGTGGAAAGACATTTCCTCCCTTCCGATTTTGTGATCACCGACTGGAACAGTCTCGAACCATGGTATAAAAACTTGCTCGACCGGGATATAGATACCATGGGGAAATATGAAAACTGGCTGGCCGACTTCAACGAACTGGAAGCAGTCATCAGTGAAGACGCGTGCTGGAGACAGATCAGAATGACTTGCGATACTACAGACAAAACATTGGAAGAATCTTTTAATTATTTCTACCTCGAAATTCAACCCAAATTGCAGCCTTATTCAGATCAACTGAATAAGAAACTGATCTCATCCCCTTTTGTCAAAGAACTGGACCAACAGAAATATTTCACTTACCTGAGGAATGTGAAGAAAAACATTGACCTGTTTCGGGAAGAAAACATTCCCCTGCAGGCGGAGATCAATGTACTTCAACAACACTATGGACAGATAGCAGGCGCCATGACCGTCAACATAGACGGGCAGGAATTCACCTTACAACAGGCAGCGAAGTTCTTGGAAGATCCAGTGCGTGAGAAAAGGGAAGAAGTGTATCGGAAGATCAACGAACGAAGACTGCAGGATAAAGAAGCGTTGAACGATCTGTTCACAAAGCTCATCGCACTGCGCAATCAGGTAGCTCTCAATGCAGGTTTTGAAAACTATCGCGATTATAAATTCATGGAAATGGGCAGGTTCGATTACACGCCCGACCAGTGTTTTCAGTTCCATGAAGCAGTAAGGCTGCATGTACTCCCACTGGTAGATCAAATCTTTCAGGACCACAAGAAAAGACTGGGTGTAGAGATCCTGAAACCTTGGGACACAGAAGCAGAACCCGCCGGCATAAAACCACTTCGCCCATTTAAGCAGGGGAAGGAACTGCTAGATAAAACGGTGAGCTGCCTTTCAGAATTGGACCCCTTCTTTGCTGATTGCCTCAAGAAAATGGAAGAGATGTCGCACCTCGACCTCGATAGTCGTAAAGGCAAAGCGCCGGGGGGCTACAATATGCCCCTTGCAGAAAGTGGTGCGCCATTTATTTTTATGAACGCAGCAGGACAAATGAGCGATGTTACCACCATGGTGCACGAAAGCGGACATGCCGTTCATTCATTCCTCGCCCATCCGCTTAAACTGAATGCGTTTAAGGAATACCCCACTGAAATGGCAGAAGTGGCCAGCATGGCCATGGAGCTGTTTAGTATGGATCACTGGCATGTATTCTTCGACAATGAAGAAGATCTGAAAAGAGCAAAAAGACATCAACTGGAAAGGGTGATCACCATCTTCCCATGGATAGCAACCATTGATCAATTCCAACATTGGATCTACGAAAATCCGGTGCATACAGACCTTGAAAGGGCTGAAGCCTGGATGAATATTCTAAACCAGTATAGCACATCTGCCATAGATTATAGCGGACTTATGCCTTACAGGAATATTTCATGGCAACGACAGCTACATTTATTCGAAGTACCGTTCTATTATATAGAGTATGGAATAGCACAACTGGGAGCTATAGGACTATGGAAACAGTACAAAGAAAATAAAGAGGCTGCAATCGCCAACTATATATCTGGCTTGAGTCTTGGCGGAACCATGACCTTACCGGAGTTGTATTCAGCAGCGGGTTTATCGTTTGATTTTTCCCCTGCCACGATCAAGGAATTGATGGATTTGGTCAGAACGGAATTGGAAAAACTTTAAAACTACCACTAAAAGGGTATGTTGGAAGATAAACAACCTTACTACCTTTGTAGCTGAATATAATACGAAAGTATTCACATAGCTACTAATCAGAGCCTTAACTAAAGTCCCGACGTTTTCACGTTGGGGCATTTTTTTCCTGAATCTTTTTTAAATTTTCCTGCGGCCCGTCAGAACGCCCGCGCAATTACTTACATTCTTTACATACGCCGTTAACGATCATGTTGATCTCGGTGGCAGAGTAACCACGGGGAAGCTTAACCGAAGGAATATGGGTATCATCCAGGCATGTTGTTTTTCCGCAGTTCTCGCAGATGAAGTGGATATGATTATCATGATGATGTCCCTGAGAACAGTTCTCCCTGCACAGCGCATATCGTGTTGCATTATCAGCAGATGGAATGGTATGAACGATACCATTGTCAATGAAAGTTTGCAGTGTCCTGTAAACGGTGACCCTGTCAAACCTGTCGCCCGTGATTTTCTCAATATCATGATGGGCCAACGCGTTGTCCGACTGAAGAAAAATCTCAAGGATCGCCCGTCGGCTGTCCGTATTACTCAGGCGGTTTTTCTTCAATATGTCTAAGGCTTGCTCCATGTTCTATTGGCTCATTGACTCATTGGCTAATTAGCTAATTCTCTGTTCTAAATTCCTCCACATTTCACTGCATTCCCACATTCATTCATCACATTCACTGCATTCCCACATTCATTCTACCACATTCCCCACATTCATCACATTTATCACATTTGGCCGAATCACCCTTCCTCTAGCAGCTTTTTCGCATCGGCCACAATCTGCTCCACTTCCTCCTTCTTCAGCCCGTCATATATCCCACGGACCCTTCCATTCTGATCAACGAGGCAAAAGAACTGGGTATGTAAAAACTGCTCGTTTATATTTTTACTGCTGTTCTTGGGATCATCCAGTATATAGCTTTCCCTGGCCGTCCGGTAAAGATCAGCTTTCTTTCCGGTGAGGAACCACCAGTTCGCCGGATTCGCGCCCAAAGAATCTGCATATCGTTTCAGGACTGGTAAGGAATCTGTATCTGGATCTACCGTATGCGAAAGGATAAGGAAGTTCTTCTCCCCTTTGAGTTCGCCATAGATCTTCACCATATTCTTATTCATCTTTGGGCAGATCCCTTTGCAGGTGGTGAAGAAATATTCCACGATATATGCTTTCCCTTTCACATCCTCATTGGTAACCTGTTTGCCATCCTGGCGGGTAAAACTGAACGGCAGCACGTTGTTCAATATGGGCAACTGTTGATCTCCAAAATCCGTTAAACGGACCATGACAAGATAAAACCCAATTACCAATGCGGTAAAAAAAGAGAGATAGAAAATTGATTTCTTATTCATGCCTTCCAAAGTTACAACCCAATGCTGTCTAAACCGTTGTTAATTGCAACTAAGTTGCAATTTTTGCGTATATTTGCCATTCAACAGGAAAAATGATCAGGATCAACTACGATGCTTTAGGGATTGCGGCCTCAGTGGCATGCGCCATACACTGCGCTGTGCTTCCGTTGATGCTTTCCAGCCTTCCCCTTTTCGGCGTCAATATCATCAACAATGTAAGTTTCGAATTGTTGATGATCGTACTGGCCTTCGCTATCGGGTTTTATTCTCTTTGGCATGGTTACAAAAAACATCATCACAAAATTTATCCAATAATACTCTTCGCGTCTGGCATTTCGCTGCTGATTTTGAAGCAGTATTTTCATACCTATCTGCTCAGTTTCCTCATCCCGGCAGTTGTGCTTATCGTTGCCGGCCACTGGACCAATTACCGGGCTTGTAAAAAGGCGAATCATTGCCACAAGGAAGATTGCAATCATTAACATCGCGGGCGCAATGGGAGCCGGGAAGAGTCTCCATAACAACACCGCGGGCGCAATGGGAGCCGGGAAGAGTCTCCATAACAACATCGCGGGCGCCGAATCGGGTCATGCAGCATCTCGATGATGAATATCACTGGCGGAATTACCATTCTTAAGTATGTTTGACCTGCAAATCTTGTGAATCATGAAGATCTTCAATATCATTTTCGCGATCTTGTTTTTGATCAGCGCGGGCCTTCAGTACAACGACCCTGACCCTTATGTTTGGATCCCACTCTACCTTCTTGCTGCCTTTCTTTGTTTCCGGGCCTACCAGGGCAGGTTTTCCGAATCAATGTATTTGTTCGCTATACTCATCTACAGCGCTTACGCACTCTACCTGTTCTTCGACCAGCATGGGGTATTGTCGTGGGTGAAGGACCATGCTGCAGAAAGTCTGGTCCAGACCATGAAGGCCGAAAAACCCTGGGTTGAACAAACCAGGGAATTTGGCGGACTGATGATCATGATCCTGGCCATGGCTGTTAATTTGCTCTATAGCATCAGGCAAAAAAAAATGCCAGCGTAGTAGTGCTGGCATTTTAAATACTGTACATGAAAACTACTGCTTCGTTTCGGGAGGTTTAACTGAACTACATGAAAACTACTGCTTCGTTTCGGGAGCTTTAATGATCACTGAATTAGAACCTGTCAGCGCCTTTCTATTTACACCGCCTTTATCCAGATAAGTGGCAGAGATCTGCATTAGCTTACCACCCTGCACATCTTTTTCAGTTGGCGTAACGGATCCTTCTGCGGGCAATGATTTTTGCTCTGGTTTGCTAAGTGACATGATCCAGGTAACGATCTTGTCAGCATCCGCTGGCTTGAGATCAGGGTGAGCCGCCATGGGCACTTCGCCCCATACGCCGCTACCGCCCTTGATGATCTTGCCGGCCAGGTACTCGTTGGCCTTTTTGTCTTTCGCATACTTCTTGGAGACTTCAATATAACCTGGTCCAATCGACCTTTCATCAACCCTGTGACAGGCAATGCAGTCGAGGCTGGCCATGATTGCTTTCCCTTCCATAATCGTACTGACTCCCTGGTGGCCAACCACCTGTGCCTTATCCATACCATTGATGTAATTCACATTTACAAAAAGGCGGTCTGGGTCGATCTTATTTCCATCTTCCTTATCATTAACCAACACTTTATAACTAACAGGCTGACCGGCTGCCAGTGTGGTTGTCCCTGTTTCTATCTTCACATTCGGAGCTTCGTTGCCCGCATAAACGTTTACCGGGGTACTCTTTCCTTTAGCGCCTTTATTATCTTTCACTTCTACATACACCGAATATTCTCCGGCAGTAGGTAATGTAATGGTTGTATTTGGCTCTTTGGTCTCCTTCACACTATTACCATAATGCCACACGTAGCTAACTTTATCCCGGTCAGCATCCATAGATTCATCGGCAGATAACTTAACGGTAAGGGGAACGGATCCGGATGTTCTATCAACCTGTACAAATGCCTTTGGCGCCCTGTTTCCGTAATTGAAATCGATCCTGGACAAGGCAGCATCGGCATTCTTAGAGAACCATCCTGTCCCATACTCCAGCACATACAATCTGCCATCAGGTCCTACCTCAATATCAATGGGTGAGTTGAATTTAAGATCCTGCAACACAGGCTCCATCTTCACATAATCTCCTTTTTCATTCATGGTAGTAGCTCTGATCCAACCGCGGATCCAATCGTAATGGAATAGTTTGCCACTATAGTATGCTGGATACCGGGTCTCTTTAGGATATAGATCCGGATGATAAACAGGTCCGGCCATCGCATTCCTTCCGCCGGTGCCCGTTTCAGGAAACTCGTTGGATGCGGCATAGGGATACCATATGAAAGCGGGTGCCACAGGCGGGAGTTCCCTGAGTCCTGTATTATTCCTTGATTCGTTGACGGGCTTTGCGGCATCGTAGAGTTCGCCGATAGTGCCGGTGGAATAATCATACCTGCGGTAGGGGTAGTTGCTCCCTACAAACAAAGGCCATCCAAAAAATCCTGCCTTGCGGGCCTGGTTCAATTCATCATATCCTCTTGATCCGCGGGTGGCCATACTATCGTTGCTCGCATCCGGACCTACTTCACCCCAATACAGAAAGCCGGTTTTTTTATCTACTGAGATCCGGTAGGGATTCCTGTTGCCCATTACATAGATCTCAGGTTTTGTTTTTTCCATGCCTTTCGGGAACAGATTTCCTTCAGGAATACTGTATGTACCATCTGCATTGACTTTGATCCGCATGATCTTACCCCGGAGATCGTTGGTGTTACCCGAGCTCCGCCTGGCATCATACTGTTCAAATCCAGGTCGATCGTCCATAGGACCATAGCCTTTCAGCTGATGTACGGAGTTGGGTTGATCGAAAGGCGTTGCATTATCACCAGCAGATACAAACAGATTTCCATCGGGGCCAAATGCAATTGATCCACCGGTATGGCAGCAGATGTTACGCTGTGAGTAGAATTGGAGAATGGTTTTCTCTGATTTGAGGTCGAACTTGCCATCCTTGAATACGAACCTTGACAATCGGTTGACCGATGTATCCAATGGAGAATAAAAAATATAAACGAAGTTATTCTTAGCAAAGTCAGGATCCGCGGCGAGTCCGAGTACGCCCTCTTCCGCATTCACGCCGGGCGCAGAAGCCTTGTGATAGGGATTGATCTTCGCAACCTGGGAGAGTTTTTTTGTCTTATTGTTGTAAAACATCACCTCGCCCTTGCGTTGAACAACCAGGATATCAAAGCCTGGAAGAATGGCCATCTCAATGGGTTCATCGAACCCTGTTGCAAGCAGGTTTTTGGAAAATCGGTCAGCATCCGGAACTTTAAGAGTGGTGGCTTTAGAATAATTCAGTACCACGTTGTTACCAATGGCGTACTTTATCCCGCCCAAAAGATGCTTGAGATAAGCAGGCTCAGAATAAGTTTCGTTGGTGTGGCCAAAAGCCGTGTAGAAAGCGCGGCCGCCATCATAATCATGATACCATGCCATGGGATGGTATTCGCCGGTCTGCCCTCCCTGGTAAGATTTCTCGTCGATAGAAATCAGCAACTTCACGTCTTGCTGACTGGGTGCCTTTCTCCAATCGTACCATTCATCGGTACGTTCCCAGACAGCAGGCAAATGCCTGGTACTCTCATGCGTATTGTCATGCACCGTCAGCTTTGCGGGTTGGATCTTGGGGTGATTTTTGAAATAGGCGCCCACCAATTTGCCGTACCATGGCCACTGGTACTCGCAGTCTGCTGCTGCATGGATCCCTACAAATCCGCCACCGGCCTGGATATATCTTTCAAATTCGGCTTGCTGAACATGGTTAAGCAAGCTGCCCTTCCCGTCGGCAGTATTCAAGAAGATCACTGCGCTATAATGCTTCAATGAATCTTCAGTAAAATAATTACTGTTGGTAGTAGTGTCTACATCAAATCCATTCTCGCGACCCAGTTTCTGCAAAGCGGCAACTCCGGTAGGAATGGATGAATGATAAAAAGTAACCGTTTTCGAGAACACCAGTAGGCGCGGCTTAGCTGCCGGCTTACTGGCAGAACCCATGAAAAAAAATGCTGCTCCGATCAGGATAGCAATCGATAATAAATACTTCATCTGTTTAAAATATGGCTTATTACAATTTACGGATCGAGATGTTCTTGTACCAGGTACCGCCGCCATGATCCTGCAGCGCGATCTTTCCTTTTGAGGTTTTAGCAAAGCAGCACTCGGAACCGAATTTGCTGGCAGCAACGATCTTATTCCATTCCTCATCCCAAACTTTTGTGCTGATGGCTTTCTTTCCGTTCACGATGAACTCAAGCTTCTTATTTTTGAACCGAATAACCGAAGTATTCCATTCGCCGGTGGGCTTGATGTATTCGGTGGGGCAGGGGATCAGATCATACAGGGAAGCCGCCATTTGAACGGGCTTCAGTTTATCCGGGTAACCCACGTTGTCGATCACTTGAAATTCAGGTCCGGTGATGAAGGTAGCGCCGAACTTTGGCTCTTCCTGAACCCAGAAGATGACACCTCCGTTGTACCCATTAGCCACTTTCCAGTCGAACTTCAGTTCAAACTCGTCATAACTCTCATTCGTCACCAGATCACCACGACCTTCCTTTGATGATGCATCGAGGTATAGAGCGCCGTCCTGCACTACCCATGCTGTAGGTTGATTAACAGGTTTATTGTATGTATGCCAGCCGGCAGTGGACTTTCCATCAAATAACGATACCCATTTACCCTTCTGCGCTGATACCTGGCCGATGCACAAGAAAGAGACTACAATGATCAGAAGCTTATTCATATTACTGATTGGTTTGAGGTTAAATTTAAAATTAACTGGTGACATGGAAACATTTAATAATAGAAAAGCGGACCGGCAATACCGATCCGCTTTGTATAGATTCTATTTTCCAGCGATTGGGGCCGATCCGGCCTTACAATGTCTTGATCTTTATGTTACGAAACCACACGAAATTGCCGTGGTCCTGCAGTACGATCCGGCCCTTGGTATACTTGGCAAAGTCCGGCATTGACTTGAATTTGCTGCCGGCCACCAACTTATTCCACTGATCATCGCCCATGGTTGTGCTGACCACATTTACGCCATTCAGGAAAAGATCGAGTTTCCTGTTCAGGATCCTGATCTCGGCTTTGTTCCATTGCCCCGGACCATTTACAGGTTCTGAACTGGATTTGATCAGGTCATACAGATCACCAGCCCGATGGGAAATGATCTTACCGTCGTTATGACCATCATTGTCGAGTACCTGCATTTCCGGGCCGGTATAGTAAGGATGCTTGAATTTGGGATCTTCTTTTGACAGGAAGATGATGCCACTGTTTCCCTTCTCTGAAATTTTCCATTCAACTGAAAAATGAAAGTTTTCATACTCAGCATCAGATACCAGGTCGCCGTTTCCGGCTGCTTTACCGTCGACTTTTACGGTAGGATCAAACACCAGGGTGCCGTTATCAGATTTCCATGCTGAACCATCTGACCGGTTCAGATAAATATGCCAGCCTTTTTTAGTTTGACCATCATACATCAGTTGCCAGCCATCTTTTTTTTCGGCTTTGCTCAGCACATTTGCTGTTGCATCGTTAGAAGCAGACTGGCTTGATTTAGTCGAATGGCAGGCCGCAAACAGGATAGCAGAAGAGAGAACCGCAGTTAGTAGTCTCATTATTTCTTCATCGATAAAATGTATGAAACCATTGCCTCAGCATCTCCCTGGGAAACGTTAGGATGCGGGGTCATTGGAATTTCACCCCAGTTGCCTTTACCACCGCCGATCACTTTACCTGCCAACATCTTCACGTTTGCAGGGGTGTTTGGATATTTCTTTGCAACATCGGTATAAGCAGGGCCGATCACTTTAACGGCATCCTGATGGCAGGTTCTGCAATCAGAGGCTTCGATCAAAGCTTTACCATCTTTCCCCGCGGGTGCAGCAGCAGCTGTTGCAGGCACTTCAGCAGCAGGGGCCTGAGTAGCCGCAGCTGTATCTGCAGAGGGTGTTGCAGGAACAGGAGAGGTTGACTCACCGCCGATCTGAGAATTTTTGTTCCCTTCATTGTTGCTCACCGGCGTTGAACTTTCACTGGTTCCACTACCGCAGGCATAACATGCTGTTACCACAGCAAAAACCACAAATAATTTTTTCATTTTCTGAGTTATTTTACGCGTCTAAGTTAGTCTAGGAATTTTAAAATTTGATTTTTAACCCTTGCTATATTACAAGTAATCTGCTGTTTAGTTCTTCCCTGCTCATATTCCAGTCGTTCCCTGCTGAGCTACTCGTTACTCGTATTCCAATCGTTCCCTGCTGAGCTACTCGTTCCTCATATTCCAAGTATTCGCCTGTTGAGCTCTTCATTGCTGCCTGTCCCCGCAAAATCGTCAAATGCTTTTTCCGTTACCCGAATAATATGATCGCGGATAAACATTGCTCCTTCACGCGCGCCGTCTTCCGGATGTTTCAACGCGCATTCCCATTCCATAACCGCCCAGCCTTTAAAGTTATAGCCGGTAAGTTTGCTGAAAATGCCACCAAAATCAACCTGGCCATCCCCTAACGAACGGAACCTTCCGGCCCTTTCCACCCAATTCTGGTAACCGCCATAAACGCCTTGTTTCCCGGTTGGATTGAATTCAGCATCCTTCACATGGAACATTTTGATCCGCTCATGATAATGGTCGATGTATGCCAGATAGTCGAGGCATTGCAACACAAAATGACTGGGATCGTAGAGCAGACAAGCCCTCGGGTGCTGGTCCACTTTTTCCAGGAACATTTCATAACTGATGCCGTCGTGGAGGTCCTCCCCGGGATGGATCTCGTAGCAGAGGTCTACCCCATGTTCGTCGAACTGATCAAGGATAGGCCGCCATCTTTTTGCGAGCTCCGTGAAACCGGTCTCCACTAAACCTGCCGGCCTTTGCGGCCAGGGATATACAGTGTGCCAGAGCAGGGCACCACTAAAGGTAGCGTGCGCGTTTAATCCGAGGTTGCGGGATGCCGCGGCTGCATACTTCAGCTGCTGCACGGCCCAGGCCGTTCTTTCGGTGGCATTACCCCTGACTTCGGGAGGCGCAAAACCGTCGAAAAGTTCATTATAAGCAGGATTAACGGCAACAAGTTGCCCTTGAAGGTGGGTACTTAATTCCGTAATCTCCATGCCCGTGTTCTCGACGATACCCTTGATCTCGTCTGCATAATCCTTACTTTCTGCCGCCAGTTTCAGGTCGATGCACCTGGGATCCCAGCTCGGGATCTGAACCCCGCGGAAGCCCAGGGACTCCGCCCAGAGGCAGATCGACTGCAGATTGTTGAACGGGGCCTGGTCACCCATGAATTGCGCCAGAAAAATACCGGGACCTTTTATGGTATTCATTTTATTCGATTTCGTTGATTAATGTGATACATGTGGGAAATGTGATCAATGTGCAAAATGAATGTGATTAATGTGATCAATGTGCAAAATGAATGTGGTTAATGTTGTTTGTTCTATGGCCAGTGGGCGTCGCGAATGTGGTGTTCTATCCAGGTCGATGTGAATGGAATGAAACTCTATCCGGTCGCTGGGTTTATAGAGAAGGGTGAAATGGGTTTTTAGGGGGCGGGCTCGCAATCCGCTAATCCGTCAATTCGTCCCTGCCGGCAGGCAGGAATCAGCCAATCCGCCATCTGCACATCTCGCATTCACTAAGGCCATTCGAACATTCCCACATTCATTACCCACATTCCCCACATTCATCACATTCATCACATTAGACAATGTGGTCAAACCATTTTTGATCAGATTGACTGCTGGCCACCACATTGTCTATGAACGCCATTCCCCTGATCCCGTCTTCCACCGTTGGGAAGTCAAGCATCTCAGGCGAAGGCGCCGTTCCGTCCATACGCGCCGCCAGCGTTAGGGAGAAGTTGCGGTAAATATTCGCAAAGGCCTCCAGGTACCCTTCAGGGTGACCGCCCGGCGTTCTCGATACATGTATCGCATAAGATGATAACCTGTCGCCATAATTACCACCGGCCCGCAGGATCTGCGTGGGCTGATCCAGCCATTTCACCAGCAGCGTATTGGGCTCGTGCTGTGCCCACTCAATGCCACCTTTTTCGCCATAGACGCGGATCTTCAGGGCATTCTCCTCGCCAGCAGCTACCTGCGATGCCATCAGCACGCCGGCAGCACCGTTTTCAAACTTCAGCAATACATTGCCATCATCGTCCAACATCCTTCCTTCCACCATCACGTTCAGGTCTGCGCAGATCTTAGAGATCTTCAGCCCGGTAATATATTCCGCCAGATGGGCCGCATGGGTTCCAATATCGCCCATACAACCGCTTTTACCGCTTTTCTTGGGATCGGTTCTCCAGGCCGCCTGGGCATTGCCCTCACGTTCGGTCAGCTTACTCAACCATCCCTGCGGATACTCCACCCACACTTTCCTGATCTTACCCAATGCACCGCCCTTGACCATCTGCTTGGCATGTTTCACCAACGGATAACCGGAATACGTGTGGGTCAGGCAAAGAATAAGTCCCGTCTCTTCCAACTTCTGCTTCAACTGGCGGGCTTCATCCAATGTGAAAGCAATGGGCTTTTCGATGACTACATGAAAACCATGATCCAGTGCCATCATAGCAGGAGCAAAATGTGCAAAATTTGGTGTAACAATGGTGATGAAATCCATCCGCTGATCAGCAGGAAGCGCAGCCTCCTTGGTGATCATCTCATCATAAGTCAGATAGATCCTGTCTTCCGGCAGAAACAACGACCTGCCTGAATCTTTCGCGATCTCGGGATTAATGCTGAGTGCTCCACAACAGAGCTCAATCATGCCGTCCATAAATGCAGCATGACGATGAATGGCGCCAATGAAAGCATCCTTGCCTCCGCCGACCATTCCCATTCTAAGTTTTCGGTTCATTGTATATAGATTAAGGGCAACTAATATATGAAAACTAACATCTCATCGGGCAAAAAAAGAGGGACCCCGAAAGACCCCTCCGAAAAAAATCATATCCATTATCAGGCTGTTGCCACCTGCTTTTTCTTCATAACGAAATATAGGATCGCGAACGCAACGATCAATATGGCCGGGAACAACAGCATATTAGTGAGTGTTGCCTGCCCTGCAGCCAGATCAGCCGTATCGCCTGTAAGGCCGCCTGCCTCTGCTACAGCTTTGTTGCTTTTGATCCATCCACCGATGATTGGCTGAAAAATAGATGAAGAGAACATGCCAATGGCACCCATGATGGAAAGACCTAATGCGCCTGTTTCTGGCAGGTATTGTCCAATAAAACCCAACATATTAGGCCAGAAATAACAAATACCAAGGGCATAGAATACAGCGGCCACATACAGCATGGGGCCACTCATGGTGCTGAGCATATAAATACCGATCAAAGCGAACACAGCAGAACCAAGCAATACGCCTACGGTATGGAACTTCTTAACAAGAGGTCCTGCGAAATAACGTCCCACCGCCATCAGGCCCGTTACCAATGCCAGGATCAGCATCGGACTCGCGCCTGCTTTTGCCAGAATAGGGCCTACCCATTGTTGGGGACCAAACTCTGAAATCGCAGTCAACGCCATACACGCAGCCATGAACAGATACAATGGATTCAACATGGCCTTGAAACTCGCCAAAGGTGAACGGGTCTCTGCGCGAGGCTCAGGGAAGGCCTGACCCCAGAACAAAACAGCATAGATGATGGTAGGGATCAGGATCACCCAGATCTGGGCCTGCCAGGGCAAGCCTGCGTCGGTCATGAACTTGGAAATCAGGGCTCCAATGACGATACCCCCCGGAAACCACATGTGAAACTTATTCAACTTGCTATGGAATTCATTGCCGCTGTACGAATCGGCGATCATGGGGTTACAAGCCGCCTCCGTGCAACCGTTGCCAATACCGATCAATAGCGTGGAGATCAGCAATACCTCGTAGCTGCTTGCATAAATCGTGGTCAAAATGCCAATGGCATGGGCAATGAATGCAACCTGCATGATCAATTTCGGGCCCACTTTGGAATAAAAAATCCCGCCCAGGATCATGGAGATCGGGAATCCGAGGAACCACATGGAATTGATGGTCCCCAGCTGAACCGTATCCAGGTTGAGCTCTGTACCAAGCTGAGTGAGAATGCCGGCGCGGATACTAAAAGAAAACGCCGTGGTGATAAGAGCAAAGCAACTGCCTAAAAACAGGCGATTTGCATTAATGGGTTGGGTCATATGTGTTGTTTTGGATGTGCGTTCGCTTTTTGCGAATGCTGAAACTAAAAAAAATATTACTTAATAAAAAATCGTTATTGAGCCGATAATGGACAAATCCTTAAATTACAATCCAACATTTTAGCATGACCCATAACAACTCCCGCCGTCGCGCGCTGAAAAATATGATGATGAGCTCCGTGGCCGTGGGCACCCTGTCATCGTTTTCAGAAGTACCCGCACCGGCAAATAAAAAAACAGCGTTGAAAGGAAATATCAATCACGCCGTTTGTCGCTGGTGCTATGCATCCATTCCCATGGAAGAATTTTGTGCGTCGGCAAAACAGATCGGAATAAAGGCCATCGACCTGGTAGGTCCCAAAGACTGGGATACTTTAAAAAAACACAGTCTTCATTCCTCCATGTGCAATGGTGCAGAGATCGGTCTGACTGAAGGGTGGAACGATAAAACCTACCACGAAAAGCTGATCAAAAATTACAGCGAGATGATCCCCCTCGTTGCAAAGAACGGCTATACCAACCTCATCTGTTTTTCAGGTAATCGCAAAGGGAAGGATGATGAAACCGGCCTGGCCAATTGCACCGAAGGCCTGAAGCAGATCATGTCGATCGCCGAAAAGTATAATGTAATGGTGATCATGGAACTGCTGAACAGCAAAGTGAACCATAAAGATTATCAGTGCAACAAAACCGCATGGGGCGTTGAGCTGGTCAAGCGTATAGGTTCGCCCAATTTCAAGTTGTTGTACGACATCTATCATATGCAGATCGATGAAGGCGATGTGATCAGGACCATTAATGACAATCATCAGTATATCGGCCACTACCATACCGGCGGTGTTCCGGGAAGAAACGAGATAGACAATACCCAGGAGTTGTACTATCCGGCTATTATGCAGGCAATCGTAAAAACCGGATTCAAGGGTTGGGTGGCCCAGGAATTCCTTCCAACCTGGCCCGATAAAATAGCGGCACTAAAACAGGGCGTGGAAATATGTGATGTGTGAGAATGAAAGAACCAACCGGGGGAGATTCGACGTGTGAGATCAGGCGAACCAACCGGGGCAAAATTCGACGTGTGAGAATGAAAGAACCAACCGGGGGCAGATCCGGCGCGTGAGATCAGGCCTACGCCGAAACCATTCGCGGACCTTAAAACAGGCTAACGGGTAGATAAATATTTTCAACTTTACATTCAATACTTTATGGCTGACAATGTGTATGATGCGATCGTGGTAGGTTCCGGTATCAGCGGAGGCTGGGCAGCAAAAGAACTGACTGAGAAAGGGCTTAAAACCCTGATGCTTGAACGGGGAAGGAATGTTGAACACATCAAAGATTACGTAAACGCCAGCAAAGCTCCCTGGGAGTTTCCACATCGCGGCGGCAGAACACAGGAAATGATCAACAATTACCCTGTGCTGAAACGCGACTATCCCCTAAACGAAACCAACCTGGATTTCTGGGCAAGCGATAAAGATTGCCCATATACGGAAGTAAAGCGATTCGACTGGTACCGCGGCTACCATGTGGGAGGCAGGTCCCTCACTTGGGGAAGACAGAGTTACAGGCTCAGTGAATTCGATTTCGAAGCCAATGGCAAAGACGGTGTTGCCGTCGACTGGCCCATTCGCTACAAAGATCTTGCGCCCTGGTACGATCACGTGGAACGTCATGTTGGTGTAAGTGGCAACCGCGACGGATTACCCCAATTGCCAGACGGGCAGTTTCTTCCGCCCATGGACATGAACTGCGTGGAGAAATCCGTAGCGGGCAGGATCAAGGACCACTATAAAGGAGCAAGGTTAATGACTATTGGCCGTGTTGCGAACCTGAGCGTTCCGCATAAAGGTCGTACTGCCTGTCAGTACCGAAATAAATGTTGGTTGGGTTGTCCTTTTGGGGCTTACTTCAGCACGCAATCGTCTACGCTGCCCGCTGCCATGGCAACCGGCAATCTCACCCTTCGTCCCTTTTCCATCGTTACCGAAGTGATCTACGATAAAGACACCCAAAAAGCAAAAGGCGTGAGGGTACTCGATGCCGAAACAAATAAGACCTACGATTATTTCGCCAAGGTCATCTTCCTAAATGCATCCGCCCTCAACTCAACCTGGTTGCTCTTTAATTCTGCCACCGATGTTTGGCCCGGAGGCTTGGGCAGTAGCAGTGGCGAACTGGGTCATAATTTGATGGATCACCATTTCCGCTGCGGTGCAAACGGCACTGCTGAAGGTTTTGAAGATAAATACTACTATGGTCGAAGGGCGAACGGCATCTACGTTCCGAGGTTCAGAAACCTGAACGGCGATAAGCGCGACTATATCCGCGGATTCGGCTACCAGGGCGGAGGAAGCCGACAAGGCTGGAGCAGGAATGTGGCAGAGTTAGGCATCGGCGCTGAATTGAAAGATGAGCTTACTGAACCAGGCCAGTGGACCATGGGCATGACGGGATTTGGCGAAACACTGCCTTATCACGAAAACAAAGTGACATTAGATAAAACGAAGAAAGATAAATGGGGTCTTAACGTGCTGGCCATCGATGCTGAAACAAAAGAGAATGAAAAGAAGATGCGGAAAGATATGATGAACGATGCAGCAGAAATGCTGGAAATCGCAGGCATCAAGAATGTGAAACCGTTTGACAATGACTATGCACTCGGCATGGGCATTCATGAAATGGGTACAGCGCGTATGGGCCGCGATCCCAAAACATCGGTGTTAAATGGCAATAACCAGATGTGGGATTGTAAAAATGTTTTTGTTACAGATGGCGCTTGCATGACCTCAGCGGCATGCCAGAATCCATCGCTGACTTACATGGCACTCACCGCGCGTGCGGCAGATTTTGCCTTGGCGGAACTTAAAAAAGGAAACATATGAAGAAATGTGATGAATGTGATAAATGTAGAGAATGTGGAGAATGAATGTGAGGAATGTGGTTAATGTGGAGAATGAATGTGAGAATGCTTTCCCATTAAAAAACAATATGAATAGCGGTCCACAAAAAAATACCCATTCATTCACCACATTCATTTATCACATTAACCACATTCATTCTCCACATTAACCACATTCACCACATTCATTTCCCACATTTATCACATTCATCACATTCATCACATTCATAGATGTTTGACGCAATAGTAGTTGGTTCCGGTATCTCCGGCGGTTGGGCCGCGAAAGAACTTTGTGAAAAAGGTCTTAAGACCCTCATGATCGAGCGGGGTCAGCATGTTGAACATATCAAAGACTACACCACCGCCAATAAGCACCCGTGGGAATTCCCACACGGCTTATCGCTTTCACAACGCGAAAAACAAAACTACCCCGTACAAACCCGGCACTACTCTATCAAGGAAGACAATAAGCATTTCCACGTAGTGGATGTTGAAAACCCCTACACGGAAAAGCAGCGGTACGACTGGATCCGGGCTGATGTGCTTGGAGGCAGGTCCCTCCTCTGGGGACGCATCACGTTCCGATGGAGCGATCTGGATTTTGAAGCCAACGCAAAAGATGGTTACGGGGTCGACTGGCCCGTTCGTTATAAAGACCTGGCACCGTGGTACGACTATGTAGAAAGATTTGTAGGTATTACCGGTAAGGCTGAAGGAATTCCTCACCTTCCTGATTCATTGTTCCAGGCACCCATGCAAATGAACTGTTTGGAAGAGCATGTTAAAAGTCGGCTCGAGCAATCATATCCCGGAAGAAAACTAATACACTCCAGAGCCGCTAACCTTACCCAAAAATTGGCCGGCAGGGATGCCTGCCAATACCGTAACCTCTGCCACCGCGGTTGTCCATTCGGGGCATACTTCAGCACCCAATCATCAACCCTCCCGGCTGCGATGAAAACGGGAAACTTGACGGTTAAAACGGGCATGATCGTCAACCGGATCATTTATGATGAGAAGAAACAACGCGCTACCGGCGTGGAAGTGCTGGATCGCGAAACCAACAAAACATACGAGTACTTCGCTAAGATCATCTTCCTGAATGCATCTACCATCGCCACCACGCAAGTGTTACTAAACTCCACCAGCAGCAGCTTCCGCAATGGACTCGGCAATAATTACGATGTAGTAGGTCGATATCTAATGGACCATCATAAAACAGGCGGTGTCTCGGCCGACTTCGAAGGGTTCGAGGATAAGTATTATTTCGGTCGGCGTCCTACCGGGGTCTATTTGCCGAGATTTAGAAACATCGGAGAGGATAAAGCTGACTTCCTCAGAGGCTGGGGCGCCCAAGGAGCTGCCAGCAGATCGAGGGCCACTGCATCTGGCATTGGGGCAGATTTTAAGGAGGCCATTACAGAACCCGGGACCTGGCGTTTCGGATTAGGGGGCTATGGAGAATGCTTGCCCTATAAAGAAAACAGGATCACGTTGAATACAGATTTGAAAGATATATGGGGCAGACCGACGTTGAATATCGACTGCGGATTCAAAGAGAATGAAAAGAAGATGCATGCTGATATTGTCAGCAACCTCAAAGAAATATTGGAAACGGTAGGTGGGAAAAACATCCAGCACAATGAGGAAATGTCTTACCCCGGTAATGCCAATCATGAAATGGGAACGGCCAGAATGGGACATGACCCAAAAACATCTGTGTTGAATAAGTGGAACCAGATGCATGATGTGAAGAATGTTTTTATCACGGATGGTTCGTGCATGACCTCATCATCCTGTGTAAACCCATCACTCACCTTTATGGCATTGACCGCGAGGGCGGTGGACTACGCCGTGAGGAAATGCGCTGAAGAAATGCGCTGAAGAAATGTGGGAAATGTGATTAATGTGGGAAATGTGGAGAATGAATGTGAGAATGTGGTGAATGTGGTGAATGTGGTGAATGGGCGGTCGAAGTTCAGGGCTGCGAAACCAGGGAAATGAGGGGGAAAGGACCGCTTTATTGACGAGGCAAAAACATTAAATTTACATGCAGGAATCCATTAACCACATTAGCTAAATTCATTAATCGCATTGATCACATTCCCACATTCATTAATCACATTCTCACATTCATTTCCCACATTCACCACATTCATCACATTCATCACATTTCAATAACATGTACGACGCAATCGTAGTTGGTTCAGGTATCTCCGGCGGCTGGGCAGCCAAGGAACTCTGTGAAAAAGGATTGAAAACTTTATTGCTGGAGCGTGGCCGCAACGTTGAGCATTTGAAAGATTATCCCACTGCCACCATGAATCCCTGGGACTTTAAACATCGGGGTAAACTGGACCAAATAAAAAGAGATAATCCTATCATGGGAAAATGTTATGCGCTCGATGAAGGCACAGAACATTTTTTTGTGAAAGATGATGTGCACCCTTACGTACAGGAGAAACCGTTCGACTGGATACGGGGTTATCAGGTGGGCGGGAAATCACTGATATGGGCCAGGCAAACGCAGCGCTGGAGTTCGTTCGACTTCGAAGGCCCCGGCCGCGATGGTTTTGCCATAGACTGGCCCATTCGCTACAAGGACATCGCACCCTGGTACAGCCACGTTGAACGTTTTGCGGGTATCAGCGGAGCTAAAGATGGTCTTGAGACGCTGCCCGACAGTGAATCACTGCCGCCGTTTGAAATGAACTGTGTGGAGAAAGAGATCGCCGGGAAAATCAGTGCCGCTTATAACGACCGTAACGTGATCAACGGAAGATGCGCGCATCTTACCAAACCCGCGCCGATTCATACCCAACAGGGAAGAGGCCAGTGTCAGGCCCGACACCTTTGTTATCGCGGTTGTCCTTTCGGCGCTTATTTCAGTTCCAACTCATCGACCCTTCCATGGGCCATGAGAACAGGGAATCTTACCCTGCAGCCCAATAGCGTGGTCCATTCCGTGATCTATGATGATACTAAGGGTAAAGTGACAGGAGTAAGGGTGGTAGATGCAGAAACAAAAAAGATGACAGAGTATTATGCAAAAATCATCTTCCTGAACGCGGCCTGTCTTAATACCAACCTGATCGCAATGAACTCAACATCAAAAAGGTTTCCAACCGGATTAGGTAATGATAATGGACTACTCGGCAAATACATGGCTTTCCACAATTATCGCGGTACGATTACGGCGAATATGGAAGGCTTTGAAAACAACTATTATTACGGCAGAAAGCCCACACAGGCCATGATGCCCAATTTCAGAAACGTCCGCAAACAGGAAACGGACTTCCTTCGCGGCTATATGGTCCACTACAGCGCGGCAAGAACAGGATGGCAGAGGGGAATGGGCATGGAAGGCGTAGGCGCTGAATTCAAAAACGCCCTCACTGAACCCGGCGACTGGAACGTGTTCATGATGATACAGGGCGAACACATCCCCCAGGAATCAAGCCGCGTTTACCTTCACCCGGATTTGAAAGACCAATGGGGCATTCCACAGCTGGTGACCGATATTGATTTCATTGACAACGACCATAAGATCCTCGCTGATTTTCACCAGCAAGGCTCAGAAATGTTGGAAAAAGCCGGTGCAAAGAATATAAAGCAGCACGATAGTAAACAGGCACCGGGCCTGGATATCCACGAGATGGGCGGTATCAGGATGGGTAACGATCCTAAAACGTCGTTACTCAACAAGTGGAACCAGTTTCATCATGCGCCCAATGTTTTTGTCACTGATGGTGCTTGTATGGTATCAACATCCACCCAGAATCCATCGCTGACCTATATGGCCCTAACTGCCAGGGCAGTGGACCA
>JBBAJO010000012.1:32908-59111 GCA_040404005.1 Chitinophagaceae bacterium
CAGTATTCCTGGAAGGTTGCAAAACGGCAGACAAAAAAGTGGCCGTGGCGCTGCCTCTCACGGCCGGGCAAATTGCATTCCTGGATGAAGTGGCAGAAACCATCATCCCTGCAACCAATACACCTGGCGCTAAAGCAGCTAAGGTGGGCGAGTTCATGCATGTGATGGTCACTGATGCATATACCGAAAATGACCAAACCATATTTATTGAAGGACTGAGTAAACTTGATGATGCCAGCGACAAAAAATTCAAGGCTGAATTCATGAAGCTCAACCCCGAGCAACGCAAAGAGCTTCTGAATGAAATTGATAAAGAAGCAAAAGATTATGCGTCCAAAAAGAAGAAAGAAGATCCCAACCACTACTTCACACTCATGAAGCAACTGACCCTACTGGGCTATTTCAGCTCCGAAGTGGGCGCAACACAGGCACTTCGTTATGTTCCCGTTCCCGGTAAATACGAGGGCTGTATCGACTACAAAAAAGGTGACAAGGCCTGGGCGATATAATTCTTATTGAATTGCCCTAAGATCTTTGGCGGATAAGAACGGACATGAATGGTAATTGCAAAAGGTTAGCCTTGCCGAAGTGGACAGGCAACCGATCATGAACTCAAAATATTTAATCTTTACCTATAATGGATAGAAGGAAGTTTTTGCAGGATGCAGGTTTAGCAACCGCTGGCATATCCCTTGGCCTTGGCCTTACGTCGGCCAAACCCATCAAAAAGTTTGGGATCCAACTTTATACACTGCGGGATATCATCGCCAAAGACCCGAAAGGGGTGCTTGAACAACTCGCCTCATTTGGATATAAACAGATAGAGAGTTACAGCCACCACCAGCTCGGAATTTTCTGGGGCATGAAAAATACAGAATTCAAATCATACCTGGATAGTTTGGGCATGAAGATGATCTCCAGTCACTACGCATGGGATACAGATACAGAGAAGCTCGCGCCTCAGGCCGCTGAAATCGGGATGGAATACCTGATTTGCCCTTATCTCGGCAAGCAAAAGTCAATGGACGATTACAAACGCATTGCTGATAAATTCAACAAAGCCGGCGAGACCTGTAAGAAAAACGGTGTGAAATTCGCATATCACAACCACGGTTACTCTTTTGAAGCCATTAACGGTGAATTCCCGCAAGACGTGATGATGAATGCCTGCGACCCCACGCTCGTCGATTTTGAAATGGACATTTACTGGGTCGTCACAGCCGGACAGGACCCCGAAACATGGCTTAAAAAATATCCCAACAGGTGGAAACTATGCCACGTGAAAGACCGCGGCAAATCTTTCCCCGAAAAAGCCGAAGACGCTTCAGTTACCCTCGGAACAGGATCGATCAACTTCCCGAAGATACTCAAAACAGCAAGGACTACCGGAATGAAGCACTATATTATGGAGCAGGAGCGGTACGACAATACTACTTCTACCCAGTGTGCTAAAGATGGCGCCAGCTACTTGAAAAAGTTGTCGATATAAGCTTTCTTAATCTGGCGGTCGCTAAAGACACCCGCCAATAGAACAGTTTGCCTATATAAGCATTTTGTAACCCGGAGGTCGCCAGAGAAGTGCCGCTGTCCGAAGAAACTCTGGGTGGCCCGACCGTCTGAAGTTTCAGCCGGTTTAGTCAACATACCAGGGTTCAATAAAGTACTATTCCTCTACAAGCTTAAAGGGGGCCCAATAACCGTCATGCCATGCTTTCTGTGGATAGCTTCCGCCTCCTCTGCCGTGGGGGGCTTGCCCAAGGCATTCATTTCCTTAAAAAAATCTTCCAGACTACCTGCAGGTGTTACCGCATAGATGAGTTTTCCCTTCTCAGTTAATTGTATCCAGGTATGAGGAATTTTTCTGGGTAGAAAAATAGTGTCCCCTACTTGCAGCTCCCATTTTTCCGTGCCCACTACAAAGCGATATCTGCCTTCAACTACATAAAATATCTCGTCCTGCTCTAAATGGATGTGCATGGGTGGACCGATCTTGGCAAAGCCAGTGTAGCTGAACATGCTAAAACCATTAACAGTGTCGCTTCTTGATATAATGATATCATTCGGATGAATTCCCTGGTATTTCATGGGCTGGTGAAACCGACTTTCACCGGCGCGAACTACAAAAGGATCACTTCCCGAGATAGGACTTGGTTTAGCTTGGGAAAATGCAAAGGCTGGCACGGCAGCGAGTGTAGCAGATAGGAATTCTTTTCGTTTCATGTTAGCTGGATTTTGTTGACAAATCTAGCTATGCCCTGACAGAGGCAGTGGTACAAACTGGACATTCTTGTCAGGTCTCTGCAAAACCAAAGGCCCTTTCAGGTGCCTGGGTATCAAGAACAAAAAATTGAGGCGGTGTATAACCCGTGAAGTCTTGAAAATCCTTTACGAGGTGTTGGTAATCATGATATCCGGTATGAATGGCGATAGTCAACCAATCCGTATTGGGCATCCTGTTCTTCAACCGATAGGCTCTGTCAAACCTCACTATTCGTAAAAATTGTTTCGGAGGAATTCCTATGGTCTGTGTGAATATGCGGTCGAACTGCCGGTGGGAAAGGCAGGCCTCCTTAATAAAATAGTCCACCCCAAACCTATCATCCTGCAAGAGCATCAACTTCGCAGACAGAGCAACCTGATGAGCAGATATCTTAATACCCGCGCGAAGCTTTGAAATAAAGTTCTCGACTATCATGATCATTTCACGATAGGATGTAGCATGAAAGAGTTGTTCATTCACCTCTGAAACCTGAGCGCCGAAAATATCAGTCGCATCAATATACTTATTGGTTACTTCCTGCATTGGAATCCCCGTAAGCATAAACAAGGCCCCGGGGTAGAAAACTACTTGAATAGTCAGGAACTCCCTGCCGACCTGCCGATGCTGTAAAATAGTGTGTTGACCTACCAGACTTGTGCGCTTTCCCTCTACCACAAGGTCCGTATCATTGTAGCTAACCGTCTCTGTATCTCTTGGATAAAATTGGATACAATGCTCAGGTCTCGGAGAGTATGGTTTGGAGGGAATAGGGTCGTTGGTCGAAAAGCTGAAGTCAATGATGCGGTATAATCGCACAAGATCAGAGAGATGAGGACTGGCCTTTATATCATTTAGCAGCATGGAAGACTAAGTAAATAAATAATTTTGAATTATTTATGTTTCAGCGGCAGATCATTGAAAAGCCGGGTTTCAGACAGGACATCCTCAATTAGTACTAACTTCACCTGCTATGGAAAAAGCGCTTATAAAGATCATCCTTCCTATTCTTTTATCGACGGCACTATCGTCCTCTGCACAGAATAAAGACGAAAAACTCATCCTTGGGATCCTTGACCAACAAACCAAAGCCTGGAATACCGGAAACCTCGAACAGTTCATGGAAGGCTACTGGAATAATGACTCCCTAATGTATATTGGCAAGGGCGGCGTTACCTACGGTTATGCAACTACGCTGAAGAATTACAAGAAGAACTACGGAAGCCAGGAAAAAATGGGGACGTTGGCATTCCAGATCCTTCACGTTAACAAGCTCTCCGGATCCTATTACCAGGTAGTTGGGAAATGGCACCTTAAGAGAACCGTTGGTGATGTAGGAGGCCACTACACACTGCTGTTCCGCAAGATCAAGGGCGAATGGAAGATCGTATCTGACCATAGTTCATAGTGTAAATCCTGTGCTCCTATCTCACGCGGCCAACATTCCCCCACCATATTGTCAGATAAAAACAAGAACTTGGAGCAGTGTCCCGAATTAGGACTGCATGGTGATCAGCTGCAGGATAACTAAAGCACAGAAAATCGAATCCCTCCTGCAACCTTTAACGAGCATTAGCAATCTATTAACAAACCTCCATCATATGATTCTCATTATTCTTGGATTCCTCCTCATCATTGCGAGCCTTGCGCTGACGCGCGGAGAAGAACCAGCTAAAAAAATAGGCACAGGCATTCGGATACTCGGTGGTATCGTGCTGTTCATAGGTATACTCTTTTCCTGCTTTGTACAGATAGACGCGGGCCATGTGGGTGTGAAATCGATTTTTGGCAAAGTTCAAAATGATGTATTTCGAAGCGGACTGAACTTTAAAAACCCTTTGGTGGAAGTCAGGGAGATGGATATCCGAACTCAAACCTATACCATGAGTGGTATACAGGATGAGGGTCACAGAACCGGTGATGACGCCATTCGGGTACTTACCGCAGACGGTCTTGAAGTAACGATCGACCTCTCCGTGCTCTACCGCCTGGTTCCCGAAGCGAGCCCTAAACTGATCCGTGAGATCGGTATCAATTATGAAGACAAGATCGTACGCCCCATTACGCGTACCCGTATCCGTGACAACGCCGTCTATTACGAAGCCGTATCATTATTCTCTAATAAACGCGATGAATTCCAGAACAGGATCTTCAAAACCATTGATGACGACTTCCGCAAGCGTGGCTTGCTTCTCGAAAACCTGCTCGTTAGAAATATCACATTGCCTGGCCCTGTAAAAGCCGCGATCGAAAGAAAGATCGAAGCCGAGCAGGAAGCGCAGAAAATGCAATTCGTTTTGCAGAAAGAAAAGCAGGAAGCTGAACGTAAGCGCGTAGAAGCACAGGGTATCTCCGATTACCAGCGGATCATCAGTGAAAGCCTATCTGAGCGGCAGCTACAGTACGAACAAATCAAAGCTTTTAAAGAATTGGCCGGTTCACAGAACTCAAAGATCATCGTGTTGCCGAACAAGGGTGGAGCCAACTTGCTGCTCAATGCCCAGTAAGAAAAAATAAATGATTTTCGAGGCCTAAAATTTGGCCTCAGCTGTAAGGAAGCATTCTGTCCTGCGTCTGTACCAGAAACAACGCAATGTCAAGAATGCTTCCTTTGCTTTTAACAGTTTTTATAGCCAATATCGCCTTGGGGCAGGCGGATAAACGTAAAAGCCAATTCAACCTATCCAATAATGGATTGGCCATCCAAGGCTATGACCCCGTTGCCTATTTCAAGGATCACAAGGCCATGAAAGGAATCTCAGCTCACAGTTTGAACTACCTGGGCATCACGTACTATTTCTCGTCCTTAGAACACAAGGATGCCTTCAGAGAAGCACCGAATCAGTTTGAACCCCAATACGGGGGCTGGTGCGCATACGCCATGGGAAACAGCGGCGAGAAGGTTGAAGTGGACCCGGAAACCTTTAAAATAGTAAATGGCAAGCTCTATCTTTTCTATAACCGTTTCTTCAACAACACTCTTAAAACATGGAATAAGGACGAGAATAACTTGCTAAATCAAGCAAATAAGAACTGGAACAAGATCTTCAAGTAATGTGGGATTTGAAAATGTATAATAACAACGAGTGAGTGAATCTCTGGCAAATATTTCTATATTGGTGCCATTCTAACCTTACATGAAGGAGCCAGTTACTGACCAAATTTTCCGGGAATGGGTGTATGCGTATTCCGACTTATTATACCACTATGCCCTCCGGCGGGTAACGGACACAGAACTTTGCAAAGACTTAGTTCAGGATACATTTTTATCTGCCTGGAGAAACAAAGATGCTTTCCGAGGACAGACATCGTCCAAAAACTGGCTTTTTTTAATCCTGAAACGAAAAATTATAGACCACTATAGGAAAGCTTCCAGGAATGAAACTATTGAAGCGATAAATGAATCTCACGAGGATCATGCCTACTTCGATTTCGATGGCCATTGGGAAAAAGGCATGTATCCCCAGACCCTGACGGTAAACTTTGACGAATCCATTGAAACCAGGGAATTCTTTAAAGTCTTTTCGCGGTGCAGGAATAAATTGAAAGATGTTCAGCAAGCGGTTTTTATGATGAAGTACGTAGACGGACTTGACAGCGATGAGATCTGCCGGGAATTGGAGATCACCCCATCCAACTTCTGGGTGATCATCCACCGAGCAAAAGTTCTTCTGAGGGCTTGCCTCGAAAAAAACTGGATAAACAGATAAGGCCATGGGAAAAACGATCACATGTAAACAGGCAGTGGATTATATCTCCAAAAAAGAAGATGGCAAACTGAGTGCAGGACAACGTTTCAGGCTATGGCAGCACCTAGCTATCTGTCGCATTTGCAGGATCTTCTATCAGCAGAACAAAATCATCCGTACCGCTTTTTCCAACCAATCAGCTGAGGGGGAGTTGTCGGATCACGACAAGGAGCGAATCATACAGTCTGTTCTGCACAATGAACAAAATGGATCTTCATTTGAAAAAAAATGATTGCATGTAACCGGTAAGTTTCTTTCTGTTCATAATCAGCAATAAAAACGAACTGGCCAACACCAATAAAGCATAGACAAAAAGTTGTCCTCCGTCTCCCCGTACTTCAATCCCGAGGACAAATAAGTGAGATAAAATGGCACCTAACATGACCCCAAATGCCAAAATTGCTCCTATCAAGGTTGTAGCGGGGATCAAAATCAATAACGATGCAGCAAGCTCCATGATCCCAGTCCCGATTCTGCCCCATGGCTCAATCCCTAAAGTTGAAAAAATATAAACTGACTCCTCGGCAGCGGTAAATTTGAAGAACAGTGTTTGAAGCATAATTACCGCTGCAATGATGCGTAGCAACCATGATACCCTTGTTCTATTTGTTTCAGTCATGTGATCTTTTTTGCTTTTAGACGAGCAATAAACGCCATCCTTACAAAAGACTTATAATTTCTTACTTAATCGTTAGGGTAATTGTACATTAGCTATCCTCAAGGCGTCATACAATGAAAAGACTCATCTTACTGCTCACGATCCTCACTCAACAAGCCGTTGCCCAAAACCAGAAAATGGATTTTGAAAGCTACAATCCAATATCAACCCTTGTTGTTCCGGAACATAAATTGACCAGGGCGAAATTTCCCTTCATCGATATTCATAATCACCAATTCAGCATGCCCACCATGGATCTCGGAACCCTGATCAAAGACATGGACAAGCTGAACATGGCCGTGATGGTCAACCTGAGCGGACAATCGGGCGAAAACATAAAGAAGTCGGTCAACAACATCAGCACCCATTATCCCAACCGATTCATGGTGTTTGCCAATGTAGACTTCGGTGGCGTTGGCTCATCTGGCTGGGGTGATAAAGCTGCAAAGCAGTTGGAGGAAGATGTGAAGAACGGAGCAAGAGGACTTAAGATCTATAAATCTCTCGGCTTTTCAGTCAAAGATACGGATGGGAAAAGAGTACGGGTGGACGATCCAAGGCTGAGCCCCGTATGGGAAAAATGTGGGGCACTCAAAATCCCCGTGATCATTCATACCGCTGATCCCAAATCCTTCTGGGACCCCGTTGATGAAAAGAATGAGCGATGGCTCGAGATCGTCACTCATCCAAACCGGAGACGCGGGGCAGACAATCCCGTGCCTTTCGAAGATCTGATCGCTGAGCAACAGAAAATGTTCCGGAACCATCCCAAAACCACATTCATTGCCGCGCATTTTGGTTGGTTCCCAAATGATCTGGCCCGCCTTTCAAAACTGCTCGACGAGTTGCCCAATGTTGTTGTTGAGTTCGGGGCCGTGATCGCTGAGCTTGGACGGCAGCCTAAAATGGCTAAGCAGTTCTTTACGAAATACCAGGATAGGATCTTGTTTGGAAAAGACTCCTGGGTGCCGGAAGAGTACGCAACCTATTTCAGGGTGCTTGAAACGGATGACGAGTACTTCCCTTACCACAAGAAATACCATGCCTATTGGAGAATGTATGGACTGGGTTTACCAGATAACATCCTGAAAAAAGTGTATTACGATAATGCCGCGCGTTTACTGAAGATTTCGAAGTAAACGAACTGGAGAGCGTAAAGATCATACACCAAATCCCATCGCACGTGCTTGCCGGATTCCAGCGATTTATTCAGCAGTTTTTATCAACGACTCACTGATCACCTGATCAATGCGCGCTTTCAACGTATCGTAGTCGGTATACCCGCGCGCCAGCAAATAAAACTTCAGTTCATCTGTTTGCAACAACACGGCCGGAAAACCATTCACCTGCAACTGCCGGCAGAGTGAAAAATCATATTGCGCCTTTTCGAGGTACTCTGCTGATTTCAGCTTCTCATAAAATTCGTCGGCCCGGATATCGTACTTCTCAAGAAGATGCCGGTAGGCTTCGTCATCGGTGAGGTCGCGGCCATCGTTGTACAAAGCTTTTTGAAGATCTGCAGCAAAATGCACCGTATTCTCCGGATGATAATCTTTAAACACGGCCATGGCGATAGCTGCTTTCTCCGAATGCGGGAACCAATCACTGAGGTCAGGGTTATTAATGTGCCAGAGATAATCCTCTCCAAATGTCACCCCTGCGAGGTCCTCAACGTTTTTGTAAGCGCCTCTAATATATCCCGCCATTTTACCAATAGGTTGAGCTGATTCTGCAGGTATCATTCCGCCCGACAACGTTTCGAAATCAAGCCGGTCCTTATACTCATCGTAGATCCGGGTCATCACTTTACTAAATCCAAAACACCATCCGCAATAGGCATCGTAGCAATAAAGTATAACCGGTTTTGTAGTGTCGCTCATTTATCAAATCTTCTGTTCAGGTCTCCCTTAAATTTTTTCTTACTCCCGTTCCATCTTCCCCAACAGGGAAGGTTTTTACCTGGTCGAATCTATCCTCATAATCAGCCCCGACCGTACCCATTACCCTGTCCCAGAATAAAAAATAAAGGCCATAGTTCCCTTTGAAATATTGGTGATGCTGGTTGTGGTTAACGGATGTATTGATCCATCTTCCAATCGGGTGCCTGCTAAAGCCCTTGGGATATAGTTCGTAACCAAGGTGGCCGTAGACGTTGTATATGATCATGAATAAAAAGAAAAATGAAAGATGGTAAAGATGAATGGGAATGGTAAATAAAAAGACGGGGACAATACCCACTTCGATAATTGATTCGAGGGGATGAAAAGCATATGCTGCCCAGGGTGAGGGGTTTGTTGAACGATGATGGACGAGGTGAAACAATTTGAACAAAGCCGGGTGATGCATTAGCCGGTGGGTCCAATAAAAATAGGTATCGTGCATGACCATCATCAGAAAAAATGCTCCCACAAAATAGACCATACCATATTGGTGGATATCTGTGTAGTAGGTCGTGTATGCCTTTATTGGATCATTCAGCAAAACGATGGGTACGATAGCAAACATGGCAATGGTCATCAGGGAATAACCGATCTCCCGCGCATAGTCCGAACTTTCCGGAGCCCTGGCCTGTATTTTTTTAAACCGTCCTTTCCCTTTGTATATCACGTAAAAAATCAGAAACGCAAGTCCTGCGAACAGAAAATAGCGCAGGCCGATCATGCTGAATATCTTGAAATATCTTTCCCAGAACATGGTACAAATGTCAGAAAAGCTAGCTATATAAGGTGCAGCTGTTTGATTTAGTTGAATAAAAGCTGAAGGAGGTATCAACGGAGTCAGCCCTTAGCATCAAATTCATTCTTCCAGAGGACGGCATTTCTCACTAATCGAGCCTTGCAGAGTCGGGGTTATACAACTCCGGATTCTTGCCCGTTATCTCTGCATAGAAACGCCGGATACGCTCCATATCTTTCTCTTTGTTGCCTGTCGGGTAGATCACTTCTCCAAATCCGGCTACTTTATGCTTGTAATCGAGGTACCCGAGGACAATGGGCACGCCCGCGCCCAGAGCAGCATAATAGAAGCCGCTCTTCCATTTGTCAACCCGCTTGCGTGTGCCTTCAGCAGCCATCATCAGATAGAGTTTATCCGACTGGTTGATTTTTTGAACGATGGCGTCAACGAAATTGACGCTTCGGGAACGGTCGACCGGTATCCCGCCAGTGGCTTTAAACAAGATGGAAAATGGAAATCTGAATAGTTCTTTCTTGGCGATGTAATTAACGGGAAGGTTCAGGATCTTATAACAAGCAAGTGCATAAACAAAATCCCAGTTTGACGTATGTGGAGCAGCAATGACTATGGCTTTTTTAATGCTGGGCGGAATCGTCTCTCCAACTTTCCATCCGTTGAACTTGAACCACCAGGCGAAGAAACTTGTAATCATAAAATTGCTTGCAATTTTTTCTGTTCTAAATGTTCTGTCTCCATTTCACCACATTGATCACATTCATTCCACCACATTTACCACATTCTCACATTCATTCCACCACATTCCCCACATTTATCACATTCATCACATTGGCTTTTAATGCGCTTCAAGCCAATTCTCGCCAATGCCCGCTTCGGCCACAACGGGAACGCCGTTAGGCAGCGGCATGGCAGACTGCATATTCTCCAGCACCAGCGCACGTAAAGTTTCCGCTTCATCCCGATAAGTATCAAATACCAATTCGTCATGCACCTGAAGGATCATCTTGCTGCGCAGTCCTTCCTTCTTCATGGCGTCTTGCACTTTCACCATGGCCATCTTGATCATGTCGGCCGCCGTTCCCTGGATGGGTGAATTGATCGCATTTCTTTCTGCAAAACCCCGGACCGTGAAATTGGCGCTGTTGATGTCTTTCAACCAACGCTTTCTTCCCATCAGCGTTTGCACATAACCCTTGTCGCGCGCGAAATTGATGGTATCCTCCATGTACTTCGTAATACCGCTAAACTCTTTCTTATAATTATCAATAATGGTCTTGGCCTCACCTCTGGAGATGCCAAGATTATCTGCCAAACCAAAAGCACCCTGTCCATAAATGATCCCAAAATTCACGCTCTTGGCCTTATACCGCATCTCCTTACTCACATCGGCTTCCTCAATGCCATATACCTTGGCAGCCGTGGCTGTATGTATGTCTTTGTTCAATCGGAATGCTTCACACATATTCGGATCGCCGCTGATCGATGCAACAATACGCAGTTCAATTTGGGAATAATCCGCTGACAGCAATATCCGATTCTTATCTCCGGGAATAAATGCCTTCCTGATCTCTTTGCCACGATCACTTCTAATCGGAATGTTCTGCAGATTAGGGTTATTGCTGGCCAGCCTTCCTGTCACAGCCACTGCTGATCCATAAGTAGTGTGTACTCTCCCGGTTCTTGGGTTGATCAATAATGGCAATGCATCCACGTATGTTGATTTCAACTTGCTCAGCTCCCGAAAGATCAACACGTTGGCAGGCACCGGATGCAGGTGAGACAATTTCAGCAATACATCCTCCCCGGTAGCATACTGACCCGTTTTCGTTTTCTTGGCTTTGGCATCGAGCTTTAGTTTTTCAAAGAGTACATCGCCCAATTGCTTGGGTGATGCCAGGTTAAACCTAACTCCGGCCTGTTGGTAGACACGCTCTTCAGCAGCACGGGCTTCCTTATCCAGTTCAATGGAATATTCCTTTAAGAAATCCACATCGATCTTCACCCCTTCAAACTCGAGATCTTTCAACACCTGCACCAAAGGATTCTCCACTTCATAAAATACTTTTTCAACCTCTTTAGACTTCAGTTCATTAATGAAAACATTTTTAAGTTGAAGGGTGATGTCAGCATCTTCCACAGCATACTCCTTGATCTTATCCAGTTCAATATCCCGCATGGTTCCCTGCCCCTTTCCTTTCTTCCCGATCAGCTCTTCAATGTGAACTGGTTCATACCCGAGGTACTGTGCACTCAAAAGATCCATGCCCCTTTTACCTTCAGGATCAATGACATAATGGGCCAGCATCGTATCGAATATCTTCCCCTTAAGTTCAACACCGTAGCATTTCAGGATCAGCAGATCATATTTAATGTTTTGTCCTACCCAGTTCACATCTTCACGCTGGAATAAAGCCTTGAATTTATTGAGCAGGACCAGCACCTGCTCTCGGTTTGAACTACAAGGCACGTAATACCCTTCACCGGTTTTATAGCAAAAACTTAACCCCACCAGTTCTGCTCTGTTCGCATCAATCCCTGTAGTCTCGGAATCGAAAGAAATCTCAGACTGCTTCATCAGCATTGAGATCAGCTCATCTATTTCCTGATCCGATGCAGCAACGTGATATTGGTGCGGCGTATTATGAATATTCTTTTCAGCGTGTAGTCCGGTTTCCAAAGCCTCCTCCGTATCGGCAGTCGTAGCAGGATTATTTGTCTTGCCCGCCGGCGCAGCTACGGGGTTGCCGAACAGATCTTGCTGTACGCCGACATTATTTTCAAAGATGTTGAACTCTTCCCCCAGGATCCTCTTGCCCAGCGTCTTGAACTCGAGCTCTGTGAATACTTCTTTGAGGGCCTCTTTGTTCATGGCTTTCACACAGAAATCTTCTTCATGGAACTCCACAGGCACAGCGGTAATAATAGTTGCCAGTTTCTTACTCATGATGGCGAGATCTTTGCCATTCCTGACCTTCTCGCCCAATGCCCCTTTAATGCCATCCGCATTCGCCAGCACATTTTCAAGGGTGCCGAATTCAGCAAGCAGTTTGGCAGCAGTTTTTTCACCCACCCCGGGGATACCGGGTATATTATCGACACTATCGCCCATGAGGCCAAGGATGTCGATCACTTGTGAGACTTCTTTAATGCCCCATTTTGCGCAGACTTCAGCTGGACCGAGTATTTCGAAATCACCACCCTGATACGGCGGCTTATAAATTTTAATATTGTCGCTGACGAGTTGCCCATAGTCCTTATCCGGCGTCACCATATAGACTTGATAACCCACCAGTTCAGCTTGTTTTGCGAGCGTCCCGATCACATCATCCGCCTCAAATCCATCAGTTTCAATGACGGGGATATTCAATCCAAGAATGATTTTCTTAATGTCTGGCAACGATGCTAATAAATCTTCCGGTGCTTCCTGTCGGTTGGCTTTATACTCTGCGTAGTCGGTATGCCGTTCTGTAGGTGCCTTGGTATCAAAACAAACCGCCATATGCGAGGGCTTCTGTTTATTGAGCAGGTCGATCAGTGTGTTTGTAAATCCGAATTGCGCGTTTGTATTCTTGCCCTTACTGGTGATCCTTGGATTACGGATCAATGCATAATAGGCCCTGAAGATCAGGGCAAAGGCATCTAACAGGAATAACTTCTTCTCCATGTGTGTTAGTTTCTGGCAACCTGAATGCTAAAATCTTGTTTCGAGGAAATGCGGTAGCATTGTTCTCCAGGTTGGCCAATCATGGGTTACATCGTGGCCCCACAGATCAAGCTCATGCGGAATGCTTTTGGTATTTAATACAGCCGAGAACCTTCTGTTGGCTTCAGGATCTTCGTAAGAACCCTGACCTGTCGCCATGATCAGTTTTCCCCGGCGTATTTGTTCCAGCACGTAATGGTCGTTCAAATTGGGTATATAATGTATGGGCGAATTGTAATACACCTGGTCATCATAATATCCGTCTGTATACTCCGTCAGATCATAAACCCCGCTCATGGCGATGGCTCCGTTAATCAGATCCGGTCTTTTCAGGAAAAGATTCATGGAGTGAAGCGCGCCGAACGATGCACCTGTGACAATGATCGGCGTTTCCCAGGAAGTGTTATTCTTTATATACGGAACCACTTCATTGTATATATAGTCATTGAACTGGTTCTGTCGGATCGCTTTGTGTGCTCCTTCCATTTGTTTATTCAGCCAGCTCTCGGTGTTGATGCTGTTCACCGAGAATACTTTCATCTTTCCTGCATCCACAAGTGGAGCAAGATGGTCCATTAGCTGAAAACGCTCGTACTCCAGATAATCTGCTGCGGCCGTGGGAACCATCAGCAATGCAAATCCATGATGCCCGTACATAGCAATAGGCATTTCGCTGCCGAGTGAGGGTGAATACCACGACGAAAGTTGTCTTTCCATACGTTAAAGATAATCATTCCGGATAGTGAAATCAGTATTCCGGACCTGTTTGGACTTTCAAAATTTCAGCAAAAATCGGGGTCGATACTAAGGCTCCCTGTTTCATCTGCCCGGTAAAAATAAGGATCATGCTTAGGCTTCCAGTTTCATCTGTTCCAGTTTCTTCTGGAGCAACAACATGTCATCCCTCAGTCTTGCCGCTTCCATAAAATCCAGGTCCCGCGCTGCTTTTTCCATTTCCTTGCGGGTCTTCACCACCGCTTTTTCCACCTGGGGAATGGTTTGGTATACTTCCTGGTCTTCCGCAGCGATGTTCACGAGCTCTTCATCAGGACCGATGGCGTTGGGATTGTTCTGATCATAGCCTTTGATATCCAGGACTGATGTTTGCGCAAATACCTGTTGTTTACTCTTAATGATGGTCCGGGGAGTGATGCCATGAATCTGATTGTAGTCCATTTGCTTGATCCGCCTGCGGGTAGTCTCGTCGATGGTTTTCTGCATGCTATCCGTCATCTTGTCGGCATAAAAGATGACAAGCCCGTCTACGTTCCTGGCAGCCCGACCTGCGGTCTGGGTCAGCGATTTTTCATTCCTCAGGTAGCCCTCCTTATCAGCATCCAGGATCGCCACCAAAGAAACTTCGGGCAGATCCAGACCTTCCCGGAGCAGGTTTACGCCCACGAGCACATCGATCTCCCCAAGCCTCAGCTGACGCAGGATCTCTACGCGGTCGAGCGTATCCACTTCGCTATGTATGTACTTGGATTTAATATTGATCCGGTGCAGGTATTTATCCAACTCCTCCGCCATCCTCTTGGTGAGGGTGGTGACCAACACCCGGTCTCCTTTTTTTATCCGTTTGTCTATTTCATCGAGCAGATCATCGATCTGGTTCTTGCTGGGCCTCACTTCAATCGGCGGATCGAGAAGTCCGGTGGGCCTGACTACCTGTTCTATGACAACCCCGCCGCATTGTTCCAGTTCATAATCGCCGGGGGTGGCAGACACGTAGATGATCTGGTTGAGGATAGACTCAAACTCATGGAAATTCAGGGGCCTGTTATCGAGCGCCGAAGGCAGGCGAAATCCATAATCCACCAGCACCATTTTCCTGCTCCGGTCACCGCCGTACATTCCGCTTACCTGCGGAACCGTTTGGTGGCTCTCATCGATCACGCATAGAAAGTCTCTCGGAAAATAGTCCAGCAAACAAAAGGGCCTGTTGCCCGGCTTCCGACGGTCAAAAAACCTGGAATAGTTCTCAACGCCATTGCAATATCCCAGTTCACGGATCATTTCAAGATCAAAGTTAACCCTTTCACTCAGTCTCTGGGCTTCAATGAATTTACCTATTGATTTGAAATAATCCACCTGGGCCAGCAATTCATCCTGTATCTCATACAGGATCTGCTGCATCATATCCTTCGGTGCGAGGTAGAGGTTAGCAGGGAAGATGGCAACGTTTTCAAACACAGTCATCCTTTTGGAAGTCTGCACATCAATAGACTCGATCTCCTCCACTTCATCCCCGAAAAAACTGATCCTGTAACCATAATCCAGGTAAGGAAGATTGATGTCCACCGTATCGCCCTTCACCCGGAATGTACCGCGGGTAAAGTCGGTCTGGGTGCGACTGTACAGCGCATTGACCAAACTATGTAAGAAACCCTGTCTGCTGATCACCTGCCCTTTATGCAAACGGATGATCCCATTTTCGAAATCGGCGGGATTTCCCAAACCATAGATACAACTTACAGAAGCAACAACAATGATATCACGCCTTCCTGTAAGCAACTGAGCGGTAGCTTGCAGTCGGAGTTTATCCAACTCCTCGTTGATCGACAGATCCTTCTCGATATACGTATCACTCACGGGCATGTACGCCTCAGGCTGATAGTAATCGTAGTAAGAAACAAAATACCCCACTGCGTTGTCGGGAAAAAACTGTTTGAATTCCCCATATAACTGTGCAACGAGCGTCTTGTTGTGGGTCAGCACGAGGGTAGGTCGTTGAACCTCCTGAATAACATTTGCGATCGTATATGTTTTCCCCGAACCGGTGACTCCTAAAAGAGTCTGGCATCGCTCACCCTGCAAAATCCCTTCTGTGAGTTGACGGATCGCTTCAGGCTGATCGCCTGCTGGGGGGAAAGGGATATGTAGATTAAATCTGCTCATTGATTAGGTCAAAGTAACAACACATAAACATAGTCATCCCTGATGATGCCATTTTTAACTACCCCTTTACGACGAATGGTTTCCAGGTAGAAGCCGTTCTTCTCGAGTACCCTCATCGATGCCTTATTATAATCAAACACCTCAGCGTTTACCCTTACAATGAGCGGCGAGTGCTCGCGAATATTCCTGATCAATAACCGAACGGCCTCCGTTGCGTAACCCTTACCCCAATAAGCCTCTCCAATCCAATACCCGAGTTCTGTGGTGAATTTGTACACATCGTCTTTCAGGATATAGCCTATTCCACCTATGACCATCCCGTCAGCGACGATCGCAAAATTGGTAGTCCTGGCCTGATCAATGTTTTGCTGCAGAAACAAGTCTGCATCCTTGTACGTATAGGGATGTGGCAAATAATCGCGGACATTATCCCAGATCTTTTTGTTATTGATCAGGCGTGTCAACGCTTTACTGTCTGACCATTTCCAGGAACGAAGCTCCACCATATCCTACAATTTCCTGGTGATATACTGGGCGTAGTCAGGGATCCTGCATTCATAATCGTCCCGCATTAAGGGGGAAGTCAGCATGAAATCCGCCGTGGCGCGATCACAAGCGAATGGAATATTCCAAACCACGGCAAGTCTGAGTAAAGCCTTTATATCCGGGTCATGCGGCTGCGCTTCCATAGGATCCCAGAAAAAGATCAACACATCGACCTTGCCTTCAGCGATCATAGATCCGATCTGTTGGTCGCCGCCAAGAGGGCCGCTCATGAGCTTTTTCACGTCAACGCCCAGTTCATCCTCCAACATCCGCCCGGTGGTACCCGTTGCAAGAAGTTGATGGTCCTTCAAGAATGCTTTGTTATAGACGCACCAGTCAATGAGGTCCTTCTTCTTATTATCGTGGGCCACCAGCGCGATCCGCTTGCTTTTATTGAGAACTCTTATCATGAGGGATGTATTTACAGATCAGCAAAAGATCGCAAACACATCCCGAGTGATAAGCTTATGCTCCGCCCGCAGATGTTTCTTTTATCTTTTCCCTGATCTTCGTTTCTATTTCGTTAGCCAATTCAGGATTGTCGATCAATAGCTGCTTGACCGTGTCACGGCCCTGTCCGAGCTTGTCGTTATTATAATTAAACCAGCTGCCACTCTTTCCCACAATGCCCAGTTCAACGCCCAGATCCAGGATCTCACCCGTTTTGGAAATACCTTCACCGAAGATAATATCGAATTCCGCTGCACGGAAGGGTGGTGCGACTTTATTCTTCACCACTTTCACCTTCACCCTGTTACCAACGGCTTCATCACCGTCTTTGATTTGGGCAGTACGACGAATATCCAGACGAACCGAAGCATAGAACTTCAGAGCGTTACCGCCGGTGGTGGTTTCGGGATTTCCGAACATTACCCCGATCTTCTCGCGAAGCTGGTTGATGAAAATACAGATCGTGTTGGTCTTGGAGATCGTCGCAGTGAGCTTGCGCAAGGCCTGGGACATCAGCCTGGCATGAAGACCCATCTTACTATCGCCCATTTCTCCTTCCAACTCCGACTTAGGTACCAACGCAGCCACTGAATCGATCACCACTACGTCAATGGCACCTGAAAGAATCAGCCTGTCGGCAATTTCAAGGGCCTGCTCCCCATAATCCGGCTGGGAGATCAGTAAATTATCTACATCCACACCCAGTTTCTGGGCATAGGCACTGTCAAAAGCGTGTTCGGCATCTATGATCGCACAAATACCGCCCTTTTTCTGGGCTTCTGCAATTACATGGGTCGCCACCGTTGTTTTACCAGAACTTTCCGGGCCGTAGATCTCAATCACCCGGCCTTTTGGCAGGCCACCAATTCCCAAGGCTATATCCAATCCTATTGAGCCAGTAGAAATAACTTCCTGAACCTGGTCACCCTTCTCATTCATCATCATCACACTGCCCTTGCCAAAATCCTTCTCGATCTTGTCCAGTGTGAGTTTTAACGCCTTTTGCTTTTCGTTCGACATGTCTTTAATTTTTGGTTTCCAATGTAATTGTAATGGTGAAGGTAGGGGAAAAAAATTATGCACACTAATATTTTTAGCAGTTTTTCCACTAAAAGTTTTAGTTTTTTCCTCATAAAAAATCCCCTGTCGGGTGAACAACAGGGGAACATGAGAGAACTTTGTACGATTGCGGTACTGTTTGCGTCATAAATATAAATCCAAAAACATCATACACTCAATAGTTATTGGATGAGTAGCTTGTATTATCATTTCAGCGGTATCTTTGTCAAAATTTCTGCTATGAAACATCTGATGTTCTTCTTTTTCGCCATCGCCACCAGCGCATTACTTTATGCCCAGGAACCCGCATCAGCTGCAAAGGGGGTAACCTACGGCGCCGGGACCACCTCAGAAGGCGCAATCTCGATCAATCAACTTGATTCAAAGCTGGCCGACAATAAATACAACGGCAAGGTCACGGGCAAAGTCGCGGAAGTGTGCCAGGAGAAAGGCTGCTGGATGAAAGTGGAAAAAGCCGATGGTGAAAAAGTGATGGTGAAGTTTAAAGACTATAAATTCTTCATGCCTAAAGATATCGTTGGTAAAGAGGTGGTGCTGGATGGCGAAGCCCAGGTGAAAGAAGTATCCGTAAAACAATTGCAGCATTACGCGAAAGACGCTGGGAAGTCGGAAGAAGAGATCAAAAAGATCAAAGAACCCAAAAAGGAACTCCAGTTCGTGGCCAAGGGTGTGCTGGTACTTTGATTATTTTATAAACCGGTTACCATGTGACCCGGGAATGCAAAAGATCTCATCTCAAATCATGATTTGAGCCCACTTTATTAATACTCCTCAACACATCCCGGAGTTATAAAAGGTGATTTCTTTTATTTTCGGTATTCACATGCAGTTTAATTTTAACCTCTACAGCAGCCTATTACTCCCCTCATTCTTCCAGGGACTGCTCATGAGCTTGCTCCTGTTCACCCGCGGTATTCGAGATGAAAGGCTGAGCGATAAACTACTCGCACTCCTCATCATGCTCTGTACGGTCAAGGTCGCATTTTGGATGCTTGGATTCGCAGGTTGGTACGATTCTCACGATGCCTACACCAGTTTCATGTTCTACTTCCCGTTTGAAACAACGATATGGATGGGACCCACCCTTTACTTTTACTTTCTCAGCCTTACAGACGCTGAATTCAAACTCACCGGAAAACATCTTCCCCATTTCATCCTCCCATTGATTTCGGCAGGCCTTACCCTGGCCAAACTGGTTGTAGATTTTACCTTCTTCGCCCCATTTCCCATCGAAGAATACAATCAATACGGTACAAAAGGACCGTGGGCCGACATATTGAGATCAACCCCTTTCCAGGTGATCAGCTATATCTCATTCTTTTTTTACCTCTTCCTGACCCGGAAACAGTACAACAGCTATCGAAATTATGTCAGAGAAAATTTCTCTTCTACTGACAATATTGAATTTGAATGGATACGGAATATCCTGTATGCCGTTAGTGCAGCCATTACCATTTTTCTCGTCTTCGAAATCCTTGGTCTTTTTTTCCCGGGCACTTTCAGCTACCGGTTCGACTGGTATGCGTATTTCAGTATGGGTATTATCATCTTCTATATCAGCATATCCGGCCTTTTATCCGTGAACAGGAATCTTTACAGACTACATTTCAAACCTGAACCTCCCGTGCCATCTTCCGTTATCCCCATTGAGAACCCTAATAAGCAACAACCCATTGATGAAACGCTCCGATCCCTGCTCAATGAACATTTAATGATCAATAAGCCATACCTCGAGCCGGAACTTTCTCTGACCGATCTGGCAAAACAATTAAAAACCAACCCCGGCATCCTGTCCAAACTGATCAATGAGGGCTTCGGACAGCATTTCAATGATTTCATCAACGAGTATCGTATACGCGAACTGATGGGAAAATTAAAATTGGGTGAACACAAGCAACAAACCCTGCTGGGCCTTGCCCTGGATTGCGGCTTCAATAGCAAAGCCACTTTTAATCGATCTTTTAAGAAACTCACTTCCATGAGCCCGAAAGAATGGATGGCACAAAACGTATCAAATTAAATTGAGTCCAGGTTAAGAGGTCTTAAAATCGGTTTCGAGTCGACTGTTGATCCTTGTTTGATGAGTTTTACGGCATCGTAAACATCAAACAAAAAATCATGAAAAAATGGCTCCCCCAGTTCCTGTTCAGCTCCTCCATCGGCAATCATAAGACCCTGAACTTTGCCTACCTGTTTTTCAGGCTTCACCTTGGCCTGAGTATTGCCATCCATGCCGGCTATCCCAAGATGAAAGACATACTCGCCCCCGGCTGGTTCGCTGAGCAAGTAGCATCTCTTGGATTCACGTTCCCGTCACCCCAATTCTGGGCGATGGCAGCATCCTGGGGAGAATTCGTTGGCGGACTGATGCTCGCTTTCGGCATTCTTACCCGGATTGCATCCATACAATTGGCTTTCCAATTCCTGATCATTTCCTTCGTCTGGTACAATGAACCCGAGTTCCTGACAGGCATGTATTTCCAGCAATTGTATTTCTGGTGCTTCGTCTTCTGCAGCGCTGCGGGTAGTGGAAGGTTCTCATTAGACTCACTTATTGTTCAGAAGAAATTCACTCTTTCCCCTAACCCGATCATCAAACCCGCTCTAACCATACTACTGATCCTGCTCTGCTCATTACCATCGAATGCACAGCAACCGGCCATCCAGCAGGAGGACCTCAGAAAAATAGAAGGAAGCTGGACGGGGATTCTTACGTACAAAGATTATCAGAACGGGAAAGAAGTAGTGATACCTTGTAACCTCGAGGTAAAATTGAAAGATGATATGAAAAAATTACAGATGGCATATGACTATCCCGAAGAGAGGTCTCATAATAATAAAGACCAGGTCCGCATCACCGACAACGGAACCAGGATCAACGGAGATAAACTCACCGGGAGGACTGTCGATGCTAATGGTAACGTAAAATTAATTATCGAAACGCGCGGGCAGGATGGCAGCAAACCCGCCATTATCAAGCAGATCATTGAGATAAGCGACTCCAGTTTTATCATGACCAAGGTGGTTCAATACATGACTACCGGAGAGACCCTTCAAAGAAATCAATACAAGTGGCAGAAATAAACATTTTCTCTACCTTAACGGCATGAAACGATTATTGACTCTCGTTGGTCTCACCATCAGCATGTTCACCCATGCCCAGTTACCAAACCCTGTTCAACTTCCAAACGGCTGGTCGCTCTCTCCGGCCGGAAGAAGTTTTGCGCTGGGCGACTTGCCTTTAAACATCGCCGTGTCTAAATCAAAAAAATACCTGGCCGTCACCAACAACGGACAAAGTGTGCAGTCGGTTCAATTGATCGATGCTAAAACGGAAAAGATCCTGCATTCCGAAGTGGTGGCAAAATCCTGGTACGGCCTGAAGTTCAGCGCCGATGAAAAATTCCTCTACGCCTCTGGCGGCAATGATAACTGGATCATGCAATTCGCTATTGCAAATAATAAACTTGTGCGGCAGGACAGTATCAAACTCGGCAACAAATGGCCCACCAAAATTTCACCTGCAGGTATAGAAATAGATGATGCGAAACAATTGATGTATGTGGTCACTAAAGAAAATAACAGTCTCTATGTGATCAACTTGAAAACCAAACAGGCCCAGCAACAAGTGTCATTGGGCTCGGAGGCATATACCGCTTTGCTCTCTCCTGATAAGAACATACTATACATTTCACTCTGGGGCAAAGCCAAGGTGCTGGTATGGGATCTGGTTAGTCAAAGGAAAAAGGAATGGGCCGTAGGTGATCATCCCAACGAAATGTGCATGACCAAAGACGGTAAATACCTGTTTGTTGCCAATGCAAACGACAACTCCGTATCCGTGATCAACACCGCGGAAGGAAAAGTGATTGAAACCCTCAACGCGGCATTATATCCAGATGCGCCTGCGGGTTCCACCTCCAATGGTGTTGCGCTGAGTGACGATGAAAAAACTCTCTACGTGGCCAATGCTGACAATAACTGCCTCGCTGTTTTTGATATCGCAAAACCCGGCTTCTCGGAATCAGAAGGCTTCATCCCAACCGGCTGGTACCCCACCAATGTTAAGTTGATCGGCAAGAAGATATTCGTCAGCAACGGCAAAGGCTTTAGTTCACAGGCCAACCCTTATGGCCCCAGTCCGGTGAGACCCCGACAAGCCGTACTCCGCCACCAGGGCGATACATCGCAACCCAAAGAGGTTCAGTATATAGGCGGACTTTTTAAAGGCACTATGTCGATCATTGATGAGCCGGATGAAAAACTTCTTGCTACCTATTCAAAGGCAGTGTACGCTAACACACCGTTCACCAAAGAAAAAGAAAGCCTCTCTTCCGGCGAAACAGGCAATCCCATTCCGATGAAAGTGGGGGATACCTCTCCCATCAAATATGTGTTCTATGTGATCAAGGAAAATCGCACGTACGATCAGGTGTTATCGGACATTCCCGGGGGGAATGGTGACACCAGTCTTTTGCTATTTGGCGAGAAAGTAACACCCAACCAGCACGCCATGGCAACCGAGTTTGTATTGCTGGATAATTTTTATGTTGACGGTGAAGTGAGTATGGATGGTCATAACTGGTCGATGGGCGCTTATGCCACAGACTACCTGGAAAAAAACTGGCCCACCAATTATGGCGGCCGCGGTGGAACGTATGACGGTGAAGGAAACAGGGAGATCGCAAACAACAAGAATGGTTTCTTCTGGGACAATTGCAAGCGGAACGGCGTCAGCTTCAGGTCATACGGAGAATTTGTGGATAATGGAAAAGCGAATGTGCCCGTATTGGAAGGGAATTTTTGCAGCTATTATTCGGGATATAGTCTGGCGATCCGGGACACCACGAGATTCTACCAATGGAAAAGAGAATTCGATTCCCTGCTTGCCGTACATGCGGTACCTCAATTCAGTTCGCTCAGGTTCGGCAATGACCATACCGAAGGCCTCAGGGTGGGCCGGCCAACGCCCTGGGCACATGTTGCGGATAATGATCTGGCCGTAGGATTATTCATAGAACATCTTTCCAAATCATCTATATGGAAAGAAACAGCAGTTTTCATTATTGAAGACGATGCGCAAAACGGACCTGATCATGTGGATGCGCACCGCACCACGGCCTATGTTGCGGGAGGTTTTGTAAAAAGGAAATTCATCGATCATACCATGTATTCCACTTCGTCCATGTTGAGAACCATGGAGCTGATCCTGGGGCTGCCTCCTATGTCGCAGTACGATGCTGCGGCAACGCCCATGTGGAGGAGTTTTTCAGCGAATGCCGACCTCACACCGTTCATCGCCAGGCCTGCGAACATTGACTTTAACGAATTGAATAAGAATGCCACCACGGCGTCTGGGATAAAAAGCGCTGGCTGGGATTTCAGCAAAGAAGATCGCTTGCCGGACCTGGAGTTCAGCGAGGTCATCTGGAAAGCCGTGAAAGGGGAACATTCGGTGATGCCTGCGCCACGCAGGGCAGCGTTTGTGAAAGTTGGAGCCGAAGAAGAGGGGGAAGATTGATTATTTTGTTTCTACTCAAAACTCACTTTCTTCAAATAATATGTATCGGGATCGATCACGGGTGCTGAATCAGATTGCAGCAACGTCTCTTTCTCTGACAGCATGATTCTCTTCCTGCCGGATGAAGTCTGAATTTCCACCGGCAAGGGCATATCGATGTTTGATAGTCGGACCGAATATGTTTTTGGGCTAGTCTGCCTCACCTCTATCCCCAGCTTGTCGGTCGTATATAGAAAGAGATTGAATAATGGTTTTAGATTTTGTCCTGCTGCCGCATTGAAGTGGTTCAGCAAGTCATCCGTCATCACCGTATTCACATAGGTATATCTGGGATCTGTCGCAAAGGCTTTTATGGCCGGGAAAAAAACATCATCGCCAATCACCCAACGAAGGGTGTGCATGAAGAACGCCCCTTTTCCATAGATATCGCTAATATAGGCCAACCTGGAATCCACCACATCGCCGCGGACGATGGGAAATTTATTTTGTGTGGCCAGTGCCGTGCTCTTCATTCTCTCAATGTAGGCAGCACGACCTCCGAAATCTTCGAAAAACAGCGCGTCGCCGAACGTGCATATCCCTTCCTGGATCCACATATGGCCCCAATCTTTATTACTGACTTTATTGGCCCACCATTCGTGTCCGAACTCGTGGTGCATGAGCCAGTCGAAATCAACATCGCCCACCTTCACATACTTGAATTTATTCCCGTATGCATTCAGGGTCTGGTGTTCCATTCCCAGGTGCGGCGTTTCGCAGATGGCGAGTTTCTCTTTAGCAAAAGGGAATTCACCAAAATATTTCTCCTGCATCCGGGCGGATCTTTCGAGTAGATCGAGGTGATATTTCGCCCGGGGCTTGTTGTAATCGAGCACATAAAACTCCATGGACACGGTGTTTCCCAAAACGGTCTTGAACGGCCTCTTCTCCACCACATAAGACCCCACATTGAAAAGGATGCTGTAGTTCGCGATTGAATAATTGGTCTTCCAGTGATATGTCGATTTCTTACCCTTGGTGGAAGACTTCATCAACACCCCCGGACCGGCAGCCACCAGGCCCTTCGGAACGGTGATGATCAGATCCGCTCCTTCATCTGGCTCATCGCCCGGATGGTCTTTGCAGGGAAAGAAAATATCTGCGCCATCAGCCTGACAACTCATGGCGATCCAGTGCCTGCCCAGACTGTCTTTGGCCCACTGGATACCTCCATCCCAAGGTGGCCGGGCAGCGATGGGAGGCTTACCTCCATAATCGATCCGCACTTTTTGTTTACCTGCTCCAAACGAGGATCCGGAATTGATCCTGATCAAACCATCAGTATGTGTAAAGGCTTCTTTCTTTCCATTCACCAGGATCTTCGACACGGTAAAAACCTGGTCCAGATCGAAGATCAAAACAGCACTTGAGCCACTTAAGATCAGGTCGATCTCGGTGAAGCCATTGAAGGAAGAAGACTCAGGTGACACATCAAGTGAAACCGTGTAATGACGAATGTCCATCAATGCCTGCTCGGGTTTCAATGCGCCACCAGAAATTCTGTCCTGTGCAACTGATAGAGACGCTATAGCAAACAGGAATATAGAAATTGAAAATTTACCCATTTTACGGTTGTTAAGGTGATGAATATACATAATAAAGAGTACGAATAATATGTATATTCGGCAAAATTCTACGACGTATGAAATGGCAAAAATTTACTTTGGTGGCAGCGGCTTCGCTGCTTCTTTTCTCCTGTGTCAGTACTAAGAAATTTGATTCTCTGAACAAAAAATATGATGAACTGAACACATCGTATACAGGAGTGCAAAATGATTTGCGCAGTTGTCGCGATGAGAAAGCAGAATTGGACAGGAAGAGGGCAGTCCTCGAAGCGGAAGCTGATGGCATGAAAAAACAAATTGAGTTCCTGAAGCAAAACAACAACCAGGCATTGAAACAACTGGAAGACCTTTCCGTGATCTCTGGTTCACAGGCAGAAAGCATCAAAAAATCGATGGAGAACCTGGGTATGAAGGATATGTATATCCAGGATCTGCAAAGCCAGATGGCCAGAAAAGATTCATTGAACATGGCGCTGGTGATGAACCTGAAAGGCGCTGTTGGAAATATGAACGATGAGGACATCAATATCAAAGTGGATAAAGGTGTTGTATTTATCGACATTTCTGACAAGCTGTTGTTCAAGGTGGGGAGTTATGACGTTACTGACCGGGCCAGCGAAGTGCTGGGCAAGGTTGCACTGGTGCTGAAGAACCAGCCTGAGATTGAATTCATGGTAGAAGGACATACAGATAATGTTCCTTTCAAACGCGGAGTGCTTATCGACAACTGGGACCTTAGTGTGAAGCGGGCTACTTCAGTGGTGAGGATCCTGCAAACGAAGTATGGACTTGACCCTGCAAAGATCGCTGCAGCCGGCCGCTCAGAATATCTGCCTGTTGGAAGCAATGATACAGTAGAAGGACGGGGTGCAAACCGCCGCACCCGCATCGTGATCTTACCTCAGCTCGATCAGTTCTTCAAGCTGCTGGAACCGAAGAAAAGCTAATGTGATAAATGTGGAAAATGTGATGAATGTGGGAATGAATGTGAGAATGTGAGAATGTGAGAATGTGAGAATGTGAGAATGTGAGAATGTGAGAAT
>JBBAJO010000012.1:59211-67478 GCA_040404005.1 Chitinophagaceae bacterium
TGAGAATGTGAGAATGTGAGAATGTGAGAATGTGAGAATGTGAGAATGTGAGAATGTGAGAATTAGATAGAACAAACAACAATGTGCTAATGAGGCGGAAGAAATTCCAATTCATTAGCACATTGTTGTTCTAACTCATTTATCACATTCATTCACCACATTGCCCACATTAATCACATTCATCACATTCTATACACCGCTGCGTTGATATTCATGCCGGCGCCAACAGAAGCGAACATAATCACATCACCTGATTGTAAATCATGCCCATCTTGCTTCCCGTGCAGCACCAGGTCAAGCAGTGTGGGTATCGTGGCCACAGAGCTGTTGCCCAACCACTGGATGCTCATCGGCATAATATCGGCCGGTGCTTTTTGCCCATATAGTTTGTACATGGCCTGGATGATGGCTTCGTCCATCTTTTCATTCGCCTGATGAATGAACACCTTCTTCAGGTCTTTAATATCCACTCCGCTCTTTTCCAAACATTCCTTCATAGCGGCAGGCACATGCTTCACTGCGTATTCATATACTTTCCTGCCTTTCATTTTGATGTACCTGACCCTCGGATCACTGTGGGGGAAAAATGATTTACCCATGTTGATGTAGTAGGCCTCGTCTATGCAGTGCGACTGAACGCTGTAGCCAAGAAGACCGCTTCCGTTCTCCTGGGCTTCTTTAAACTCAACAATGGTTGCACCGGCACCGTCGGAAAAGATCATACTGTCGCGGTCATAGCTGTCGATCACCCTGGATAAAGTCTCCGACCCAATGATCAACGCTTTTCCCGCAATGCCGGCTTTGAAAAACGCGTCTGCCTGTATAAGGCCTTGTAACCATCCCGGGCAGCCGAAAAGAATGTCATAAGCGATACAATTGGGATTGCGTATACCCAGATCATGTTTAACCCTGCTTGCCAATGAGGGAACCGCATCTGTCTGGATGGAGTGTTTCACCACATCTCCAAAATTATGGGCAAAGATGATTTGATCGATCGTCTCCGGATCTACTCCACTATCTTGAATTGCATGACGGGAAGCGATAACCGCCATACCGGAACAGTTGATCTCCGGAGCAGCGTATCTTCTTTCTGCAATGCCGGTGATCGCCTGGAATTTATCGACAACCTCCTGGGGAGCAGTTTCAATGCGGTTATGTTGCTCGCTGTAAAAATTATGGATGGTAAAATCCTTGTTGGATTTGATGTCCGGAGGGATGTAGGAGCCGGTACCAGTGATCACTGATCTTTTCATCGTTATTGCTTGTGATGGCAAAAGTATTCAATAATGTATGATATGCCATCGGAAAAGATCAGTCAAGTTCTTCAAACTCGCCTGTATTTCGGTTCTTTCTCACGTTATCCCAGGAGAAACATTTACCATTCATGGCCACATAAACGCCTGGTGGGAGTGTTTGCACAAAGGCCATGGCACTGCCGAGATTGAAGAGCCCATCCGAGCTGCCAAATTTATAGGGGATCATCGCACCTGTGATCACGATCGTCTTATCCACCACCTTGCCTGCAAGAAAACGAGCTGTATCAGACATGGTATCCGTGCCATGCGTGATGATGATCTTCTTTTCATCGGCCTTTTTACAATGGTCGGCAATCAGCTGCCTGTCTTCCGCGGTCATTTCCAGGCTGTCGATCATCATCAGGGTCCGGATATCGACATCTACACGACAACGGCCCAGTTTGAGCATCTCTGAAAGATGGGTGTCTTTGAAAAATAACTCACCCGTTATTTCATTATACTCCTTGTCGAAGGTGCCGCCGGTGATCAGAATTCGGATAGCCATAGGTAAATTTACTAATTAGCTCATTAGCTCATTGGCTAATTTGAAAACCAGCCTACATTAAAGAATTAGCTAATTAGTTAATGAGCCAATGAGCCAATCCCTACGGGTTCAACGTCGCAAATACCAGCCCCGCGATGAACGCCTGGAGTATGCCATATCCCAGCCAGCTCAACACCATAACGGCGGAGATATCAATGGCACTGAACGTGAGCCAAAGTACCGGAAGTAAGGCAACGATACCGTATACGAAGGCCATTTCGATGGCTTTCAAGAATGTGCCGCCTGGCAGAATTTCCTTATACCTTTCCCAGAACCATTTTAGGGCAATGCTCAGCACAAAGGGATGCGCATAGAACATCCAGTCAGTACCGGCACTGGACCATCTGAAAACAGGGCTAAAATACTCTTCAGCTACACTTGGGAAAACATTGATCAGAAAATAAAGTAATGCCAGACTAACAAGCAACAGGATGACTCCAGATGTTATAGTGGCTGTTATTGCTTTTTTCATGTTTGAAGATTATGGTTTATGATTGTCAAATGAGTTTTCTAAAGAATAAATCGAAATGCACATTGATCTCTTCATTAATGCGGATCAACCCGCCGATCTTTTTGGGAGGCTCGAGCTGAAAATCCGAGAAGTTCATCTGTTTATCGCCCTGCAGGCGAAGCTGGCTGCCGCCAATATGGGCACATTTATACACCACTTCCATTCTCTTTCTTCTCCCTGCCAATTCAATGTCAACAAGCCCTTTCACTATGCCGGCTTCATGAAATTCATCCAACGAAACGAAATATATCCGAAGATTGGGATAGGCCTCAGACTTCATCATCTTACGGAAATCAGCGGTAATGAATTTGTGATGGCAATCAAATCTTTTAACGTCGATAGACAAGCTGCTGTTTACAAAAACGAACTTCTTCTTCTGCGCATCATTGACACTCCTCAGGGTGTCTATTTTCAGGTACTCCTTGATATCACAGGTAAACTTGTTGATGTTTGAACTACCGTCAATGGCCAGTGTGCTATTCTTTTCAACAATCCATGTATTAACCGCTACTTTTTCATTCGGGCGGAAAGAGATCAATGTAAGTGTTACGATGAGGAAGAACGCTTTCATCTGGAAAAATTGAACCAACAGCTCCTATAAACAGGAGACGGGAGTGATCTCCCGTCTCTTGTTCGTCATTCGTAAATCGATCAGAAACCTACCACGGCTTCGATCACATATCCACTGAATTTACCTTTTGCAAATATGTTCTTAGGCACATTTGGTTTGTCATAATCGCTATACTTCTGGTTAGTGATCTCGCCTTTCAGGAGGACATTCTTTGTAAGGAACCATCCTGCTGAAAAAGATGTACGATTAATACCTACTTCTGAAATCACTGCATTAGTTCCAGTGCCAAATATCTGGTCAAGTTTAACTGTATTGTAACGAGCGCCTACGAAGAAATTCTCTTTCCCCCCGAGGCTGATCCTGTAAACCGCATCACCTGCAAACTGGCTGAAGCTTCTGTCTTCCTGCTTAACCTGGCTGGCTGCGCGTCCTTTACCATTCTCAATAGTACCGAATAGCTCGAGTCCGCCTACTTTCACAAATCCGTTCAACATCATGCCCTGTGTTCTGTCGCCAAATCCCGGGTTAACGCGACCAGACCATGCCTGGGCAACTGCAGTGGCACCTGTATTTTCCATGACCATGAAGTAGTTGGATCCTGTACGGTCGCCCCAGAACAATGTGTTGCTCGCAGAGCTCTTATCACCGTAATAAGATGCACTCACCCTCAAGCGAACTTTTTCAGTGAATTGCTTGTCGTATCCACCTTTCAGGTAAATAGCAGGGGATTTTTTAGGAATTGCGTCTGTAGGAAGGGGGGCTACTTCTTTCACGTCACCTTTGATCTCACCATTAGACAAGCCGATCATACCGAACAGGCCTTTATACTGGGCGTATACTTCACCACCGATCTCTGTTGTGAAGGCATCGATGATGTAGTTCTCCATAAATGGATTATAGATGGTCTGGCCACCGTCTGACCTTCTGAAGTGTGCATCACCGTAGTTGATCTCCATGTGACCGATCTTAACGGTAACTACATCCATCAGTTTATCCCAAAACTGGCCCTTAAACGGCAGTTTATCGAACTGGATGTATCCGCCTTTCACCCATGCTTCATTGTGGTGTCTGGCAGACAGGTAAGTAACCAGGTTCAACCGGATACCATCAGCAAGTTGAACATCCATGTTCAGATTCGCCTGGGCTGTGTTAAAGCCAGAAGACAGTTTGTAAAGTGCATTTCCTGCTTCGGCAGCTGGGATAGAAGCTGCAGGTACGCCTGACAGATAGTTCTCATGCTTCAGACCCTGGAACTGCTGGGTGAATCCGGCACCGAAACGTACACGGAGACCATGGTAGGTCACTTTATTCTTTGGAGTTTCAAATACATTGAGGCCTCTCTGATCATAGTAACGGAAATTACTGAGACTGTCGTAGTAACTCAGGTATTCTTTCATAAAATTACCTGGGGCATTTGCTTCTGTCTGTGCAGAAGCCATCGTGGTGAAGATGAAAAGTGGCAGAATAGCCATTAGAAATCTTTTCATGTTTAGGTTGTATGTCATAACCGTGGTTTTAAAATTTTTTTTAAATAAGTGTATTTGATTATTCAGGTTTCATGGTCATTGAGTAAACGATGGTCACGTCAGCACTGGTTTTAATGGCCCCCAGCATGATGCTGATGGCTTTTACATTATAATCAGTGGTCATCAGCTTATAGCTGCCATCTACCTTGATAGATTTGTCGGCGTTCATTTTACCGGTGGCTACTAAAGTGACATCTTTAGTGCCGCTGCTGATGGAGAGTTTGCCGGGAGCTGTAATGGTGTAACCGCCGGCGGCGTTAGATTTTACGGTGCCGGAGGTGCAAACAAATTTCACGGCAGGATATTTTTCAGCGGCCATGGCTTTATAAGCGTTATTATCCATGGTACTGCCTTTCTCACTTTTAAGGGTGGTCACGCTGACAATGAAATTGAGGTTGTTGATCGCAGTAGGATTACCGGTGGCATCAGAAACAAAAGAAGCACTGCAACTTCCTTTTTCGCTCGTCATGATCCAGTCGTGAATATTGGAAGTTCCCTTGATCACCAGCTTGGCGGAGTTGGTCCCCAAGCGGTCCTGTGAAAAGGAGACGATGGGTATCAGAAAAAGCACTGCCACAATCAGGGCCACTAAATTCATTCTGTTTTGTATGGTTCTCATCGCTTGTGTGTTTGAAAAGACAAACCTATTAACATCGCTTTGTGAATAAAATGACGAAGTGTGGTTTATAGCCTGATGTTGTGGAGCAAAATCTATGATGTAAGTCATACAAATTGAAAAAGGCGACCATTGGGTCGCCTTTTCCGTTGTGTCCGATACCGCTTACCCTTTCACTCGGGTTGTTTTGGGTAGTTTATATCCTTTAAGCTTGCCATTCAAAAGTCCTTTTTGCCTTTTTTCTTCAATCGCGGCCTGTGCTGCAGCGAGACGGGCAATGGGAACCCTGAACGGAGAACAACTCACATAATTCATACCTATTCTGTGGAAGAACTTAACACTCTCAGGATCGCCACCATGTTCACCACATATACCTACTTTGAGCCCAGGCTTTGTCTGACGTCCTCTTTCAGTGCCCATTTTAACCAACTCGCCTACCCCATCCTGGTCGATGGTTTGGAAGGGATCATCTTTCAATATCCCCTGATCCATATAATTGGGAAGAAATCCTCCAATATCATCACGACTGAATCCAAAACTCATCTGGGTAAGGTCATTGGTCCCGAAGCTGAAGAAATCAGCCACTTCAGCCATGCGGTTTGCCTTAATGGCGGCCCTTGGGATCTCGATCATGGTGCCGAATGAATAGGCGATCTTCTTAACCTTCATGGAAGCGCACACCTCTTTATATACCTTATCGGCGATGGCACGCTGGTGAATAAGCTCATTTACGGTGCAGGTTACGGGGATCATGACTTCGGGGAATGCTTTAATGCCCGCTTTAGTCAACTCTGCCGCAGCTTCCAGGATGGCTCGGATCTGCATTTCAGTGATCTCCGGATAGCTGATACCCAGCCTGACGCCACGGTGACCCAACATCGGATTGTTTTCGTGCAACGCGAGAACCCTTCTCCTTAACACACTCATGCTGATACCCAGTTCGCTACTCAATTCATGCAGCTTGGCTGAATCATGGGGAACAAATTCATGCAGAGGCGGATCCAGTAATCGAATTGTAACGGGATGGCCCTTCATTACTTTCATGGTATCCTTGATGTCTTTCTTGACAAACACGAACAGATCGTTCAACGCTTTTCTTCTTTCAGGTTCGGTTTTACTCATGATCATTTTGCGGAGCAGAAACAAAGGCTTGTCGGATCCTTCGCCGTAGAACATATGTTCCGTTCTAAATAGACCGATGCCTTCAGCGCCGAAGGCCATGGCCTGCGCTGCGTCTTTTGCCGTATCTGCATTGGTTCTAACGCCCATGGTCTTGGTCTTATCCACCAATTTCATGAGTTCTTTATAACTCTGATTTTTATTCAGGTCAATATCCACCAGAGCCATGCCACCTTCATACACCAGGCCTTTTGTACCATTAAGGGTGATCATGTCACCTTCATGGATAACCTCGCCGGTTTTCGCCTTAAATGCTTTTGTTTCAGCATGGATCTCGATATCCGTACAACCTACGATACAGCATTTACCCCAGCCCCTGGCCACCAGGGCAGCGTGTGAAGTCATTCCCCCTTTGGTAGTGAGGATGGCCTGAGATTTATGCATGCCGTCCACGTCTTCCGGAGAGGTCTCTTCACGCACCAGTATCACTTTCTCACCTTTTTTGGCCCATTCAACGGCTTCAGCGGAGCTGAATACCACACGACCTTTAGCGCCACCGGGGCCTGCGGGCAATCCTTTGGCGATGGGCTTGGTGACCTGCTCTACTTTTGGATCGAGCATGGGCAACAGGAGTTCAACCAATTGATTGGGTCCAACACGGGTTACCGCTGTATCCATATCGATTAGCTTCTCCTTGTACATGTCTACTGCCATTCGAACGGCTGCCACACCATTTCGCTTACCCACGCGGCATTGCAACATATAAAGCGTTCCCTTTTCAATGGTGAACTCAATATCCTGCATGTCTTTATAATGCTTCTCCAGCCTTTTTTGATAGCCGTCAAGTTCTTTGTACAGCGTGGGCATCACTTTCTCGAGGCTTGGCAGGTGTTTGCTATGGGAATTCTTTGAAAATTCATTCACCGGAGCTGGTGTGCGGATACCCGCCACCACATCTTCCCCTTGGGCATTGATGAGATACTCGCCATAGAATTTGTTCTGACCATTCCCCGGGTTTCTGGTAAAAGCCACGCCTGTAGCGCTTCCTTCGCCCATGTTGCCAAACACCATGGCTTGTACATTCACGGCAGTGCCCCATTCGTCGGGTATTTTCTCAATACGTCTGTACTCAACAGCCCGCTTACCGTTCCAGCTGGAGAATACAGCGCTGATACCACCCCATAATTGCTCCATGGGATCATCAGGAAATGCCTTACCCAGGTTTTTCAGCACCGTGGCTTTATAATCTTTAACCAGGGCTTTCAGTTCGTCCACAGTCAGTTCCGTGTCAATCGTATACCCCTGCTTGTGTTTGATGGCTTCGAGTTTTTCGTCGAGCACCTTGCGGATCCCCTTGCCTTTTGGTTCCACGCCGGCAGCTTTTTCCATCACTACATCGGCATACATCATGATCAGCCTTCGGTAGGCGTCATATGCAAAACGCTCATCGCCGGATTGGGCAATGAGTCCTTTAATGGTGTTTTCGTTGAGGCCGATATTCAATACGGTCTCCATCATACCCGGCATCGATTTTCTTGCGCCTGAGCGAACGGACAACAACAGCGGATCTTTCTTATCCCCGAACTTCTTACCCATGATCTTCTCAATCTGGGAAAGTGCTTTTTCAAGCTGCTCTTTCAGTTGCTTCGGGTACTTGCGCTTATTGTCGTAGTAATAAGTACATACTTCAGTAGTCACTGTAAAACCAGGCGGAACAGGCAGTTTGAGGTTGGGATGCCCGGCCATTTCGGCCAGGTTCGCGCCCTTGCCACCTAAAAGATTTTTCATCGATTCATTGCCGTCGGCCTTGCCGCCCCCGAAAAAGTATACGTATTTAGGGGCTTTAGAAGATATTGCCATGATTAGTGTAATTGAAATACATAGGTAGGGAGAAAGGGAATGCCGGATAGGGCGGTTTGGTCACCAGATTTAATGACTTTCATCAGTTGCCCCAATGTGGAGAATGTGATAAATGTGGTGGAATGTGGAGGAATGAATGTGAGAATGTGGAGGAATGAATGTGAGAATGCGGAGGAATGAATGTGATGAATGTGGAGGAATGAATGTGAGAATGCGGAGGAATGA
>JBBAJO010000012.1:67578-71106 GCA_040404005.1 Chitinophagaceae bacterium
GGAGGAATGAATGTGAGAATGCGGAGGAATGAATGTGCGTGAAAGTATGAGGGTAAGAATCGGGCACGGGAGCGAAAAGTTATGCCCCCTCGTGGTTCATCAGGAAGCTGAGCGCTCCGGAAGGACATTTCTTTACCTGCTCCACGATCTCAGCAGTGGTTGCCTGTTTTGCATCGATCCAGGGCTTGCGTTTGACATCAAAAACGCCCGGGAGCCCGCGGACACAATTGCCTGCATGCTGGCATAGCGAAGGTCGCCAGATCACCGTGACTTCGCCATTCGAGTATTTCATCGTAACATCTTTCATGCCAAACGTTTTAAAGAATAAGGCCCATGACGTATTCGTCTATGTATCGATTTTCAGATTTAAAATACGAGTAATCCTTAAGCCGGCCCTCATGCTGAAAGCCCGATTTCTCGTAAAGCCTAATCGCAGCCTCGTTGAACGTGGCCACGGTAAGTTCTATCCTTCTATATCCTTGATCCTTCACTTTCTCTATCACCTCTGTCAACATCAGTTCTCCCAGTCCGCGGCCTTGAAATGCAGGGTGTAGGGCAACGCCGCCCAAGTATATAATATGACTGTTACGATGTTTCATTGGCACCAGCTTAAACATACCTGCATCTTCACTTTCATATTGAAAAACGAACAACTGCCCCCGCCCGGCTAGTTCATCGAAAATAATCCTGAACTCTTCCTTCTCCATCTGCTCGTACAATAGCCAGGGATTGATATCAGGGTGCATGTATAACCTGTAAAAAAAATCAAAATCTTCTGCTGTGGCCCGTCTGTTCATATGCAAGGTTAAGCCAAAAATAAACTATGTTACGGCCTAAACACCTTACCATGCAAGCAATCCTCGGAGCAGGCGGAGCAATTAGTCCGGCATTAGCAGAATGCCTGACTAATCACCACATTCCTGTACGACTCGTTAGTCGTACTGCCCCCACCTCACCCTTCGGCACACCATTTTCTGCAGACATCTCTACGGCCGAAGGCGCCCTAAAAGCCATTGACGGATGCGAAGTGGCCTATCTCACCGTTGGTCTTCCCTATATACTTTCAGTCTGGCAACAACAATGGCGACCGCTGATGCAACAGGTTGTAAATGCATGTATGCAGTCCGGAACCAAACTGATCTTCATTGACAATATCTACATGGTGAGTGATGCAAGCATCCCTCATATTAAAGAAGAGTCGCCCATGGAACCCTCCAGTAAAAAGGGGAAGATCAGGGCTGATGTAGACCGCATTTTGCTCAATGGCATCAACACCGGTAAACTACAGGCGATCATAGCGAGATCAGCCGACTTCTATGGCCACATGCCTCCATTCAAGAGTCTTTTGCTAGACATGGTGATTACAAGAATGGCAAAAGGGAAATCTCCACAATGGTTTTATACGGTCGATAAAAAACACTCGTTCACTTATATCCCCGACATGGCAGAAGCGCTCTACCTCATGAGCACCAGACCCGATTCATTCAACAGGATCTGGAACCTGCCTACTGCAAAAGCGATGAAGATGAGTGAACTGATCGATATCACCAACAGACATCTCGGTACCGACATGAAACCGATGGTGATGAACGAATTACTGATGAAATTAGTCCGCCTATTCGTACCTCCATTGAAGGAAATGAAGGAGTTGAAATACCAGATGGTGCAGGACTACTGGCTCGACAGTTCAGCTTTTGAATCGTTCTTCGGTTTTCAGCCTACGTCGTACGACGAGGGCATCGGGCAGGTGCTCCAAAAAATTTCATCTACCGGTCCAGCCAGGTAGCGCTCGCTACATCGGTTGCGTGATTTTTACTACCTTGAATACCATGAAGCCATTCACTATTTCGCTGATCTTTTCCCTTTTTGCCCTGTCGGGTACTTCACAAACTGAACTTATCATCTCTAATGCACGAATCCTCGACGGAACAGGAAACAGTTGGTATTGGGGCTCGGTAGAAGTAGGCGGCGGAAAGATCACGCGTATTTCCACATCCCGGCAACCCTCCCCGGGGGCAGCGCGGGTCATAGATGCGAAAGGCCTGATCGTTTGCCCTGGATTCATCGATGTGCACGGACATATTGAAGGCGGGGTATTTGAAAGGCCAACGGCGGACAACTATATTTTCGATGGGGTAACCTCTGTGGTAACTGGTAACTGCGGAGGTGCAGCGGATGATATCAGCGAATTTCTCAGGAAAATAGACAGCACAAAAACCTCGATCAACGTGGCTACGTTAGCTGGCCATAACAACATACGGCGCCAGGCGATGGGGCAGGGAAACCGGCAAGCTACTCAGGAAGAAATGAAGCAGATGGAATTGTTGATGGCAAAGGCTATGCAAGATGGCGCAGTAGGGATGTCTACCGGCCTCATCTACCTCCCCGGCATGTATGCCAACACGGAAGAGATCGTCAACCTCGCTAAAGTGGCGTCTTCCTTTGGCGGCGTCTATGCAACGCATATGCGTAACGAAGGGCTGAAGGTAACAGATGCCATCAACGAAGCACTCACCATTGGGAAGCAGGCCAACATTCCCGTACAGATCTCCCATTTCAAGGTGGCCGGTAATGCAAGCTGGAACAAATCACCCATCACGCTCGACATGGTAAAGAAGGCCAGGCTCGAAGGATATGACGTGACCATAGATCAATATCCATATACAGCCTCATCCACCAACCTCGCCACGCAGATCCCCGACTGGGCATTAGAGGGCGGTTTGGATTCCTTGCGTGAAAGGATCAAAGACAAGAAAACGCGGGAGACCATTAAAAAAGAGATGAAGGCCAGCAAGCAAAATGGCAAAGTGAAAAGCTTTGCCTATGCAGTGGTTGCCAACTATGCCAGCGATACCACGCTCAACGGGCTTACCATTTCTGAGATCAACAAATTGAAAGGCAGGAAAGCAAACCTGAGCAACGAGTCAGAAACGATCCTTCAGATGCTTGAAAAAGGAAACGCACAAATGGTCTTTCACAGCATGAACGAAGTGGACGTTCAATATTTTGTAAAATATCCTTTCAATATGCCTGCGGCAGACGGCGGTGTGATCAGTGGTCGCGGTATGCCCCATCCAAGAGGGTATGGAACCAATGCCCGGTTTCTGGCAAAATATGTGCGTGAACTCAATCTTGTCTCTTTGGAAGAAGCGGTTCGTCGCATGACTTCCCTGCCCGCGCAAAAGTTTGGTCTGAAAGACAGGGGTTTGCTACGAGAAGGCATGGCCGCGGACATCCTGATCATGGATGAAAACACGGTGAAAGACATGGCCACCTTCGAACAACCACATCAGTTTTCCATTGGCATTCCGTATGTGATCGTCAACGGAAAAGTGGTAGTCGATAATGGCAAGCATAGCGGCGAGCGGAGCGGAAGTGCGCTGCGCAAAATGTGATGAATGTGATGAATGTGGGAAATGTGGTGAATGTGGAGAATGAATGTGGAGAATGAGGTGAATGTGGAGAATGAATCTGAGAATGAGGTGAATGTGGAGAATGAATCTGAGAATGAGGTGAATGTGGAGAATG
>JBBAJO010000012.1:71206-92231 GCA_040404005.1 Chitinophagaceae bacterium
GGTGAATGTGGAGAATGAATGCGCGAATGGGAGGAAGATGCGGGATTGAATTTTTAATGATTATCCGACTGCCAAAATGCGACTATCGTGAAAGGAGCGCATTTATCACATTCTGTTCATTCATCACATTCATTCCCCACATTAACCACATTCCACCACATTCATCACATTTTATCTCGGGTATTTCTTCCTGCCTTTCGTATAAAACCAAATGATCTCGTTCATATCATCGTCTTCCCCACCATCCACTTCATTGTACACTTCGTTCATGGATTTGAGCGCATACTTTTTCTCGCGACCCCTCAGGGCAGATAAGGGCTTATTCATCTGATCCAGCGGAATGTTGTTCGCCAGCTTTTTGAATGCACCCGAGGTTTTTGTTGGTGAGAAACAATCAAACATCGGCGTAGCCGTTGCGTCAATTACATTCATCGGTGGTATGCCCAGGATCTGCTCTATCGTTCTCACCATCGATGTCTGGTTGTAATTGGTGGTCACCAGTTTGCCCGTGCTGTACGCGCTTACAACCACACCTACGGTCCGGTATCCGGATATATGATCCCATCCACCCTGGGAATCATCCTGGGTGATCATGATCACGGTGGAATCAAAATACTTGCTGTTGCTGATATGCTCAACGACCCTCCCCAGCGCGAGGTCATTATCGGCCACCATCGAATAGGGCGTAGGGAAAGTTGGAGAAGTTCCTGCGGCGTGATCGTTCGGCAATGAGAGGATCATCAGGTTAGGCAGACTGTCGCCAAGCGCATACCTGTCCCACTCCCTGATAAACGCATCGGCCCGATATTGGTCATTGAACACCATATTATCGTTATCCGGAAACTCGGGCGCGATGATGGGCAGCAATCGTCCGATCGTACTGGTATTTGTCCAATTCGGTTTTTCACCTGCCTGCCATTTTCGATACAAATCGATCCACTTCAACTTGGTATCATATATGGTGGTACAGGCTTCACCATAGATCCTGACCGTTTTACCATGATCCAGTGCCTGGTTCCAGATGTAGCCCGATTTATTGTACACCATGGCATCGGTTTGACGATGCGGGTAACTCCTCAGCCAGGTTCTCACGTTCTTTTCTACATAATCGGAAACAATAGCCGCATTCGACCATTGGTGACCCTCGGCGCTTGACTTACCCGATGCATAATAATTGTCCATCCATCCATACTGTCGGGCTAAGGCATGAATATTCGGCGTATAACGCTCGCCGAACACACACAAACTGCTGTCGCCCCGGCCTTCTTTCATATCGCCAAATACCTGATCGTAGGTTTTATTCTCTTTGATGATATACACCACGTGCTTGAATACGGAAGGCTCCCCAATGCGCTCAGGAACTGGCACAGGCGATACGTTCTTTCGAGGGGGTTCTTTGGACCCCACCATCCGGTTATGCAACGCATTCTCATACACCTCGCCTGTGTAGCTTTTCAACTGCGCTGGGGCTGGTAAGGGAATGAGGCTCACTGAGCCCAGCTGGTAATGTATGCCACGCGCATTCTTCTCCCTGGTCACCACATTGACGCCCTCGGCTTCCAGATTGGCAACAAAAAGTGTTCCATTGACCAGCGCAGTGCCTGCGGGATATGCCTCCGTTGGGATATATCCTTCTATCTTCGACTGCCCTTTACCGTTAGCATGCGATAGTTTCCCCAGTCCAACAACAGCAATGGCATTATCCATACCGTTTGATACATATAGAACGGCGTTATCCCTGCTGAGGGTAAGGCCGTTAGGCGAGCTTCCTTCTTTTGAAAAGGACGACTGGAACATACCCACGGGGATCGTTTCAGTAAGGGCGTCGTTCTTTGTATTGATCACCGAGACTTCATCACTATTGCCATTGCTGATGTAGACAAATCTTCCATCTGTTGAAGAGATCGCCACATTAGGATGAAGGCCTACATTGATCTCTTTAATCACCGCACCGCTTTGGGGGTCGATGACAGAAACAGTGCCTTTCGCGGTAGCGCCGGTAGCAGGATCGGTGTATACCAGGCCCCAGGGTACACCTGCCCTTTCCTTGGTACTGTCGCTCGCAACCGGCCCGCCCCAGTTAGTGACATATAATTTATTATTGGCCATCGTGATCCCGTAGGGAGCAACACCTCCGCAAGGCATTTGCCATAGGATTTTCTTATCGTCCCATCTCATCTTTACTACTTCATCATTCCCATTCAATACGAGGTACAGATATTCACCTTTGCCGTCTACATATAATTCGTTGGGAATAGCATTTTTAGCGGGCAGTTTTCTCGGGATGTTTATAGCCGATACCTTACCGATCTTCCCGTTCCATTCAGCATAAGCCAATGCCGCTAAAGTGTCCCTGGCAACAGACCATGCGATCCAGGTTTTACCCTGTGAGGTAAAGGATTTGATCCCTGAGTAGGTGCTGGCCATTCCCCGGAATGCCTGGGCGGAGGGAAGTAAAAAGCTGTCAATCCTTTTTCCCTGCAAGTCCATCACGAAGATGCCGTAGCGGTCTTCCACTACCACGAGTTCTGTTCCCGGAAGGGCGGCGATGTCGAGCGCGTGATTTTCATAGGCTGGGTTTCCAAAGCGGATCACCTTACCTGCGCTACGGATCAGCCTGTTGAAGGGCATCATGGAAATTGAGTCGTGCAACTGGATCTTACCCAATTTTTGTTCTTGCAAAAAGTCTTTGGGATCACGCATGAAGGAAGCAAGTGAGGCTACCTGATCCGTATTTACAAAGTCAACCCCGAGGTCGACAAATTTTTGCCAGCTCTCTGCATTATCCGGTGTACCCCAGAATCGGAAAGGTTTGTTTAAGGCGTGTGCGTTAGCGACGGCTGCATCGGCTTTCTGCATATCCGTTGTATAACTGCCGGGCAAGAGGTAATTGCCATAGGAGTCACTGATCAGGGCCACTTTTAATAGGGCAGCAGGACTATAATTCACCCCTGGCCGACCGTCGAAATAGATATACTCAGGATATGCAGCATATTTATCTTCTTTGGGCCGGTTTCCACTGATGGCGATCGTTACTTTACGGTTCTTCCTGATGGAGGGATATTTTTGGAGCAGGGCGACCAGTGCATCGAGTGTTGGTTCTGCAGCCGACTTGATATCGACTAACAGTTGCAGGGATTTCTGTTTATCAGCATAGGGGCGGCCACTATTTACCTTCAAGGCTTTTGCGAGCGGTTTCAGGTACAGTTCTTCCAAACTGCGCTCCGGTTTCAGGTCCTTTTGGTCGTGCCCCACCAGTAAGATCCCGTTCACGAGATAAATGTCTGCCTCAATGGAAGAGTAACCCTCCCGGTATGCAGCATAAAACGGCTCTTTCTGCTCATAGTCGTTATGCGAATGCGACCCTGCCGCGACTTTATGTTGAGACCGGACCATTACCGGAGTTGCCAATAACAGTATCCAAAAGAAATATCTTTTCATCGCCGCCATATTAATCAATTAAAAAGGTGTTGCCGCCCGTCTAATATTACTTAAATATCATTTTTTAATTACTAAATCGTTTCACAGCCAACTGAATGAGTAATTTCTTTCTATTTACTACTCTTAAAACCAAGACTAATGCAAAAAAGGACAATCATGCTTGTGACCAGATCTCTCTTATATCTGGCACTATTGTTCCCGCTTGCCCCTGCCATGGCAGGCGAAGCGGGAACAGAAAACTTACCGCCGAGATTTGATCGGGTGGTAACAGGACAGATCACACAGGGCGGCGTTCCCTTAACAGGCGCTACAATCACCGTCAAAGGAACATCAACATCAGTCAACACGGACGCAAATGGTAATTTCAGCATTTCCGTACCAGATGACAAGGCTGTGCTGGTGATCAGCTATGTTGGATTTACTACACAGGAAATCGTAGTTGGCTCAAGGAGCACTATCAATGTCGGCCTGCAGTCCAGCACAACAGATCTGGCGAATGTAGTGGTGATGGGCTATGGCACACAATCCAAGAGAGATGTTACTGGTGCCGTAAAAACCATAAAGGCAGAAAACTTCAACCGCGGTATCATCAACTCTCCTGAGCAGTTGATCCAGGGTAAAGTTGCTGGTGTGAACGTGACCTCTGCTTCTGGAGAACCTGGTGGAGCCATCAATATTACCGTACGTGGTCCAGGTGGTGTTCGTACAGGAAGTACGCCGCTATTTGTGATCGACGGTTTGCCGCTTGACAATTCAGGCACCGGTGGTGGCAATCCGCTCAACTTCATCAATCCACAGGATATAGAAGCGGTGGACATCCTGAAAGATGCATCAGCAACTGCCATTTATGGTGCGCGCGGCGCCAATGGCGTCATCCTCATCACTACCAAACGCGGTAAGGCCGGGGTGTCTACTATGACCTATAGCGCAAACCTTGGTTTTTCCAGAATCGCAAATCCGATCGACGTGTTCAGTGCTTCAGAATACAGAACGCAGGTTGCTAAACTGGGTGGCATACTGGTTGATAAAGGTGCCAACACAGACTGGCAGGATGTGATCATGAGGCAGGCCTTTACTCAGGATCATAACCTTTCTTTCAGTGGCGGTTCCAATAACCTGACCTACTATGCGGCCTTCAATATGCAGAAGCAGGAAGGTATTATTAAGAACAACGACATGAACAGGTATAGCGGCAGGTTCAATGTAACGCAGAAATTGCTGGACAACAGATTGATCCTGGAAGCCAACCTGAATGCTGCAAATACGTACAATCTGAGGCCGCCCACGCAGGCTGTGGTAGGTGACGCATTATCGAACAACCCTACCTATCCCGCTGATTCTGCTGGCATACCCATTAAATACCCGGATATTAATAACCCATTGGTAACCTTTAACCTTAATAAAGAGATCATTAAGATCAATAGGGTAATTGGAAATATTTCGCCTTCGCTGAAGATCCTTAAGAACCTGACTTATAAGCTGAATTTCGGCGTGGATATCTCCAATGGTACCCGCGATGTGCAGTCACTACCCAGTCTGATTCCCCAGCAGGAGGGTCGTCTGGAAACGTTTAACACGTACAACAGGAACACGCTGTTAGAGAATTACCTCACCTATAATTTTAAGCTCGGCGAAGATCATACCTTCAGCGCGCTCGGTGGATTCTCTTACCAGAAGATCTTCCTGCAGGGCAGGAACTACAGCATCAATCGATTCCCGATTTCTCCGGTTGAACCCATCTATAACCCAGGTATCGGTCAGGATCTTACCCTGGCCAACAATCGCCCAGGTGGTTATGCAGTGGAGAACGAACTGCAATCATTCTTCGGCAGGTTAAACTACAGCTACCAGAATAAATATTTGCTTACCGTGAACTTCAGGGCTGACGGTTCATCGAAATTCGGTGACAATAATAAGTACGGCTACTTCCCCTCGTTCTCTGCAGGTTGGAGGATCTCGGAGGAAAAATTCATGGAAGGCTCTTTCTTCTCTAACCTGAAGCTTCGTGCAGGCTGGGGTATTACCGGTAACCAGGAGATCCCTTCCAAGATCACACAGGCCCTGTTTACTTCTTCTGTGTCATCATCAACCAGTTATCCCCTTACTCCGGCAGGACCATACCCTGGTGGTACAACGTTCTCGCGTTTAGCGAATCCGGATATCCAGTGGGAAACCTCCAACCAATGGAACGTAGGTCTTGATTTTGGTTTGTTGAATGGCGACCTGAATGGCAGTATTGATGTTTTCAGCAAGACATCAAGCAACATCCTGCTTGAGGTTATTCCAGCGGATCCTGTGCAACCCGCAGGTACGGTATGGACGAACGTTGAAAACATGATCATCAAAAACAGCGGTGTGGAGTTTGATCTGTCGTATCGCCACACCACTAAAGGAGGACTAACATACGGTGTAGCGGCTAACCTTTCCCTGTTGGATAACGTAGTGGAGAATTCGCCTTATACGGTGATCCCTTCAGGAGGTGCATCAGGTGCTGGTCTGAGTACAGCTACCGTCAACGGTTACATCAACGGTCAGCCTATCGGCACATTCTTCCTGAGAGAATTCACTGGCTTTGATGCCAATGGCATCAGCACCTTCAGGGATACCGACGGAGATGGAATTGTTACGGATAAAGACAGGCTTCCGTTGGGATCTGCGCTGCCAACCACCCTCTATAACTTCTCAGGAACCCTGGGTTACAAAGGATTTGATATGGCCGTCAACTTCAATGGCGTTTCGGGCAATCAGATATACGACAACACAGCAAATGCCAGTTTCTACAAACTGCGTTTGTCGAAGGGCATCAACACCACGGCCGAGGCTATTGAATATCCGCAAGAGTCGGTCAATAACTCAGCTCCGGTAAGTTCCCGGTATTTGAAAAACGGCGCTTATCTCAGACTGAACAACCTGGCTTTGGGCTACACGTTCAATACACAGAAAATGGGCATTGGCAAATGGGTGTCTTCCTTTAGGATCTCCCTTACTGGTCAGAATCTATTCGTAATCACAGATTATGATGGATTTGATCCGGAGGTTAACATTGACAGACAGATCAATGGTGTGCAGTCGTACGGTATCGACTACCTGGCCTATCCAAAAGCAAGATCATTCATATTCGGTTTACAGATCTCATTATAAAAATACATTCACATGAAAAAAGGACTATTTAAAATCATCATGCTGATTCTTGTGCTGGGTGCATCATGTACCAAGCTGGATGAAAACATTCTTGATGAATCATCGATATCAGGACAATCCGATAAACAGATCGCAGATGGTCTGATTGCACCAGTATATGCGCGTCTCCCGGATATTTACAGGCATACCACGCTGTTTGCCCTGTCAGAAATTTCTACAGACGAGGCCATCCTGCCTTATCGTGGTGGTACTGACTGGGGTGATAATGGCATTTATATCTCGATGCATAAGCACGAAACCGTCAGCAGTGATGTGAACGTAAGGGAAACCTGGGGCTTTATCACCCAAGCGCTTTCACGTGCCGTGATCGCCATCAGCGCATTGCCCGAAAATAAGGATGCGAATGCAAAGGTTTATCTGGCTGAGGCCCGCGCAATGAGGGCATTTTACAATATGCATCTTCTGGACGGTTGGGGACTGGCGTTCAAGAAAGAAAAGCCAGATGATTTCTCTACGATCCTCAGAGGTCAGGAAGCCATCGATTATATCGCAGCAGAACTGATTGCGGCAGAAGCCGGGGTTGAAGCCGCTACAGGACCTGGACGATTGACCAAAGGCGGTGTCTGGGGTTTGTTGGCCAAGCTCTACCTGAATGCTGCTGTTTGGCGCGATCCTTATGCCGCATCGTTCACATTTAATCCGGCAGATATGGATAAGGTGATCGACTACTCTACCAGGGTGATCAACTCCGGAAGCTATGCGCTTTCCCCTGATTATTTTGCGATCTTCGGCAACAACAACACCACTAATAAAGAACTGATCTTCGCAGTTGACCAGCGTTGGGACCTGAATGGTCATAACCGATTGGCTTATTTCTCTTTGTCGGGCGACCAGCGCCCGCTTCCTGCCTTTCCAGCAGCCAATGGAACGGATGGTCCTGGTATTACGCCTGATTGGTACAGAACCTGGGTGAACGCCTACGCACCCAGGGATCCTTCAGAAGTTGACCCCCGTTTTTCACAGAAGAATCTGAACGTGCCTGCTTCAGGAGCTGACACTTGTTATACTGCAGCGGACTTCAAGGTTGACAGGGGTATTTTACGTGGACAGCAATACGGTATAGCCTTTGCAGCAGGAGCGTTTCTGAGGTGTCCCGATGGACGTTTACGGGTAACAAAACTTTTCAATGCTTCCCGGAGCCGCCCTACCTATGCTGTTGATTTTACTGAAACCATCAACTACTCTACTACCGGCAGTGACTATAGTACTGGCTTCAGGGTGTTAAAATATGAATTCAGCGCCAGGTCATCTACCGGAAGAAATGCAGGCGAAGCAGATATTTCCATTGTCCGTTTGGCTGATGTTTACCTGATGAGGGCGGAAGCAAAACTCCGTAAAGGCGATGCAGCCGGCGCACTGATCGATGCGAATGCGATTCGTTCTGCACGTACCGGAAGTGGTAAAGTGGCTCCGCCATTGACCAGTCTTACTACTGATATCCTGCTGAGGGAAAGGGGTTTTGAACTGTACTGGGAATTCCAGCGCAGAACAGATCTGATCCGCTTTGGTAAGTATGAGGATAGCTGGACAGAAAAGAACAATAACGACAAAAACAAAAGGGTATTCCCGATTCCGCAAACCGCTATCGATGGAGCGTCTAACCTGACGGGGTATTTGGTGCAAAATAGAGGATACTGATGGGACAATGTGATGAATGTGATAAATGTGGTTAATGTGGAGAATGAAGAGAACAGATAGAACAGAGGCTGTCTCATAATTGAGGCAGCCTCTTTTTTTGGGCCTGATATGCCCGAACGCCAAACTTTTCAGGCTAATGAAAAAATGAACTTTCAGGCTAATGAAAAAATGAAATAGTCAGAGGATGTATAAAAATTCCGGCTGACTGTGCAACCCTGATTTGAAATGTTCATTCTCCACATTCTCCAAATTTCCCACATTCATTCTCCACATTCCCCACATTTCCCACATTCCCCACATTTCCTCCCCGCTCTTCCCCGCTCTTCACCAGCACCATAAAAATACCGAACACAAGGAAAGCACAGCCGGTAAAAATATTGATGCTGAATTTTAATGCATCCGACAGTAAATAACCGCCCAATAAGATCACGGATAAAATAATGAAAAACAACCCAATGATAAAACTCAGTTCAGTAATTCGTTTATACATAAGAGTTAGTATTTAAAAGAAGATGATATTTAATAAGATGGTCAGGATAATGAGCAGGATCGCCAACGGCACCACTTTCTGATACCATTTCTCGCCCGTATATTTTGGCTTCTCTGTAAGCGAATAGACCAATCCTTTTAGCTCTGAATCAGGTTTTGGCTTGGTTACGAGACTCACAATAATAGTAGTAAAGAAGTTCACTACCCACGACACCATCGCTACTATAAAGGCCTGCCCCATACCGCTGGACACAGTATACAGTTCAGTGATCCAACCACCCTTGCCCTCGGCTACCGTACAGCCATGCGTTAATGCCGCAGCTACCGTACCCATCAATAAACCCCAGAATGCCCCGTCAGGACTGGTCCTCTTCCAAAACATACCCAGCAGGAAGGTCGCGAACAAAGGCCCGTTTACAAAACTGAATACTAACTGCAGGAAGTCGTTGATGTTGTTAAAGCTGGTAGCAATATAGGCCGTGCCTATGGAGAACAAAATTCCAAACAGGGTCACCATCTTACCCACCCGCAGATAATGCTGGTCAGAACGTTTCTTAACGAAATAGGCCTGGTAGATATCATATGTAAATACAGAATTAAAGGCCGTCACATTCCCCGCCATGCCGCTCATAAACGAAGCCAGCAGCGCGGTAATTCCAACGCCCATTAATCCACTCGGATAGTAATGGGTAATTAATGAAGGCAGGGTCATGGTATAATCCATATTTCCAGCTGCGTCCACAGGAATATGATAACCCTTGTCGGCCATACCAGGCTGTGAAAGAGCTATAGCGATCACACCCGGCAGTACCACAATCAGGGGCATAAACATTTTTGGAATGGCCGCAAGGATCGGTGTACGCTGCGACGCATTCATATTTTTAGCGATCATCGCCCGCTGAACCACCAGGAAATCCGTACACCAATAGCCGAACGACATCACAAAGCCCAGGCCGAAGATCAGCGACATGAAATGGATACCCATCGGGTTGCTGTCCGTGCTGCCCATATATTTCCAGGCATGGGTGAGTTTGGGATCTAAATTCGCCTTAACCTGCTCCCAGCCTCCCGCGTCGTGCAAGGCAACGATCACCAATGGCGACAACCCAAGTACGATGAGGAAGAATTGCAATACCTCGTTATATACGGCACTGGTCAGCCCGCCGACAAAGGTGTACATCAATACAATACCCGCCGCAATCCAGATCGACACATCAAAGTCCCAGCCCAAGACCACTTCCAGCAGCTTGGCCAGGGCAAACAGGGAAATGCCCGATGAAAACACCGTCATCACCGCGAAAGTAATGGCGTTCAGGCCCCTGGTCTTCTCGTCAAATCGAAGAAAAAGGTACTCAGGAACGCTTCGGGCATGGCTTCCATAATAAAACGGCATCATGAAAACGCCCAGAAAGATCATCGCGAAAATGGCACCCACCCAATAGAAATGCACGGTCATGATGCCATATTTGGCACCTGAAGCCACCATACCCAATACCTCCTGGGCGCCCAGGTTGGCCGAAATAAAAGCAAGACTCGTGATCCATAAAGGGATGTTCTTGCTGCTGTTCAGGAAGTCGTTCGACGACTTGATCCTTTTCTTGATGATGAAGCCAACCGCTACCACAAACGCAAAATAGAGGATGATCACCAGGTAATCGGCTACATGTAATTTCATGAGTAGTTGAGTCTTAAGGAATGAATAGGGAATTCAATATATTCTATTATTTCGAAAAACCCGCTTCCCCGTTGGCCTGGACAAACCATCCGCAGACGGGCTATGCTAATGAATACGGAAACCTTTGTGCCGCGATGATCATGAACACGGAACCCATTGTAAATCCTGAGAAAACTTTTACATTTATAGTCAATTTTTCACCTATTTCAATTGCATCGCCATGTCTGACAACAAGTTCACCGAAAAGGAGCTTAATCCGCTGGCCAGTCTGGACCATTGGGAAGATGATCTTCTCGACAGGTACCCCGATCCCGAAACCATCGCTACCGCAAAAAATACTGAGGCCTACAGGAACTATGATGATCCCGTAAGAGATACCGTGCGCGAATTCTATCGTCTCAACCATACCTACCAGACTTATGATTTTGTAAAACAAAAGCAAAAAGAATATCTCGCTTTCGATAAAAAGGAAATGCCCGTTTGGGATGCATTCCAGTTCCTAAACCAACTGGTGGATGATTCTGACCCTGATACAGATCTGGATCAGTTCCAGCATCTGTTGCAAACCTCAGAAGCTATCCGCAAAGATGGTCATCCTGATTGGATGGTGCTGGTAGGTCTGATGCACGACATGGGAAAGACACTCTGTTTATTCGGCGAGCCCCAGTGGGCCGTTGTTGGAGATACATTCCCGGTAGGTTGTGCTTATTCCGACAAGATCATCTATCCAGAATACTTTGTAAATAATCCTGATTACAACGATCCAAGATACAATACCAAATATGGTGTCTACGAACCCAACTGCGGACTTCGTAACGTGGATATGAGCTGGGGACATGACGAATACATCTATCACATGCTGAAGGGCCGTATTCCTGAAGGCGGATTGTATATGTTGAGGTATCACTCTTTCTATGCCTGGCACCGTGAAGGCGGTTATGATCATTTGTTAGACGACCACGACAGGGAAATGTTGAAATGGGTGAAACTATTCAACCCCTATGATCTGTATTCAAAAAGTCCTGAGCCACCAGATTGGAATAAGCTCAAAGGTTACTACACAGATCTGATCGAAAAGTATCTTCCAAAGACACTCAAGTTCTGATCTCAGATATCATTAAACTTTAGATGCGGTAATGATCTTCATTACCGCATTTTTTATGCCCCATACCTGCCTGCCTGCAAGCCCTGTGTTAGGGAACATCTACATGTAAGACGACGCTTCGAGTTGGTAAAGCACCCTGTCGGCCTGCCTCATGTGTCGCTCATTACACGCTACGATAAAACGAAACGTATCACCAAGCTTCATTCGTATCCAGCGGGATATGGATATTGGTATTTTAATCTTATTTAAGTCGCGATGCCGTGCCAGTTTTATCAAACTCAATAGGGAACTAGAATGGTCCGGAAGGTCAAATCCGAATCTTGTTGATCAGCTTCGAGAAATGGGTTTGATCCTTCCCCAGGTGACTGGCCAGGTATTTATGAGGCACGAAGAAAAGATGAAGGGCTAAGGGTTTCAAAAGTAAACTTTGAAGGTTTCTGTAATAAAAAACGAATCCAGTTCCCCGGAAAAAGAAGGAGTACACGTAAAAAAAATAGTCGCCTCTCGATTCAGGTCATCCAGATAGTACACCCGCTGAACGCCATCCAGCACCACGTAAATATGTTTTTCTACATTCCCGCAAATCGTCAACAGTTCCTTGCGTCCGGGCTGTACAGGTGTCCAGATCTCAAGCAGTTCATCCATCACAGGCTCCGGAATATTATGAATGCCGCTCAGCAATTCTTTCAGAACAACCAAATTACCCTCGTTGTACCAAATTATGAAGAATGATAGTTTGAAACAACCTTATCATATCGAAAAGCCTTTATTCAGGTTAACTTTCCAGTCCTAAATAAATATCAAATACGAATCTTATGGCATTTGAAAGTAGATTTTCTGAACAAGAGCAAGTACTCCTAAGCAGCCTTCCTACCCTGGTGGGTACCGTAATGACCTTCGCAGAAGGTAGTGGTATGAGCACCATTATGGAAATGATGGCCAGTTCCCGAACGATGCTGGAAGGATCAAAGCAGTTTGCCAGTAACGAGATCATTTCGGGTATCCTTCCAAACATGAGTAACCCGTCTGAAGCTATGTCGGAAGCGAAAGAATTGCGGACCAAAGTTCAGTCGCACCTGAAAACACATGAAATAGATTCAAAAGAAGAGTTAATTAATCAGGTATTGGGCGATTGTAAAAAAGCCAGTGAACTCTTGCAAGCGAAAGCCACTCCCCAGGAAGCAGAAGAGTATAAGAAATGGACACTGGACATTGCAGAAGCTGTGGCAAAAGCAGCAAAAGAAGGTGGATTTTTGATGTTCGGCGGAACACAAGTAAGCGACAGCGAAAAGAAACTTTTCACTGATGTTGCCGAAGCACTCAATGTGCAGCGATCACTGAGTTAAGAGCGAAGTGCAAATACTTACAAAACCCCTGCATCATCAGGGGTTTTGTATTTCCGGGAAGCCAACGTAGGAAAGGTTCTGATCAGCTCTAAATCGAAAAGACAACATAGATCGGGTATCTTTAAACCATGAATGGCCTAAGTAGCCTGCAGGTTACAGAAAAACGCAGCCAATTCGGCTCCAATGCCTTGGAGCTGCAGGAAGAACGTGTATTGCTGAACGTCTTGAAAGAGATCGTGCTGGAACCCATGTTCATTCTGCTACTAATTGCCTGTGTCATATACTTTATTACCGGATCATACCAGGAAGGCACGATCATGCTGATCTCCATCTTTGTGGTAGCCGGCATCTCCATTTTCCAGGAATATAGAAGTCGTAATGCCGTTCAGGCATTAAAAAAATTATCTCAGTCGCACGTAAAGGTGATCCGTAACGGGATCGAGGAAGCCATACTCATTGAAGAGGTTGTGGTGGAGGATATCATGATCATTGAAGAAGGTGAGATCATTTCGGCAGATGCCATATTGCTGCAGGCCCGTGATTTCTCGATCAATGAATCCATCCTCACTGGTGAATCTGTTGCCGTATATAAAAATACAAATGCACCCATCTTCAGGGGTACGCTGGTCGCCAGTGGAAACGCCACTGCCCGCGTAACTGACGTTGGACTACAAACCAAGTTCGGTAAGATCGGGCTGGCCGTGAAAGAAGTAACGGTGGAAAAAACACCGTTGCAGATACAGATCAAAGCTTTTGTGAAGAAGATGGTGTGGATCGGCGCCGCGGCTTTTGCCTTAGTCATAACGATAAAGTATATCCAAACAAGCGACATCCTTCGTTCGCTAATGCACGGGCTCACGCTGGCCATGAGTATTCTGCCCGAAGAGATCCCCGTTGCTTTCTCTACATTCCTCGCACTCGGCGCTTTCAGGCTGCTGAAAAACAAGATCATCGTTAAGCAACCACAGTATGTTGAAACGCTGGGGGCTGCCACGGTGATCTGCGTAGACAAAACCGGAACGATCACGGAAAATAAAATGAGCATTGCCTGTTTGTTTGATGAGGCTACGAAAAAATCGCTGACGGTGACAGGGAACATCCATAAAGATGTAATGCCAGGTGAACTCATTGAATTTGCTATGTGGAGTAGCGAGACCAAACCCTTCGATCCCATGGAACAGGCCATTCATAGTCTTTATGGTGAGATGGCGGTGCAAGATAAAAGACCGGCTTATCAACAGATACACGAATATCCCATCAGTGGAAGCCCGCCGATGATGACCCACATCTTCCAAAACCAATCAGGAGAAGTGATCATTGCAGCCAAAGGCGCACCAGAAAGAATACTGGCGCAGAGTAATCTGGCGGAAGCGGAAGTCAAAGAGATTGAAAAGCAAGCATTGGAATATGCCAAACAAGGTCTGCGTGTGCTTGGAGTTGGAAAAGGAATTTGGAGTGAGGAAAAATGGCCCGCTCTGCAAGATGAGTTCCGATTTGAGTTCCTTGGATTAGTCGCTTTCCAGGATCCGCCGAAAGAAAACATCAGGGAAACCATTGAAACATTTCGTAAGGCAGGAATCACGGTAAAAATGATTACAGGCGACTATGCAGAAACTGCACTGGCTATTGCCAGGCAAGTGAACCTTAGCGATAATGATGAAGTGATGCTCGGCACTGATGTACTGAAATTAGAAACCGAAGAACTGCAATCAACATTACGCCACGTCAACATTTTTGCACGCATGTTCCCGGAAGCAAAACTGAAAGTGATCAACGCGCTCAAACAGAGCGGTGAAGTGGTGGCCATGACCGGCGACGGCGTCAACGATGCACCTGCTTTGAAGGCCGCGCATATCGGCATTGCCATGGGGCAGCGTGGCTCGGAAGTTGCCAAAGGCGCAGCCTCACTGATTTTGTCTGATGACGATCTGGTTCATATGACGGATGCCGTGGCGCTTGGAAGAAAGATCTACGACAACCTGAAAAAAGCCATTCAGTACATCGTATCCATACATATCCCCATCATCCTCATCGTGACGCTGCCGCTATTGTTGGGTTGGGCATTCACGGGGATCTTCACTCCGGTGCATGTGATCTTTCTGGAATTGATCATGGGTCCAACCTGCTCCATTATATATGAAAATGAACCCATGGAGCCTAACACCATGAATCGGCCACCACGACAAATGAGCGCCACATTCCTGTCGTTCCGTCAACTACTCACCAGCATCATCCAGGGCCTTGTGATCACAGCTGCTTGTTTAGGAACGGGCTACTATGGCATTCAGCAAGGACTGGATGATACATCCGTAAGAACCCTGATCTTCATTACGCTGCTCTTCAGCAACATCTCCTTAACGCTGGTCAACAGATCATTCAGATATTCAGTGTTAACTACCATCCGCTATTCCAATACGCTGGTGCCCTTGATCGTTGGGATAACCCTTGCATTTATTGTTGGTCTTCTTACCATACCATTTATGCAACAATTGTTTGGATTGGGTACGCTGTCATGGAAGATGATCAGCATTTGCGCAGGCGCAGCCTTTGTTGGAACATTTTGGATGGAACTTGTAAAGGCCGTGTACCATAGAGAGCGCTGACTACCATTGAAAACTTCAAGGCCAGCCATGGGAAGAAGAATTAAATACCGAAAATTCCATCGTCTTTAAATAGCCTGGCATCAAACACCGTATTTGCCTAATTTTAAATCAAATCCCATCTATGCGTTTACTCATTCTGCTGCTGCTGTTGCCATGTGTTGTTCTCGCTCAGTTACCGATGTCCGATCCCGAATCTGTAGGTGTTTCTACTGAGCGACTCGGGCGCCTCGACAAGTTCGTGCAAAAATATATTGACGAAGGCAGGTTGAACGGAACAACGGGGATCATTTTGAGAGATGGAAAGATCATCTACCACAAAGCGTTTGGGCAGAGCAATGTGGAGACGAAGGCAGCGATGCAAAAAGACCAGATCTTCAGGATCGCCAGTATGACCAAGCCCATTGTGAGTGTAGCCGTGATGATGTTGTGGGAAGAAGGAAAATTTGCGCTGGACGATCCGATTTCAAAATTCATCCCGGCCTTTTCCAAAACCCAGGTATTGGATAAGTACAATGCTAAGGATACCACCTTCACTATTATTCCTGCCCGTAGAGAAATCACCATCAGGCACCTGCTCTCGCACACTTCGGGCATCGGGTATCCACAGATCGGATCTCCTTATGCCAATGCCATCTACAAGAAGTACAAAATCAATGGTGGAATCGGCACCCCTAACTCCTCACTTAAAGACATGATCCCCCGGTTGGCCGAATTGCCATTATTCAACCAACCTGGTGAAAAATTCCTTTATGGGTTGAACACAGATGTGCTCGGATACCTGGTGGAAGTGGTGAGCGGTTTAACGCTCGACAAGTTTCTCCAGCAAAGGATCTTTGAGCCCTTGGGCATGAAGGATACCTATTTCTATCTTCCTACCGAAAAACAATCGCGACTTGTCAGGCTATATAAGCAAGCCGATAACGGCAAAATATCGCCGTATAGTGATGTTTTAAGTGTAGATGGTGACCCCAATTACCCCTTGGCCAAGAACGGTCAATATTTTTCCGGCGGTGCCGGTTTAAGCTCCACCGCATACGATTATGCACTTTTTTGCCAGATGCTGATCAATGGGGGTACGTTGAATGACAAAAGACTTTTATCTCCCCATACCATAGACCTTATGACTACCAACCAGATCGGGAAATTCCTCATGTGGGACAACCCCGACGAGATTCGGCAGTTTGGACTGGGCTTCGGCCTCTATGGCGAAAAAGCCAAAGCTGCCTTGCCTGTTGGCTTAGGCAGTTACACCTGGGGTGGGATGTTTGCCACCCATTTCTGGATCGACCCGAAAAACAAACTGGTTGTCGTTTTTATGCGCAACATCTGGCCAACCCAGGACTGGGACTTCGAAGACCGGATCAAGCCGGTTATCTATCAGGCATTAACGAATTGACGGATTGGCGGATGAATTAATTTGCGGTTTCCTGCCGGCAGGCAAGGGCGTAGTGGCGAATTAACTAATGAGTTACTCAGATAGTTAGAGACAACCTAATAACGACCAACAAAGCAACAATAACCCGACAGAAAACGACCCGACATGCCAACCGAACTGACATCGTTACGAATGAAAAACTTATCTTAAAAGACCAAAGTAAAATAAAATCGTAGATGGAACTAAAGGAATTGAAACCCAGAAAGGCACTAAACAAAGCCTTTTTAAAAGTAAAGCCGAACAGGACTGATATTGAAGGTTTCAAGACCAATCTTATTCAGCTACTCGACAGGACAAATGACACAGAAAGCGAAGAGTTTCATAAAAATCTTGTCATTGACTTTTTAAAGAAAACGTACTACGACCCAAACCATTTTATAAATACCAAAGGTCGAAACGACCTTGTTATTCATAATGGAAACAACGCAAGTAGTACTGTTGGTGTAATCATAGAAGCAAAAAAGCCGACCAACAAAACAGAAATGATAACCACTAAAAAACTGAACGCTAAAGCGTTTCAGGAATTAGTGCTTTACTACTTACGAGAAAGAATAACACATAAAAATCTTGAAGTAAAATATCTTGTTGCGACCAACATTAACGAATGGTTCATTTTTGATGCTACCCTATTCGATAGGCTTTTTGCTCAAAACAAATACCTTGTAAAACAATTCAACGACTTTGAAGGCGGGCGTTTGGCAGACACCAAAACTGATTTTTTCTACAAACAAATTGCAGAACCTTTCATTGCGGACATCAAAACAGAAATTGAATTTACCTACTTCGATTTACAAGAATATCAAAAACCACTTCGCAACGCTGACAAAGCAGACGACAACAAACTCATTACTTTATTCAAATTGCTGTCAGCGGAGCACCTTTTAAAACTTCCGTTCACTAACGACAGCAACAGCCTCGACAAAAGATTTTATAGCGAGTTGTTACACATTATTGGTTTGACAGAAACCAAAGAAGGAAGTAAAAAACTCATTGAACGAAACAGGGAAGGAGAAAGACATTCAGGAAGCATTTTGGAAGATGCCATCATTCAGCTTGACAGTTTAGATAAAATAAATCGATTAGACCGACCGAGCCAATATGGAAGCACCCAACAAGAACGTTTATTTAATGTAGCACTTGAATTGAGCATTACTTGGATAAACAGAATTTTGTTTCTCAAATTATTGGAAGCCCAACTTATCACCTATCACAAGGGCGACAAATCATATTCATTTTTAAGTTTAGACAAAATCAAAAACTATGACGACCTAAATAGCTTGTTTTTTCAAGTGTTGGCTCGTAAGTATGACGATAGAAACCAAGATGTAAAAAAGGCATTTGAAAAAGTGCCTTACTTAAACAGTTCGCTATTTGAGCCGACAGATATTGAGCAAGAAACTTTACTCATCAGCAATTTAAAAGATGATAAAACAATTCCAGTTATTTCATCAACCGTTCTCAAAAACGAACAAGGCAAAAAACGCACAGGAAATTTAACAACCTTAGCATATTTATTTAACTTCTTAAATGCTTACGACTTTACAAGCGAAGGTTCAGAAGAAATTCAAGAAGACAATAAATCACTCATCAACGCTTCTGTTCTCGGCTTAATCTTCGAGAAAATAAACGGCTACAAAGACGGTTCATTTTTTACTCCAGGTTTCATCACCATGTATATGTGCCGTGAAACTATTCGCAAATCGGTAGTTCAGAAATTTAACGAAACAAAAATATGGAATTGTTTAACAGTTGAAGAATTGTACGACAAAATTGAAGACCGCAAAGAAGCCAACGAAATTGTAAACAGTATTAAAATTTGCGACCCAGCCGTTGGTTCTGGGCACTTTTTAGTTTCGGCACTCAATGAAATGATTGCAGTAAAAAACGACTTGAAAATATTGCAAGACCGCACAGGAAAGCGACTAAAAGAATATCAAGTTGAAATTGTAAATGATGAACTAATTGTAACAGACGAAGAAGGCGAACTATTCGACTACAACCCTACCAACAAAGAAAGTCAGCGAATACAAGAAACCCTTTTTCACGAAAAGCAAACCATAATTGAAAATTGCCTTTTCGGTGTTGACATCAATCCAAACTCGGTAAAAATTTGCCGTTTGCGCTTGTGGATTGAGTTACTAAAAAACGCTTATTACAAAAATGCATCAGAATTAGAAACACTTCCCAATATTGACATCAATATAAAATGTGGAAACTCCTTAGTAAGCCGATTTGCCATTGATGCCGATTTAAAACAAGCACTTAAAAAAAGTAAATGGTCAATTGACAGCTACCGAATAGCTGTTGACACCTACCGAAACGCTGAAAGCAAGGAACAAAAAAGAGAAATGGAAAAACTGATTGAAGCCATCAAATCCGATTTCAGGAGTGAAATAATGCTTCGTGATGTAAAGTTCAAGAAACTTCAAAAACTTAGAGGAGATTTATTATCATTAACTACAACACAAAATCTTTTTGAATCAAGTAAGCAAACGAAAAAGGAGTGGACTAAAAAAGTTGAACAAATAAGTACATCAATTAATAAAATTGAAATTGAAGTAGAAGAAATAAAATCCAATAAAATTTACGATAATGCTTTTGAATGGCGTTTTGAATTTCCTGAAGTGCTGAATGATGAAGGTGATTTTGTGGGGTTTGATGTGGTGATTGGGAATCCTCCATATATAAGACAGGAGGAAATAAAAGAATTCAAGCCACATTTTAAGTCCCTATTCAAGCTCTACACTGGAGCAGCAGATATTTATATATTCTTTGTTGAAAAAGGCTTTAATATTTTGAAAGATAATGGGGTATTTACCTTCATCATGCCCAATAAGTTTATGCAGGCAGGCTATGGTCAACCAGCCCGAAAGTTTCTTTTAGAACAAAACCTTGTTGAGATAATTGATTTCGGAGATTTTCAGATTTTTGAAGAAGCAACGACTTACCCTTGCATTTTAACAGCAAGCAAAGAGGCTGCAAAAGGAACTTTCCAAACGACAAAAATCATCTCATCTAATTTTGTCACAGATTTCCCTACATACGTTTTAAACTTAACCAATACTATAAATCATAATTCATTGAATGATGAAACTTGGTTAATTTCAAATTCACAAGACCAAACTCTTTTACATAAAGTAATTTCAAGCGGGAAAAAATTGGAAGACTATTTTGAAGATGTTGCTAAAAGGGGAGTTTTAACGGGACTAACGGAAGCATTTGTTATTGATGAATCGACAAAAAATTTAATTATAAAAGAAGACTACAAATCCGAAAGATTTATTAAGCCTTTTGTTTTAGGCAGAAATATAAAACCATATTCAGGGGTAGAAGTAAGTAGTTGGTTGATATTAGTACCTAAAGGCTTTACTATTAAAAGAAATCTGCCAACTGACAATTCAAATTATTTAAGAGAACCTGAACCTAGATATGGAAATATGGAATTTAATGAAGCTTGGACTTGGTTTAAAAAAGAATATCCTGCTATTGCTAATCATTTATTTCAATATAAAGAAAAAGCAGAAAAAAGAACTGACAAAGGTGACTATTGGTGGGAATTGAGAGCTTGTGATTATTACGACAAATTTGAAAAACCGAAAATAATGTATCAGGTTCTTCAAGTAAAACCCTGCTTTATATATGATGAAGAAGGCTTGTTTTGTAATAATTCAATGTGGTTTATTCCTTCTGACGAAAAGGTTCTTTTAGGTATTTTAAATTCAAAAATGGGATGGTGGTTAATTTCAAAATATTGTACGGCAATACAAAACGGCTATCAATTGATTTGGAAATATTTCGGTCAAATTCCAATAGCTATAGGAAATAATGTAGGTCGTAAAAAAATTGGTGATTTGGTGAATGAAATTCTTTTTATTAAAAAACAAAACCCAGAAGCCGATACAACTACTCTTGCAAACCAAATAGACCAATTAGTTTACCAACTTTACGACCTGACGGAAGAAGAAATAGAAATTGTGGAAACAGTATAACAGTAAGTAATGAGCGATATAAAAATCTTTGAAAGTAAAAAAGTGCGTAGCCAATACGATGCCGATAAAGAAATGTGGTATTTCAGCATAGTAGATATTGTGG
>JBBAJO010000013.1:0-29599 GCA_040404005.1 Chitinophagaceae bacterium
GTATCCAGACAAATCAATACAAACTGATCGTTGCTGACCTGGAAAAATGGCGCCTGCTGGAAACCAGTAGGAACATTATACTCCTTGCGCAGGAAGGTAGCCTTGGAGATCATGTTGTCAATATTCTCTTGCGTAGTGGAAGAAATTTTAAGGTCCTTATTGATCCTGGCCTGCATCGCTTTTCTGGCTGCATCCGGAGTATAAAAATTGGCGGCAAAACCTTCCAGGGCATCATACCAGTCGTGGTTGCCGGGGATGGCATACACGGGCTTGGTTACCCCTTTCATGGGCAAATAGAATTTCTTCTCATAATCCTTCATGGCCCCTGAAGGATAGATCACATCGGAAGACACCACTACAAATTTCACATCAGGTTTTTCGGCAACAGACGTGATCACATCTTTCAATACCAATTGCGAAGCATCGCCTTCTCCCGGATCACCAACCACTACAAAGGCAAAGTCTGAACTGTCGTTTACACCGGCAGGTTCAAGTTTGAACGCGTTAGGACCGGCTTGCACGCCAACCGAAGCCGACATGACTGATCGCCACTCATCGGTTCTTTTGGCTGCCCAGGAATCCCACACACCGGAAGCCCAGTTCTCCGTATCAAAATACCAACTCATCCCCAGAACAGGCATGATCGCCGCAAGGAGCGCTGCCCATGGCAGGCCAACTTTTAAGCCCGTGCGTACCGCAGTGCGCATGGAATATCCCGCTTTACGCAAGCGTATTCTGGTCCGAAGCCTGGCCCTTAAAACCACAGCCGTTGCACTTCGCGGCGAATATTTTTTTCTCTGATCCACAGGTACGGCCTGTACCCATTTCCACAGCGATTTTTCCAACGATTCGCTTAATGAGCGGAGGCCACCGGTCAGTGGAGCGATGATGGCGTAACAGATAATTAAAGAAATGGCAATATCACCGATCACCGCAACAAGCGGGGAAAGAATACCCAGAAAACTCCGGTCAAATCCCATCCTGCCAAGGTGTATAAAGAAAAGCACCATGATGAAGGTCCCGATCCAGTACCGGTCAATGGAGGCCCTTGCCGATTCTTCCTGCTCGATTTTTTCAGCCAAAGCAGACAGTTCTTCATTGTCATTCATGTTCATGCTCAACATGAGGTCCTCACTCACATCTTCCAAATGACCCGTTTTTGCACTGAGGATCGTTATGGCTGCGCCCAAAATACGCAGGGCGATGGTAATGGCCAGCGCAATATGAACACCCCGATCTCTTAGGATCAACATTAGAATTAAAACAAGGAGATTTCCACCTGCTGCTAACCAGTCTTTCTTTTTTTCAAAAGGATCACTTTCCTTAAGCGCGAAACGTACATAATTGACAACATCAAAGAGTAGAATGCCTGCCACCAGGATAGCCAGTGCGCTGTCGAGAAACAACGGTGCGTTGATCAGGAACACGCCCATCAGAATACTGATGGCGGCGCTTTTCCAAGCCATATGGCGCTGGTCAGTAGATGCCCGCCTGAAGCCATGTACGATCTCCAGGATGCCAGTTACAATGATCAGCCATCCAAGCCCGGTTTCCACTTCGCGATTTTCCTGGAATACGGTGAGCAGGGCCATTATGCCCAGGATCAGCAGGACGAGGCTGAATAATCTGCTTTCTGATTTTTGGGAGATGTTTTTTTGCATCTGGTGCTTTTTAAGATGACGATTTCGGAAGGTAAAAAAAGAGCAAGAAAGAATCCTGAAATCTTTGGCTCAGGAAACTTCTTTGCTCTTTTTCCGACTATTCGTATTCGATCTACTTCAAATAGGTTTTCATCCAGGTATCCATTTCCCAAAGCATGTGTAACACGTTTTCCTTGCCACTGTAGCCATGGCTTTCATAGGGGAGTACCACATACCTCACTGTTCCGCCATGGCCTTTGATCGCATTATATAGGCGCTCACTCTGGATTGGGAAAGTTCCGGGGTTATTATCCATTTCACCGTGTATTAACAGGATAGGCGTTTTGATCTTGTTGGCATAACTGAAAGGCGACATATTGAAATAAACATCCGGTGCTTCCCAGTACGTTCTTTCTTCAGCCTGAAATCCAAATGGCGTCAGGGTTCTATTATATGCGCCACTTCTGGCCAACCCCGCCTTGAACAAATTCGTATGTGCGAGCAGGTTAGCTGTCATGAAAGCGCCGTAGCTATGGCCTCCAACGGCCACGCGGTTACTGTCGCCCACACCCATTTTTGCCAGCTGCTGGATAGCAGCATGTGCATTCAGGTATAACTGGGGAATAAAATTATCGTTGGGTTCTTTGTTGCCTTCACCTACGATAGGCATTTCAGCATTATCTAAAATCGCAAAGCCCTGGGTTACCCAGAACACGGGCGAGCCCCAGTTCAGGCGTGGATACGTATACTTGCTTCCTCTTACCTGCGCCGCGTCCGCTGCAGATTTATACTCTCTTGGGTAGGCCCAGATCAAGACCGGCAGCGGTTTGTCTTTTGCCGGATCAAATCCTTTGGGCAGATACAGGTTGGCGGTAAGGTCCACACCATCTGCTCGCTTATATGAAATCTTCTGCTTGTTTACGCCTTCCAATGCCTTATAGGGATTGCCGAAATCTGTGATCCTGGTACCAATGGCCGACCTCTTTCTAAGGTCCCTGATATAATAATTCGGCGGTTCCGTCAAACTTTCCCTGGATGTCAGGATCATCAGTTTTTCTGCATCCAGCACCTTTACCGGGGTCTCAAAATAGGGGGCCTCACAACGCCATAACATGCTCCGGTTCCCGTTGGTAATATCCATAGTCTGGACAAAGGGCAGATCCCCTTCCGGCGATGAGCCTTCCGCACTGAGAATCATTTCTTTACCACCATGTAACACCAGTACTTGCCTGCCAAATTCATTTTTCTTTGTCCAGGGTGAGCCAATATCACTGTAAGCATCGTTGCTGCTTCTTTCGAATAAGGAGTCCAGTTTGCCTGTGGCAGGATCGTACCTGTTCATCCGTATTTTGCGGTTGGCATTCATCCGCTCATACACGATCGCATTGTTTTTGTCACCCCAGATCACATTGGCAAATCGCTTCTGTGTTTTAAACAATTCCCGAGGTGCCATTTTGGTCATCGGGTTTACAGCATACAGAGCATCGCGGTAATCCGCTTTCGATTTGCCCAGTCCTTTATCTAAAGCCAATATATATGTGATGGTCGCGGGTTCATCTGCCCTCCACGCATGATCACGAGGAAAGGTAACTGCATCATCAAATCCAATGGGCGCACCTTCTGCAGATGGATTTTTTGCGATCTCATTGACCAGTTTTCCATTCATGTCCATGACAGATACCGTATATGGAAATCCATCATAACTGACCAGGTACGAATAGGGTTTATCAATGGTTTCCACCAACAGAAAACGTTTGTCGGGCGACACGGAAAAACTTTTATAGACCGCAGGCGATCCCAAAGCTTTCTCCGTTTTCATATCGTTGATGACCAGTTGGCTTAATGCCAGGTAACCAAATATTTCTTCATCATATCCCGAACGGATCAGATCCTGATAGGTTCGGGAAGCCACGGCCTTGCCGAGATTTTCCTGAACCACCGGGCCTTTCGGCACGATGGGTCTTTGTGCCATGGTACGTGCACCCTGGGGCATCGTTTTATAGATCAGCTTATCATTTCCGATCCAACGGAATGCACTGCCGGTTACCCCGTTTAATTTCCTGGTGTTAACCTTCGCTGCTTTACCATCACTGATGTTTACCACATAGAGGTCTACATGGCTGTTGTTGGTTTGGACAAAAGCGAATTTCGATTCATTTTCATTCCACTGGATGCCTGATGCATACAAAGGGGATGGCAATCCGGTCAATGTAATGACCTGTCCCGTTCTGATGTTGCGGATCTGAAGCCCGGTGGAACTGGGCATACGACTCATGGAAAAGTTGTTCGGGTTGATCCGCAAGCCCGCTATCCTCACTTCTGGCTGTCCCAATTCCTCTACGGTAGACAACGGATTTCTATTGGCCAGGATCATCCACTCGCCTTTGCCATCTACCAACACCGAAGGCGTAGGTTCGGCAAGGGCCAGCTCCATGATGTCCTTCGGTGGGAGTTTGTAAGACGTATTGTCTTGCCCATATGCAACGGCTGTAACGGTCAGGAGTAGCCCCAAAAAATACTTCTTCATATACATTCCTTTCTGGTTTGATAATTAGACGTCAAAGGAAGGTAAAGCTTTTCCATACACCGCTTTTTTTTGCGGGAAAATAATTGCAAAAGGGGCTAAGTTGTTTTTTTGGGCTTTCTGAGCAGGAATACGATAAACCCGATCAGGATCAGCCATGGAATGCTGAAAAGGATAAAGTACAGGACCGAGCCCAACGTGCTTTTCTTGTTGGTGGTGAAGTCAGTTTTACTGATCGGCTTGAAATCCGGGACATCAAACAGGGCAAGGTCAAAATCGTTGATGTCTTCGTATAACAACCGTTGTTTGGGTAACACTTTCTTTTCGAATTTATAGTCTGGCGCGGCTCCTTCGTACCAGATGACCATGGTCTGTTGTGCACTGTCCGGTTGCCATTTCATTTGTTGTATGGTACCGGTGGCCGACTGTGGATAAACGCCGATCAGGTTCGTTTGGGTGAGGGTGGTCATCAGCTTAACAAAAACCCGGGGATTGCCCTGAAGTTGCCCGGGAACAAAACTGATCACAAAACCATTGGCTTCCTTTACGGATTCTTCTGCAGAGAGTTTGGCCTGGTTTGTTGGAGTGAGTTGATACGTGACCATCCGCGTCACCCCCGGGGGTATTTTCCGCTCAAAGTGCATGCCATCTGCCGCCGGTCTCAGGGCCAGTGTGTCTGACCCTGCTAAAACAGTCATGCCTGCAGATGGAAGGTTGTTCAGGCGTTGGAAGAAGCGGTGAGGCGTAGTTGCCGTGTCTGGCCATTTGAACGTGGCCATGATAGAGTCGGCCCCGGAATTCAGTATATCGTAATGACCTTTTACCACGGCAAACCCCGGATAGATCTGGACCATCATCAGTTGATTTTGAAGCCGGAGATCACCCGCGTTTAACATTTCAATGCTGAAAGCACGACCAGCATTCCACATTCCGTCGTCGATTTTTTGTGACAGGGCTGGAGTGCTTAGGAAAAGAAGAAAAACGAGGAACCTTAGTGATCTCATGCCCCGAATTTCATAAAATATTATTTCATTTTCCATTTTTCCTTATTTTCGTACCATGATTATCAACTTGCATGGACATCACCATCATTACTTGCCCCTTGGGTAAGCCGGTGACGTTTTATGCATTTAACAATAAAACTTAAGGGGCTTACAGCATGTAAGCCCTTTTTTATTAGTAGTATATGAAACTAAGGATCGCTATTCAGAAATCAGGACGGTTGTATGAAGATTCGGTGGGCTTGCTTAAAGAGTGCGGGATCGATTTAAGGAATGTAAAAGACAGGCTGAAAACAGAATCTGACAATTTCCCGCTGGAAGTTTTTTTTCTCCGTGACGATGATATCCCTCAGTATGTGCAAGACCATGTGGCGGATATCGGTATTGTGGGCGAGAACGTGCTGCTCGAAAAAAATAAATCCGTCAACATGGTTGAACAACTCGGTTTTGGGAAATGCCGTTTGTCCGTTGCCGTTCCCCGCAGCATGCAGTACGAAGGCGTGCAATCACTGGCTGGGAAGAAGATCGCGACCAGTTACCCTGGCCTGGTGACCCGCTATTTAAGCGATAACGGTGTAGTGGCGGAGATCCATGAGATCAGCGGCTCGGTGGAAATAGCCCCCGGTATTGGTCTGGCTGATGTAGTGGCTGACCTTGTCAGCAGCGGCGGGACCTTGTTCATGAATGGTTTGAAAGAGGTGGAAACGATCTTATCTTCCCAGGCCGTATTGATCCGCAATCATGAGCTGGAAGCGGAGAAACTCCAGATACTGGAAAAGCTTTTGTTCCGGATCAGGGCAGTGAAGAAGTCAAAGAAGAATAAGTATGTGTTGCTCAACGCGCCGAATGATAAACTGGATCAGATCGTATCCCTGTTGCCGGGGATGAAGAGCCCTACCATTCTCCCGCTGGCGGAAACAGGCTGGAGCAGTGTGCACAGTGTATTGAGTGAAGATACTTTTTGGGACATCATCGAACAGTTGAAAGACGCGGGCGCGCAGGGCATTCTGGTGATACCTATTGAAAAAATGATCATTTAAATTGATGTCATGCAGATCGTATTAAATCCTGGAAAAGACAAATGGGCGGATCTATTGAAGCGCCCTGCGAATGACACGGCGCCGATTCAAAAATCTGTATCAAAGATATTAGAGCGTGTGAGGGAGAAAGGAGACGCTGCTGTAAAAAAATATACGGCGGATTTTGACAAAGTAAGGATCAGGAAACTGGAAGTAACAGCAAAGGAGACGAAGCAAGCCGTTGCATCACTGAACCCCGCTCTCAAAGAAGCGATCATTACTGCGGCCGCCAATATCAGAAAATTCCATTCCTTGCAAAAGCAGGGTGGGGAAGAGTTGGAGACCATGGAAGGCATTTTGTGTAAACGAAAAGCTGTTCCCATTGAAACCGTGGGCCTGTATATTCCGGGTGGCACAGCGCCTTTGTTCTCCACCATCCTCATGCTCGGTATTCCTGCCATGATCGCGGGCTGTAAGAATATTGTGCTTTGTTCGCCGCCTTTACCCGATGGAAATATGCACCCGGCCATTCTATTTGCGGCAGACATTGTGGGAATCAAAAAAATATTTAAAGTGGGCGGTGTGCAGGCCATTGCAGCTATGGCTTATGGTACCGCCAGCATTCCAAAGGTGGATAAGATCTTCGGGCCGGGTAATCAATATGTCACGCTTGCCAAACAGATGGTACAGCAGGCCGGTGTTGCTATCGACATGCCGGCAGGTCCGAGTGAGGTATGTGTATTGGCTGATGCCACGGCAGAGCCATCCTATATCGCTGCTGACCTGCTTTCTCAGGCCGAGCACGGTGCAGATTCGCAGGTATTGCTGGTTTCCACTTCAGAGTCGCTGGTTCACGCGGTGATCAGTAAGATGAACGCCCAACTGAAAGAATTACCCCGGGCTGCCACTGCTGCCAGGGCATTAGAGAATAGCTCAGCCATCGTTGTGGATGATATTCATACAGCGATGGACCTGGTGAATGCCTATGCTCCGGAGCACCTGATCATATCTTGCCTCGATCACGAATTGCTTGCAGAAAAAGTGATCAATGCGGGTTCAGTCTTCCTTGGCAACTATTCACCCGAATCTGTTGGTGATTATGCCAGTGGAACAAATCACACCCTTCCTACCCATGGCTATGCCAGGGCTTACAGCGGTGTGAGTGTAGATAGTTTTGTGAAGAAGATCACCTTCCAATACCTGACCCGTCAGGGTTTGGAGAACATTGCTGATACCGTGATCACGATGGCGGAACATGAGGGTTTGCATGCCCACGCAGAAGCCGTACGTATCCGTTTACAATAGAAAAACAGTACCATGAGTTTTGATCTGAATGCACTGGTCAGGCCCAATATCAGAAATTTGGTTCCTTATTCTTCCGCAAGGGATGAATTCAAAGGGGAGGCCAGTATATTTCTCGACGCCAATGAGAACAGTCTTGGTTCTCCACTGACAAAATGGTATAACCGCTACCCTGACCCGTTGCAGTGGGAGGTAAAAAAGAAGATCTCTGCGATCAAGGGCACTCCAGCCGATCAGATATTTTTGGGTAACGGGAGTGATGAGGCCATCGATCTGTTGTTTCGTGCGTTCTGCGAACCGGGAATGGATAATGTGGTGATTTGTCCGCCTACCTACGGCATGTACGAAGTGAGCGCGAATATCAATAACATCGGGTTGAAGAAAGTTCCCCTGACCCCGGATTTTCAGATCGACCTGGATGCGATGGAAGGAGCCATTGATGGGAATACGCGGATCATCTGGCTCTGTTCGCCCAACAACCCCACCGGAAACTCTTTGAACCGCGAGGATATCGAGATCATCCTGAATAATTTTGATGGCCTGGTGGTTATTGATGAGGCGTATATCAACTTCTCGCGGCAGCGGTCATTCATTCCTGAGTTGAGCGAGTACCCCAATCTGGTGATTTTGCAGACGATGAGCAAAGCCTGGGGACTGGCCGCATTGAGGATCGGAATGGCGTTTGCCAGCAAGGAGATCATCGGAGTGATAAACAGGATCAAGCCCCCATACAATATCAGCCAGGCCGCGCAGGAGCTGGTGTTGCAGGCACTCGACCAGGTAGACGAGGTGAACGACATGATCCGGATCCTGGTGGAGGAGCGGAAGAAACTGGAGGAGTCGCTCCGTGCACTCCCCCAGGTGATCCAGGTTTATCCGTCAGACGCCAATTTCCTGCTGGTGAAAACCATTGATGCCAAAGGGATCTATAAGTACCTGGTTGAAAAAGGCGTTGTGGTCCGGGACAGGAGCAATGTGCTTTTGTGCGAAGAGAGTTTGCGGATCACCGTAGGCACGCCAAGTGAGAATGACGCGCTGATCAGTTTAGTCAGCCAATATGCAAATGCTTAAATTGATTATATCGTATGAAGAAAATATTGTTCATTGACCGTGATGGCACCATCATCAAGGAAGCCCCACCAACCTACCAGATCGACTCATTCGAGAAACTCAGTTTTTACCCCGGCGTTTTCTACTGGTTGGGTAAGATCGCGCGGGAGCTGGATTATGAGTTGGTGATGGTGACCAACCAGGACGGATTGGGAACCGAGGCCTATCCGATGGAGAAGTTTCAATCGGTTCATCGACTCATCCTGGACGCCATGGCAGGTGAGGGGATCATTTTTACCTACGAGCATATCGACATCAGCTTTCCCCACGAGCATAAACTGACCAGGAAACCAGGTACAGGTATGCTTGGCCGTTATATCAACAATGAGGAGTATGATCTGGCAGGATCTTATGTGATTGGCGATCGCCCCACCGATGTGGAGCTGGCCAAAAACCTCGGCTGCAAGGCGATATTCCTGACCAATGAACCAGAGTTAGGACTGGCCGAAGTGAAAGATCCTGAATCGTTGAGAAAGGCGATTGCACTCGAGACTACCGACTGGGAAGATATTTATACACTCCTCAGGCTTGGCAGAAGAACAGTTAGTCATCGTCGTAAGACCAATGAAACCGACATCCTGGTGGAAGTGGACCTTGATGGAAACGGATCATCTGCTATCGAAACCGGTTTGGGATTTTTTGATCATATGCTGGACCAGCTCGCGCGGCATGGTAAAATCAACCTTACTGTTAAGGTTAAGGGGGATCTGCATATTGACGAACACCACACCATTGAAGATACGGGGATCGCATTGGGAGAGGCCTTCGCCATGTTGCTTACAGATAAGCGGGGTATGGAGCGGTACGGATTTGCCTTGCCCATGGATGAAGCGGAAGCCAAGGTGTTGATCGACTTCGGCGGGCGCAACTGGATCGTTTGGGATGCGGAGTTCAAGCGGGAGAAGATCGGGGAGATGCCCACGGAAATGTTCTTCCATTTCTTTAAGTCGTTCAGCGACGCTGCGAAATGCAACCTTAACGTTGAATGCAGGGGCGAGAATGAGCATCATAAAATAGAAGCCATCTTCAAGGCTTTTGCAAAAGCCATCAAGATGGCCGTGAAGCGAGACCCGCTTTCACTGTACCTGCCGAGCACGAAAGGAACGCTGTAGTTATAGCTGTTATTTCACCCGGGTCCACTTGTCTGTTCTGCCGATCATGGATATACCAATATAGCCGCGGACATCCAGATGATCTGCGTCTTGTAAGGTCATTACACATTTGTATTCCTTACCATTCTTTGGGTCGTAGATCCGTCCGTTTTCGTACACGTTTTTACCTTTGTGTTCAAAGCCCCAAAGGTTCACGAGTCCCATCAGCGGACGCTGGTGATTGGCTTCGTTAGGATGATTAATATCGGTTCGGGGCTTGCCCGTTTTTTCGTCGTTCGGGATCTTGAGCCATACCAGCTTGCCCTGGTACTTTCCGCCGTTTTTATAGATCTCCACGTGGCCATTCCCTTCAGACGGTTTCCAGACACCGAGGATGGCATCGGGTGATTGGGCCAGTGCAGGGGTCGTTGCTATAAGCAGGGTGAGGAAGAGGATATATTTCATCCTTCAATATTAAAAAATTCCGGGGCAGTACAAGTATTTTGAACGGTTTTTCCTTATTCATGCTGGTTGTAAGATTTTTTGGATGGTATTTCATTTTCCCACATATTTGCAATCATGATCAATTTACAAAAGAAGCATTGGTGGTGGCATACGCACTCTTAAGGGGTTTGTACTGTCGCGACTATGTGTAAACATAATTAGGCCCCGATAGTATCGGGGCCTTTTAGTTTTTTATGCTAGAACAATCGGAATGAAAAAAACAGTCATCGAAACAGGCTTTAAAAAAATACTGGCCGACGTGTACACGCCCGTGGGGATCTATCTGCGACTGCGGGACCGCTTCCGCGATACCATTCTGCTGGAGAGCGCAGATTTCCACGCGCATGATAATAGCTTTTCCTTTATCGGGATCAATGCCATTGCGGGTATTGAGATCAGGAACAAGGGACTCGTGGAATATAAAATGCCGGGGCTTCCTCCCGAAAAAGTCAGCCTGAAAGGGTTGAAAGAGGTGCCTGAACTGCTGCAGGATTTTCTCAACAGGTTCGAGGTCAATGCTGTTAAGGAAAAACCGGTGCGTGCATCCCAGGGATTGTTCGGTTATATCACCTATGACGCCGTTCAGTTTTTTGAATCTGTCCCGCTCCGGGAGAGAGAACAGGGCCCCGCCATTCCATTGATGCGGTACCGGTTGTACCAATACATTATCGCCATAGATCATTTCAAAGATGAACTCTATCTGGTGGAAAACGAAATAGCGGGTGTGCCTTCGGAACGCGATGTGGTGGAGTCTTTGATCCGCAATCGCGATGTACCCGTATTCCCGTTCCGGCAGATCGGTGGAGAACGTTCGAATATGGACGACGAAGATTACCGGGGAATGGTGAAGAAGGGTATTGAGAGTTGCTACCGCGGTAATGTTTTTCAGATCGTATTAAGCCGGCGCTTCGAGCAGCCTTTTCAGGGCGACGATTTTAACGTATACCGGGCATTGAGGAGCATCAATCCTTCGCCATACCTGTTTTATTTTGATTACGGTGAATATAAACTGATGGGATCCTCGCCTGAAAGCCAGCTCATCGTTCAGAACGGTAAGGCGGTGATACACCCCATAGCGGGCACGTATAAGCGAAGTGGAGACGACGAGACGGATTCTAAACTGGCTGCCCAGCTGATGGCCGATACGAAAGAGAATGCCGAACACGTGATGCTGGTAGACCTTGCCAGAAATGATCTTTCCCGCCATTGCAATGAGGTGACCGTGAGCCAGTATAAAAAGATCAATTATTATTCGCATGTGATCCATATGGTCAGCGAAGTCACCGGCAGGGTGTTTGGGAATACCAATCCCTTTGAGTTATTGGCTACTTCTTTCCCCGCAGGCACCCTGAGTGGCGCGCCCAAGTTCAGGGCCATGGAGATCATCGACGAGCTGGAGCCTACGGCAAGAAGCTATTATGGTGGGGCGATCGGCATCATGGGATTTGACGGGAATTGTAACCATGCCATCATGATCCGCACTTTCCTGAGTAAGGACAATACCTTGTATTATCAGGCCGGCGCCGGCGTGGTGGCCGAGAGCCAACCGGAAAGTGAATTGCAGGAAGTGAATAACAAATTGTCGGCCTTAAAAAAGGCCATCTCATTTGCAGAAAATATTGAATCATGAAGATCCTTGTTTACGATAATTACGATTCGTTCACCTACAACCTCGTGCACCTGGTGGAGCATATCATGAAAGAAAAGGTGGAGGTGTACCGGAACGACATGCTTCCCATGGAGCAGGTGAAGAACTACGATAAGATCATTCTTTCACCGGGCCCCGGTATCCCTTCGGAGGCGGGCCAATTGCTGGAACTCATCCGTCTGTATGCGTCAACTAAATCCATACTCGGTGTTTGCCTGGGCCACCAGGCCATCGGAGAATCCTTTGGCGGTACCCTGATTAATTTAAGCCAGGTGTATCACGGCGTTGCCACGCCTATCCATGTGGAAAAGAATGCGGGCGGCGTATTCGAGGGGCTACCCGAAACCATTGAAGTAGGAAGATACCATAGTTGGGTAGTCAGTTCAGAAGGGCTTCCGGCTTCCCTGGAAGTGACCGCTTATGACGACAAAGGATTAATTATGGCCATGCGGCATAAACAGTTTGATGTAACAGGGGTGCAGTTTCATCCCGAAAGCGTGTTAACGCCCGAGGGTGAAAACATGATGCGGAACTGGTTAAAAAATTGATATGAAAAAAGTTCTTCAGTATTTGTTTGAGTATAAATCGCTGGACCGGGAGAAAGCTAAGGAGGTGTTGCTGAATATCAGTAAAGGCGTGTACAATGAACATGAGATCACCGCATTTATGACGGTTTACCTGATGCGCAGCGTGACCATCGCCGAATTGCAGGGATTCAGGGATGCACTCCTTGAACTCTGCGTTAACGTGGACCTCGACGGACTCAAGGTTACCGATATTGTAGGTACCGGCGGCGATGGAAAGAATACGTTCAACATATCAACCCTGTCATGCTTCATTGTTGCAGGCACGGGAAGGAAGGTTGCAAAACATGGTAACTATGGCGCAACATCCATTAGTGGCGCTTCCAATGTGATGGAGCAACTCGGATACAAATTATCCAACAATACCTCCAAGTTGAATCAGGAGCTGGACGCAGCAAATTTCTGTTTCATGCACGCGCCTTTGTTTCATCCGGCGTTGAAAATAGTGGCCCCCATCAGAAAGAGTTTAGGCGTCAGAACTTTTTTCAACATGCTCGGTCCTATGGTAAACCCGGCAACGCCGGCCTACCAACTCATCGGGGTGTATAACCTTGAAATGGCCAGGATATACAATTACATGCTGCAGGAAACAGGACAGAAATTCACCATCATTCATGCGCTTGACGGGTACGATGAGATCTCGCTGACGGGCGATACCAAAGTGGTGACTAACCTGGGAGAACGCATTATGACTCCCGAAGAATTGGGGAAGAGAATGGTGTTGCCTTCTGATATCTATGGCGGCAATACGCCTGAAGAAGCGGCTGCTATTTTTGTAAAAGTCTTGAAAGGGGAAGGTTCATGGGCACAAAATGCAGTGGTACTGGCCAACGCGGCCATGGGCTTGTTCAATACAGGCGACTACGCAGCATACGGTCATGCATTTCAGGATGCGGTGGAAAGCCTCGAATCGAAAAGGGCCTATGGCGCATTTATCAAATTAATATCCGTTCAGTGATGAATATTCTTGAGCAGATCATTGCCAGTAAACGCGTTGAAGTGGCCCGCAGAAAAAGGGAAAAGCCAGTGCACCTGCTCGAAATGAGTCCTTTCTTCAACCGCAATACCCTGAGCCTGGCACAATCACTCCGGGACCCGGCAAAAACAGGGATCATCACAGAGTTCAAGAGAAAGTCGCCCTCCAAAGGGATCATCAATGGAAATGCTGATGTGTCTGATGTCACCGGCAAATACACGGCATATGGCGCGAGCGGACTATCGGTATTGACCGACTCCGATTATTTTGGAGGGTCTGAAGCAGATCTGCAACAGGCCCGGTTGAACAGCATCCCGATCTTACGAAAAGATTTTATGGTTGATGAATACCAGCTGCTGGAAGCACGGGCAATGGGGGCGGATGTGATCCTCCTGATCGCTGCCTGCCTTACTCCCTCTGAAGTCTTGGCGCTGGCCTCTTTTGCCCGTAACCTCCAACTGGAGGTGTTATTGGAATTGCATGCGGAGGATGAATTGGATCATATCAATAGCTATACGGAACTGGTGGGCATCAATAACCGAAACCTGAAAACCTTTGAGGTGGATATGGACAAAAGCATCAGCATGGCGGAAAAGATCGGCAAATCAGCGCTTCGAATTGCGGAAAGCGGTATTCGGGAGCCGGAGGATGTGGTGAGATTTCGAAGTATTGGATTTGAAGGATTTCTGATTGGAGAGCGGTTTATGAAAGAGAACGACCCGGGCCTTGCGTTTAAATCATTTGCTGACCAAATAAAAAGACGTGGATGAGGGTTAAAGTATGTGGAATGACCAGGCTTGACCAGATCCTTCAACTTGAGGAGTGGGGGGTACAGTTCGCAGGACTCATCTTCTATCCAAAATCGCCCCGGTTTATTAAAAAGTTTCACCTGAGTGCCATTGACCTGAAAAGGGAGAAGATGAACATTAACCGCGTAGGGGTGTTTGTTAATGCATCACTGGATGAAATTTTGAGAACTGTGGATGCCTGGCGCCTGCATATGGTCCAATTACACGGAGATGAATCACCGAAGTTTTGCGAACAGGTCAGCAACCATGTAAATACCGTCAAGGCATTCAGAGTTGGTGAGAGCGATAACGTGGAGTGGAAGATCTTTCCTTATCAGGAGTATACCGACATGTACCTGTTCGACAATGGTTGGGCGGGCAATGCCAGCGCGGATAAAGCCGCTGTATACGGCGGATCGGGCCAACATTTTAACTGGAATCAGTTGGGTAAGGTTCGTGTGGGAAAACCCTATATGCTCAGCGGCGGGATCTGCGCTGAGGATGCTGCCCGGTTGAGGGCTTTTGCCGCAGAGCAGAAAGATTTGTTTGCCGTTGACGTGAACAGCAGATTTGAGGTGGCCCCGGGGGTAAAGGATATGAACAAACTGAAATTATTTTTGGACGAATTGAATGGTTGAAAGATGGAAAAGGAACTAAAATATCAGCCAGACCTGCAGGGCTATTACGGGGCCTTTGGCGGTGCGTATATCCCTGAGATGCTGCACAGGAATGTGGAAGAGCTTAGGTTGTTGTACCTGCAAATCATGGACTCCTCGGATTTCCAAAGCGAATTCAGGGCCCTGCTGAAAGACTATGTTGGCCGGCCAACGCCTCTTTATTATGCAGGGAATATCAGCAGGAAGCTAAACACCAATGTATACCTGAAACGGGAAGATCTCTGCCACACCGGGGCTCATAAGATCAACAATACCATCGGGCAGATCCTGTTGGCTATCAGGCTGGGAAAAAAGAGGATCATTGCGGAAACGGGCGCCGGACAGCATGGTGTAGCTACCGCAACGGTCTGCGCGCTGAAAGGATTGCCCTGCATTGTGTATATGGGGGAGAAAGATATCGAAAGGCAGGCTCCAAATGTAGCCCGCATGAAAATGCTGGGCGCAGAGGTAAGGCCGGCCATGAGTGGCAGTAAAACATTGAAGGACGCCACCAATGAGGCCATCAGGGATTGGATCAACCATCCGGATGACACGCATTATATTATTGGAAGTGTAGTGGGGCCTCACCCTTACCCGGATATGGTAGCCAGGTTTCAGTCGGTCATCAGCGAAGAAATGCGCTGGCAGCTGAAAGAAAAAACAGGTAAGGAACTTCCTACCCATGTGGTGGCCTGTGTGGGTGGCGGAAGTAACGCCGCAGGCGCGTTTTACCATTTCCTTGAGGAAGAGGATGTGAAACTGGTAGCGGTGGAAGCAGCGGGGCAGGGTGTTTTTTCAGGCCTTTCAGCAGCAACTACAGCACTCGGCAAGCCGGGCATCCTGCACGGAAGTAAAAGCCTGGTGATGCAAACGGACGACGGCCAGGTGGTAGAGCCACACAGCATTTCAGCCGGTTTGGATTATCCCGGCATCGGTCCTTTGCATGCCCATCTTTTTAAATCCGGCAGGGGTATATTCATGAGTGCCACAGATCAACAGGCCTTAGACGCGGCAGTGGAACTCGCGCAGATCGAAGGGATCATTCCCGCACTTGAAACTGCTCATGCGTTACATATACTGGAAGATCTGAAGGCAGGGAAAGATGACCAGGTGATCGTATGTCTGAGTGGAAGAGGAGATAAAGATCTCGCTACTTATATGAAAGAACTCAATCTCTGAACATGTCGCGCTTAAAATCATTATTTGAACTTAAACAAGCCAGCGTGCTGAACGTCTATTGTACGGCGGGATTTCCTGAACTCAATAGTACAATGGAAGTGATGCAGGCATTGCAGGAGAATGGGGCCGATATCATTGAATTGGGGATGCCCTACAGTGATCCCCTGGCTGATGGGGAAGTGATCCAGAAAAGCAGCGCCAGGGCCCTGCAGAACGGAATGAATCTGAATGTACTTTTTTCCCAGCTAAAACAACTACGGCCTCAGGTGACCGTACCCGTTATACTCATGGGATATATGAATCCCGTACTTCAATACGGCTTCGAGCGCTTCTGTGCAGATGCAGCGGCTGCCGGTATAGACGGCCTGATCTTGCCGGACCTTCCGGAGTATGAATTTGAAGTGGAGTATGGAGCCGTCATAAAAAAGTACGGACTTGATTTCATATTTCTCGTCACCCCGGAAACCACTCCGGAACGGGTGAAGAAGCTGGATGAACTAAGCTCGGGTTTTCTGTATGCCGTATCATCTTCCTCAACCACCGGATCTGCCACGAACATGACCGATGTGAGCGGGTTCCTGCGGCGTTTGGGCAGCTACAACCTGAATAATCCGGTGCTTGTAGGATTCGGGATCAAAGACAGGGAGAGTTTCAGGTCCGCTTCTGCGTATTCAAACGGTGCGATCATTGGTACGGCTTTTATACGCGCCATTGAAGGCGCAGAGGATGTCAGGGCGGCTACGAAAACATTTTTATCATCAGTACTCGGATAGTATGAAAGGAACAGTGATCGTGAAGTACAATGCTGGGAACATACAGTCCGTTCTCTATGCCCTCGAGCGGATCGGGGAGTCGGCACTCGTTACCGATGATCATGACCTCATCAGATCTGCAAAACGGGTCATATTTCCCGGCGTGGGAGAAGCAAGCACGGCCATGCAGTATGTGCGGGAGAGGAAGCTCGATCAGTTGCTCATCCAATGTAAGCAACCCGTATTGGGTATTTGCTTGGGTATGCAGCTGATGTGCAGGCACTCAGAAGAAAACAACACAGAATGTCTCGGCATTTTTGATGAGCCTGTAAAGAAGTTCCTTCCAGGCAATTCAGGCATCAAGGTCCCCCAGATCGGGTGGAACAAAGTGGTGGATTCAGGGTCGCCGCTATTTCAAGGAATTCCCGAAGGCAGTTTCTTTTATTTTGTACATAGCTATTACGCGTCCGAGGGGCCACATACCATTGGGGTCACCGATTACATCATCCCTTATAGCGCAGCATTGCATAAAGACAATTTTTATGGCGTTCAATTCCATCCGGAGAAAAGCGCAGAAGCCGGCGAGAAACTTTTAAAAAATTTCATTACACTCTGATATGGAGATCATACCGGCTATAGACCTCATCGATGGAAAACTGGTGAGGCTGACAGAAGGCGACTACTCAAAAAAGACCGTCTATCAAACGGATCCCCTCGACATGGCGATACAATTTGAAGATGCTGGGATTACCAGGCTTCACGTGGTTGATCTTGATGGCGCAAAGAAAGGTAGCGTGGTGAATTGGAAGGTCCTTGAGGAAATTACTACAAAAACCTCGCTGCTGGTTGATTTCGGAGGCGGGGTAAAACAGGAGTCCGATGTGCAGCGGATCATCGAATGCGGCGCCAGTTGGGTCACGGTGGGTAGTATGGCCGCGAAACAGCCTGCTGTGTTTTCCGACTGGCTTGATCATTATGGAGCAGACCGCTTTTTCCTCGGTGCGGATGTCCGGGATGAGAAGATCGCCGTGGGCGGGTGGTTGGAAACCACAACGCAGGACGTACAAGCCTTCATTTCGAGTTACACCCAACTCGGCCTTCGTTACATTTTTTGTACCGATATCAGCAAAGACGGAAAACTGCAAGGTCCGGCTATCCCGCTTTATACAAAGATCCTGAACGGCAACAGCGATGTCCAACTGGTGGCCAGTGGGGGTGTTGCTACCATCGATGATCTTCAGTTGCTGAAAGACGCAGGCTGCCATGGGGTGATCATTGGAAAAGCCATCTACGAGAACAGGATCACCATCGAGCAGCTGAAAAAATTTATCTCATGATCACGAAGCGTATCATACCCTGCCTTGATATTAAAGATGGCAGGACTGTCAAGGGTACAAATTTTGTCAATCTGCGTGATGCGGGGGACCCTGTAGAACTTGGGGCTGAATATGCCCGACAGGGAGCAGATGAACTGGTTTTCCTGGATATCACGGCTACCCATGAAAAGCGGAAAACGCTGAGTGAACTGGTGTCTCGCATTGCCCATCACATCAATATTCCCTTTACCGTTGGTGGAGGCATCAGCAGCATCGAAGACGTGCAGGTATTGCTTCAACATGGCGCAGATAAGATATCTGTAAATACATCAGCTTTCAGTAGACCCGAATTGGTCAATGAACTGTCCGGGGAATTTGGCTCACAATGCGTGGTGCTGGCCATTGATACCAAACTCGAGGCAGATGGGCAGTGGTATGTTTACCTGAATGGTGGCCGGGTTAAAACCGATGTCCGCTGTGAAGATTGGGCTCATGATGGCGTTGCCCGTGGAGCAGGAGAAATATTATTGACGTCCATGAATCATGACGGTACAAAGACAGGCTTTTCCCTCGACATTACCGGTCGGCTTTCCCGCGAGTTACCCGTACCCGTGATCGCCTCCGGGGGCGCCGGGACGATGGAGCATTTCACAGATGTTTTCAATATCGCCCGGGCCGATGCCGCCCTCGCGGCCAGTATTTTCCATTTTCGCGAGATCGTCATACCGGATCTGAAGGCCTATCTGCATCAACAGGGGATAGCGGTTAGAATATGAATTGGCGGGTCAGATTGTCGAATTGGCGAATTGACCAAAGGATAATCCGTCAATCCGTCAATCCGTCAATTCGCTAATCCGGTTATCCGTAAATCCTTTAATTCGCTAATCGTTCTATCTTTGCCCAATGAACATCGACTTTGCAAAATCCCCTGACGGGCTGGTTCCTGCTGTGATCCAGGATTTCAATACCCACAAGGTCCTGATGTTGGGGTATATGAACCAGGAGTCACTGGATAAAACCCTGGCTTCAGGGAAGGTCACATTTTTCAGTAGGTCGAAAAACAGGCTGTGGACAAAAGGAGAGGATAGCGGTCATTTTCTCGAGCTGAAATCAGTTGCCCCGGATTGCGACAAGGATACCCTGCTCATCAAAGCCGTACCAACCGGTCCCGTTTGCCATACCGGTGCGGACACCTGCTGGAGTGAGGTCAATCGTACGGAGAATTTTCTTGCACACCTCGAAGAAATTATAAGCCTTCGCAGGAAAAGCAAAGACCCTTCATCCTATGTGCATTCCCTCTTCGAGAAAGGTTTAAATAAAGTAGCACAAAAGGTTGGAGAAGAGGCGATCGAACTCGTGATAGAGGCCAAAGACGACAACGAAGATCTTTTCCTGGGAGAGGCGGCTGATCTACTGTTCCATTATTTAATTTTGCTTAACATTAAAGGACATACATTACAAGAAGTAATTGACGTTCTACAAAAAAGACATGCTACATGAGACTTCGTTTATTCTTCCTGGTAAGTATTTTGCTTCCCCTGGGCCTGCTGGCCCAGTCAGCTGGTTTTACCATCAAGGGCAATGTAAAGGGCCTGGCCGATGGTACGGAAATAGGCCTGTATGTTGACGATGTAAATAGTGAACCCATAGCCAGCGCGAAAGCAGATAAGGGCAGTTTCACGCTGAAAGGAAAGGTCACCGAGCCCTACATTCATCTTCTCACTTACGGTGACAAAACCCAGCGACTGACCATTTTCCTGGATAATTCGAACGTTACGGTAAACGGGATCGTTGAGGCGATCGGTATCGCAGAAGTAAAAGGATCGCCCTCTCATGCCGATTTTGCAGCATTTAATACCGAGTTCTCCCCTTTGTTTGAGAGACTCACGATCATCGTAAAAGATATCAACGCGGGGAAACCCGATGCCAACGGCGCGTTGCGCAAAGAGTACGAAAGCCTGCTCGTTACGATCCAGGATAAAGCAGATAAGTTCATTAATTCCCGCCCGACATCGTATGTGTCGCCTTTTGTGGCCATGATCGCAACCCAGTTGAAACCGGAAGTAGCCGTCAGTGAGAGAAGGTACAATGCACTCGATCAACAAGTGAAGAAAGGATATTTCGGCAATTTGCTGGCCAGGTATATTGCAGACGGTAACGTAGGTGGAATAGGGACGGAAGCAGTTGAATTTGTTCAAAACGATACTTCGGGGGCGCCCATTGCTTTCTCATCCTTTCGGGGGAAATATGTGCTGATCGATTTTTGGGCCAGCTGGTGCAGGCCATGCCGCATAGAGAACCCCACCGTGGTAAAAGCCTATAACCAGTTTAAGTCGAAGAATTTTACCGTGCTGGGCGTTTCACTGGACCGGGCTAAAGACGCATGGGTGAAAGCTATCGCCGATGATAACCTCACCTGGACACATGTAAGCGATCTTAAATTCTGGTCTAACGAGGTTGCCCAGAAGTATAAAGTGGAATCGATTCCGCAGAATTTTCTGGTGGATCCCAACGGCAAAATCATCGCCAAGAACCTAAGGGGGGAAGAGCTGCTAAGAACATTAAAGCAACTGCTGAATTAAAAATTACAGGCATAAAAATAGGCTGTCTCTGGTTTTTGGAAACCCCGGAGACAGCCTATTTGCTTTTCATGACGTAAAACCCACCTTATGAGATGGAACAGCCAGCAGAAAGAAGCTGATTAGCCTTTCACGTCGAAGGCCACTTCCGTATCGGCCCACATGATTTTCACCTTATTGTCTTTACCCACTTCGAACTTCAGCAGCTCATTGAAACCAGCACTTTTTTTAGGTTTTGCATTCACACGTAAAACGTCATCTTCTTCTTTGTATTTGTATGAACCCCACTGGTTCCAGGTTTTGTTGAAAACGATGGTCCAACTATTCGCATCGGGCACGGTGAAAAGCGAATACTTACCGGCAGCAAGTTTCTTTCCTTCTACCATAACATCGGTGTCTGTCTCAAAAACGGTGGCTTCATCCGCTCCGGTCCTCCAAACTTTACCATACGGAACCAGGTCTCCAAATATATTCCTTCCCTTTACTGCAGGAGAGCTGTAATTAATGGTAATGGTCGCTTTCCCTACCTTGCCTGTTGCTTTTTGGGCGGGACTTGCTTTGGGTTGCTGGGCACAAGCACTTACGGCTACAAAGGCCGTTAACAAAGAAAACATCAGGATTTTTTTCATATATGTAGTTTTATAGACAACTGTAAATTACGCCAATTGTCTTTTATAAAGTTGAATTGTGTTCTCCAATCCCAAATAAATTGAATCACAGATCAGCGCATGCCCAATGCTGACTTCATCGAGCCCTGGAATAAGATCATGAAGATATTTAAGGTTCTGCATGTCTAAGTCGTGCCCCGCATTAATGCCCAGCCCCAAGGATCTCGCCACACCGGCGGCGGCTACAAAAGGCTGGACGGCTTTTTGCCGGTCAGACGTGAAATTCCGTGCATATGATTCTGTGTATAATTCTATACGGTCTGTTCCCGTTTCTGCTGCTCCATGAACCATTTCTGCAACAGGATCCACAAAAATGGACACCCTGATACCGGCCTGCTTGAATAGGGCGATCGTTTCCGAAAGATATTGCTTATGCCTGATGGTGTCCCAGCCGTGGTCCGATGTGAGCTGCCCAAGCTGGTCGGGTACCAGGGTCACCTGCTCCGGTTTAACCTCAAGGACCAGATCGATGAACTTTTGTTCGCGGGGATTGCCTTCTATATTGAACTCAGTTTCGATCACGGCTTTTATATCCTTCACGTCCTGATACCTGATGTGACGCTCATCAGGCCGCGGGTGCACTGTCACACCATCGGCACCAAAGCGTTGTACGTCAATGGCAGCCCTGACCAGATCAGGATTATTACCGCCCCTGCTATTACGTATGGTAGCGAACTTATTTATGTTAACCGAAAGCTTTGTCATGCTGCAAAGCTAACGGTTTAACGTCTTTTATGACTTATTTGAAGAGGGCAGATCTTTCTTTCCATTGCTGTTCCCTACTTTCATCATATACCACAAAATGGCAAATGCCGTTATGAAAAGTCCCCCCGCAATTACAACCATAACATGTTTTAGTATGACTGGAAAAAATCATTCCAGCCTGTGCCGGCAATTTGAAGGGATACTGGAGCGGCGATATTAAAAGCACCGCACCATGGTATATGGATGAAAGGTCAAATAAATACGAGGAAGCAAACGACAGGCCAACGGATATGAAAAGCATCACCGAGTGCCTCGACGTTTTGCAGCGTAAAGGATTTGCGGACCAGTTCAGGATAGAAGAGGGAGCGATGGTATCCACGGCAGATGGAAGTAAATATTCACCCGGGGATGTCATTGCGGTGAACTTCTTTCGCTTTGAGGGGATCACGGACCCGGACGATACATCTATCCTGTACGCCATTGAAACGGTGGATGGTAAAAAAGGGACCCTGATCGATGCGTATGGTCTGTATTCGGATCCGGAAGTGTCGGATTTTGTCAAAGAGATGGAAATTCATAAGAAGATCTCTACGAAATAAAAAAAGCGCCTGGAAGGCGCTTTTAATTATCGGGCTACATATGTTTTCAATTACCTGATGGTCTGAAGTTCGGCGTCTATCAGCTCGCTGAGGTTTTGCTCATTTTTGATCACCCAGTCTGGCAAATAGGGCTGATTATGGAAAACGTATTCCGCGGCGCTTTTTTGCATGGTAAACATGATCCTGTTTCCCCGGTCATCACTTACATCTACCGTGATCAGGCCCTCATTCAGGCCGGTAAGCTTTCGGAAATTGAACTCCTTTAAGCGCCCGTCTACCTTCAACAATTTTGTGAACTGGATATTTCGAATGAAATTAATATGCATACCTCAAACTTCTGATTATCATTGCAAATTTTATGCTAAACTTATCTTTTCTCCTTAGAAAGATTACAAATAAATTCAACTAAACTTATCTTCTCTCTTTGGAACGATGACAAATGATTTCAACTGATAACTGAATGCCAGGGCAAAGGCTACGGCTTGCCAGATGTTATGCTGGAGGGCTGACATAATGGTCATGACAAAACAGAAAATGCCCGTAATGACGGTAAGGGCGTTTCTTTCAGAGAGGTATGGTTTCATGCGTACAGGATTTCAGCAAATTTAACCAATCGGCCTAAAGAATCGATAAATCAAGGATATAAACTCCCTTTTTGGGGATAAAATCCAGAAAATCCGTTTTCAAAATTTTTGCCCTGAGAAGGGTATGAAATAGTAAATTTATATAGTGCCGGTTCTATTAACCTTCAAATTCCAAGATGAAACGATTAACACTGGCCATGTTACCCTTGATCCTTCTCAGCATGAGTTCTCCGCGAACTCCGGCTGTTTATGATAAAAGCATCACTGATGGTCCATACGTGATGTATAGGGACAATAAAATGTATGTGAATTATATCACCACGGAGAACGGTATCAGCGTTCGATCCGTAGACAGTATGGCACTGTCAAGCAGGGCGGGTTATGTAGTCAAGGTAGCTACAGAACATCCTGACAAAACTTTCGATGTCAGGCTGAAGGCAAAATTACAGGTGGAAAGAAGTGAATGGAGTAAGCCTAAGAAGCAGCTTGTGATATCAGACATAGAAGGGAATTTTGCTGCCTTCAGGAAGCTGTTGGTCGCCAATAAAGTGATCGATGATCAATTTAACTGGACCTTCGAAGAAGGCCATTTGCTGTTGATTGGTGATTTTGTAGATCGCGGCAGCCAGGTTACTGAAGTGTTATGGTTGATTTATTCCCTGGAAGAGAAAGCACGAGTTGCCGGTGGATATGTTCATTACGTACTGGGCAACCACGAGATCATGAATATGTCCGGCGACCTGAGGTATCTGCACCCTAAGTATGTGGAAGCAGCCAGTTTAATGAATACGCCTTTCGTTCAACTTTATGGTGAATCGTCGGAACTGGGGAGTTGGCTGAGGACAAAGAATGTTGTTGAGAAGATAGGTGATATATTGTATGTCCACGGTGGAATCTCGCCCCTGGTATACAGGGTACCATTTGATGTGCCGATGATCAATAAGGTGGCAAGGCCATTTTACGCTGATTCCGTATTCAATTATCCGGATATTGAGACAGAAATACTCTACAGTGAATACGGCCCTTTCTGGTATCGGGGCATGTACAAAGCCAGCGGAGACCCAAAGCTGATCGAAAAAGAGATCGACAGTTCCCTGATGCGCTTCAACAGCAGCCATATTGTTACCGGACACACCGTTGTGTCTGATACCGTCAGCATGTGGTTTAAAGGGAAAGTTTTTAATACGGATACCCATCACGCTAAAGGTCATTCCCAGGGCCTCCTCATTGAAGGCGGTAACAGATTCTTTCGAGTAGATGCCAATGGCAATCGCTTCTTCATGATCAAAAAATAAAAAAACCACCCTGGGGGGTGGTTTCAAAAAAAAACTTCGATACAGATCAATACCTGTAGTTCTCCGGTTTGAAAGGTCCTTCTTTCGTGATACCCAGGTATTCTGATTGCTCACCCGTTAGTTCTTCCAGTACTACGCCGATTTTGGAAAGGTGCAATCTTGCTACTTTCTCATCGAGGTGCTTGGGAAGAACATATACTTTGTTTTCGTATTTGCTTGTGTTGGTCCAGAGTTCAATCTGGGCCAGTGTCTGGTTGCTGAATGAGTTACTCATTACAAAACTGGGGTGCCCGGTTGCGCAACCCAGGTTTACCAGACGGCCTTCAGCCAAAAGGATAATATCTTTTCCGTCGATATTATACATGTCAACCTGTGGTTTGATGGTGTCTTTAGTATCACCATAATTGTTGTTCAGCCATGCAACGTCGATCTCAATATCGAAGTGGCCGATGTTACAAACGATCGCCTTGTCTTTCATCTTCCTGAAATGCTTCTCGGTGATCAGGTCACGGCATCCTGATGCGGTGACAACGATATCAGCTTCCGCAACAGCATCAGCCATTCTCTTTACTTCAAAACCATCCATGGCGGCCTGTAGGGCACAGATCGGATCGATCTCGGTGACGATCACCCTGCAACCAGCGCCTGCCAGTGAGGCAGCAGAACCTTTACCCACATCACCATAACCACCTACAACAGCTACCTTGCCAGCGAGCATGACGTCGGTAGCACGGCGGATAGCATCCACCAGGCTTTCTTTACAACCGTATTTGTTATCAAATTTCGATTTGGTCACTGAATCATTTACATTGAAAGCGGGGATCGGCAAGGTTCCTTTCGCCATTCTTTCATACAGCCTGTGAACACCTGTTGTTGTTTCTTCGCTGAGTCCTTTGATATGCTGAACCAGCTCAGGATATTTATCAAATACGATATTGGTCAGATCGCCACCATCGTCAAGGATCATGTTAAGGGGTTTGTCAGCACTTCCAAAGAACAAGGTCTGCTCAATACACCAGTCTGCTTCTTCAATGGTCTGGCCTTTCCAGGCATACACACCGATACCGGCGGCGGCTATCGCAGCAGCGGCATGGTCCTGCGTAGAGAAGATATTGCAGGAGCTCCATTTAACTTCAGCACCGAGGGCTACCAATGTTTCGATCAGCACCGCTGTCTGAATCGTCATGTGCAGGCAACCAGCTACGCGGGCACCTTTCATGGGTTGACTTGGTCCGTATTCTTCGCGGATGGCCATTAAACCGGGCATTTCAGCTTCAGCAAGACGGATCTCTTTACGGCCCCATTCAGCGAGGGTAATATCCTTTACCTTATAAGGAAGGGAAAAATCGATCGATTTGGTCAGTGTAGACATATCATGGAAAATTTCGGCAAAATTAACCATTTTACATGTCTTTCCATAATCTGTTTAACCTTGTTCAAGGCCCTTCCGATGGTTTTTTTCAGAAAGGCTGACATGTTCCCTAATTGCCCTTCCTGCCAGACGCATAGCCAGCAAGAACGACGCCATGGCGCCGGCAAATAACAGGCTACCGGATACGTAGAGCCTTAGCATCTTATTTTCCTGCAAAAACAGGAACAGATCGTACAGGCCATGCCAGAAAACCGCCCAGAATAATCCTGTCATCAACACGATCATCCTCCGGGTACCGGCAAATTTCGCCTTACCCATATAATACCCCATGATGATGGCAAAACTCGCATGGGCCGGAACAGAGAGGAACATGCGCATGATGGCCGTGCCCAAGCCATACTGCATCACGTAGGCGATGTTTTCCACCGTTGCGAATCCCATGCTCACCATCACCGTATAGACAATGCCGTCAAACGGCTCATCGAATTCGGGCTTACCAAATGCATAGAAACGCACCATGACGTATTTGCTCCATTCTTCTACCAGGGCCACCATTACAAACGCCATCAACACGGCGCTCCAGATGGATTCTGCCGGGTCAAGCTTAAAATACCCGATCAGGACAGCTTCGGCAGCTGCTGCCATCGCTGCACTTACGATTCCGAGAAAGAAGCAAATGACGAGGCGTTTTCTTGGCTCCCGGTTAAACTGGTCGCGCAGAAAGATATAGACACAAATCGCCAGACCAGGTGCAATTGCCAGCGCGAGTAATAACATCATTCAGAATGATGAAATTACAATTAAATTCATCTATTCAATCTGGCGCATGATTAGATCAGCCTTCGCTGTTGTTGCATTATTTTTTTACCTCCACTCCGTGGCCCAGGAGTTCGGTGGTAACCCGCCATCGTTGAAGTGGAAACAGATCAATACCCCGGTGTCTAAGGTGATCTTCCCGGCAGGCCTGGAGCCACAAGCGACAAGGGTAGCCGACATTACCCTGTTTTTGAATAAGGCCACAGCTCCTACCATAGGCGACCAAACCCGGAAGATCGATATCGTGCTGCAAAACCAATCTGTTTTGTCGAACGGATACGTACAACTCGGGCCATGGCGAAGCGAGTTTTTTCTGACCCCCCTTCAGAACAGCCTCCGGCTTGGCAGTCTGGCCTGGGTAGATCAACTGGCATTACATGAATACCGGCACGTCCAGCAATACATGAATTTCCGGCGTGGGCTTTCAAAATTCGCCTACATCATTGCAGGTGAAGAAGGTCAGGCGGTGGCTAACAGTACGGCCATTCCCAATTGGTTTTTTGAAGGTGATGCTGTTTACCAGGAAACGATGGCTTCCGGCCAGGGGCGGGGAAGGCTACCTGCTTTTTTCTCCGACTACCGATCGCTCTGGCAGGTCAATCGGTCGTTTAGCTATATGAAACTGCGGAACGGGTCGCTTAAACACCTGGTGCCGGATCATTATTCCTTTGGTTACCTGATGGTAGCTTACGGCCGCGAAAAGTATGGCGTCGATATATGGAAGAAGGTGACCGGAGAAGCCGCCGCTTTCAAGCCTCTTTTTTATCCATTCCAGGGTGCTTTAAAGAAACATGCCGGCTTGCCATTCGAACAGTTTGTAAAAGAGGCTTTTGCTTTTTATAAAGATGATCAGCGATACAAGGCCGAAGATGAAGCCATACCCGTGACCCCCCGCTCAGAACGGTATGTGGCCGACTACGCTTTTCCCTATCCCATTGGGAAAGATTCCCTGCTCCTTTTCCGGAGAACCGGCCGGCACCTTCCGGGCTTCTATCTCCTGCATCATGGCCGGGAAGAACGCATCGCAGTAAAGGATATCAGTGCAGATGACCAATACAGTTATCACAACGGGAAACTGATCTATACCCGTTACGATCCGGACGTCCGCTGGGGCTGGAGGAATTTTAGCGAGATCGTGATGTTGGATATGCGGACAGGCACGCGCCGGAATGTTACCAAACGCACAAAATATTTCTCCCCGGACATGTCGCACGATGGACAGTCGATCGCCGCCATCGAAATTGATCCTTCCGGAAATTCCTCTTTACATGTCATCGATCCACAGAACGGCAAGGCTGAAATCCTGTTGTCTGATTCGCTTCGGTTCTTTTCTCAACCAAGGTTCTCGGCTGATGATAAACATATCTTTTTAATGGTTCGGTCTGCCGAGGGGCAGATGTCGATCCTGAAATTCGACACACAACAAAAAACGGCTTCGCAACTTTTCCCGTTTACCTGGCAGGCCATCTCATTTCCATACGTGAAGGGAGACTCCGTTTATTTTACCGCTACCCGGAGCGGACAGGATAGGCTTATGATCTGGGACGACCGCCAACAGCAATTGTTGGAGGCTACCTCAAGATATGCAGGCATCCAACAGGCGGCACCTTCGTTGAACGACAGCATCTTTTTCACCGGTAATTCTGCCTGGGGCAGCAGGGTATACAAGACCAAGCTGGAAGCAAAGCCAGTAAGCGCGGAACAGTGGGCCGGCACAGGGAATGATATGTATGTTGATAAAACTTCACCGGCAAACATTCCAACCCTTACCGCAGTTACCAGCGGGCGCTATGATGTGAAGCCATACCGCGGCGCGACAAAGCTTTTCAATTTTCATAGTTGGAGGCCTTATTACGAACAGCCAGAATGGAGTATGACGCTATACGGCAACAATGTCCTGAATACATTCAGATCTTCTCTTTACTATGCCTATAATGAAAATGAAGGCTATCACCAGGTGGGTTATAACGGCATTTTTGCAGCGTGGTTTCCCTGGATCACCGGCGGCCTGTCTTACACCTTCGACCGGAAGGCCGTACAGAATAACCGGCAGTTCCGGTGGAACGAAATGAATGCGAACATAGGACTCAGTGTGCCGCTTAATTTTACCGGCGGCAGAACCTATTCTTTTCTGACACTGACTTCCCTGTTCAATACGCAACAACTTTACTTTAAAGATCTTCCCAAGTCGGCCGATAACGGATTCAATTTTATGGACAACCGGCTTGACTGGAGGATACAGATTCAAAAGGCAGATCAGCATATTTTTCCGAGGCTCGCCCACACACTAACGATTAGGCATAGGGGAGCTACGTCGGATCTGGAAGCACGGCAGTTGCTGATATCGTCTTTCCTTTATTTACCGGGGATAATGCGGAACCATAATTTGGTAGTATCAGCAGCATACCAGGCCCGTGATACAGCCGGTCAATACGGTTTTTCAAATAATTTTCCCTTATCGCGCGGGTACCCCGACCTCAACTTTCCGCGTATGTGGAAGTGGGCGGTCAATTATCATTTCCCGGTGGCGTACCCGGATTGGGGATTTGCGCAGATGGTGTATTTTTTGCGAGTGAGGGGGAATGTTTTTTACGACCAGAGTTTTATGAAGAGCCTGAGAACAGGACGAACTACGGGTTTAGCGTCAACGGGAGTGGAGGTATTCTTTGATACGAAATGGTGGAACCAGCAGGAGGTGAGTTTCGGGATCAGGTACTCCCGGTTGCTGGACACGGACGCATTCGCCCGGCCACCCAATGCAAATCAGTTTGAATTCATTCTGCCCGTTAATTTAATACCCCGATAGACGCGATTGGCGGATTTGGCGGATTCTTGCCTGCCGGCCGGCAGGGGCGGATTTGGCTCATTCCTCACATTCCCACATTCATTCC
>JBBAJO010000013.1:29699-88520 GCA_040404005.1 Chitinophagaceae bacterium
CATTCCCCACATTCCCCACATTCCCCACATTCATCACATTGTTCACTTGAGCGTTCCCTTCCACTCCTGGATCATTAGCTTCTTTCCATTCTTCAATCGGATGATGATGTTATTAATGATCACCTGATCGCCTTTTTTGGCATTGTCCTTAATGCTTCCCCGCCAGTCCTCGGATAGCATGTTCGTGTCATAAAAATCTCCCGCGCGAAAATCCTTGAAGTCTTTCTTCTGCTGGCTTTCTCCGTCAGTGAACGAAGCCACAAAAGTATAGTTGATGCGGAAACGGGTAACAGGGAAGGAGTTGCCTTTATCATCTGTAACAACCAACCCGCTGTCAATGACTTTCTTGAAGAGATCGGCACTGATATCTGCGCTCTTGTTACCGCCCATGCTGGCAACGTATGCTGTTACGGGCAGGGCTTTCGGGGCAGTTTTCTGCTGGCCCTGGATCTGCAGGGAAAGGGTTGCCAAAACTAGCATGAGGATGGTTTTCATATCTATTGAATTAACGATGCAATTAAGAGGATATTTTAATGCAGGTTTGTTAAACTTTCTTCGATCATCCTGATCTTCATCTCCGCATCGGCTTTCTTCTTTTTTTCAATGTTGACTACTTCCGCCTTGGCGTTTTGAACAAATTTCCCGTTACCCAGTTTCTTCTCAACAGAGATCAGGAATCCTTTCAGGTATTCAAGTTCTTTCATCAATTCTTCCTTTTGGGAGCCCATGTCTATGGGAGCTGAAGAAAGCAGGTAGAACTTTTCTTTTCCAGCAACAGCAGGTATAGCCTGTGGGATCGTGCTTTCAAGGGTGATCTCTATCGAAGAAGCATTCACCTGTTTGGACAGGATATCACCGATCACATCGTAAGAGGCGGGAGATTCTGTTTGCACATACAACACGATACTATCTTTCGGTTTCAGTTGCGCTTTATTCCTTGCGTCCCTGATGCCCGTGATCGAAGCCTGTAAAAGCCTGCCATGCGTCAAAATACCGGCATCGGCTTCATCAACCGAAGCTGGCTCAAGGAGGGCTATACACAAATCGTCACCCGCTGCCCGATCGGAAAGCTCGTGATATATCTCTTCCGTAATAAATGGCATGTATGGATGCAGGAGCTTCATCAACTCTTCGAAAAATCCTTTAGTAGCGGAGAGTACTTTTTCATCGATCGTGTCTTCTCCATAAGGAGGTTTAACCCACTCCAGGTACCAGCTGCAGAAATCGTCCCACACCAAGGTGTACACGGTCATCAATGCTTCACTCAGCCTGAATTGTTCGTACGACTGATCCAATTCTATTTTGACTTGCCTCAGTCTGGCATCAAACCAATGGACGGCAAAATAGGCCTTGTCTGACTGCTCAGGAGTATAGGAAGATGAAACAGGTGTTCTTTCTTCCCACATCTTCACCAGCTTCAGCGCGTTCCATATCTTGTTTGAAAAATTCCGTCCTTGCTCGTTGGTGGATTCATCCCAAAGCAGATCATTGCCGGCAGGAGACGAGATCATGATGCCAAACCGAACGGCATCAGCGCCAAATCGGTCGATCATCTCCAAAAGGTCCGGGGAGTTGCCCAGACTCTTACTCATTTTCCGACCCTGCTTGTCTCGCACGATGCCCGTAAAGTAAACCTGTTCAAAAGGCTTTTTCTCCATGTATTCGAATCCGGCCATGACCATTCGGGCCACCCAGAAGAAGATGATCTCCGGGGCCGTCACCAGGGTTTGAGTGGGATAGTAATATTTGATGTCAGCATTGCCAGGATCAGAATATCCTTTAAAAACCTCGAAAGGCCATAACCACGACGAAAACCAGGTATCCAGGCAGTCTTCATCCTGTTTAAGATCCTCTTTTTTCCCCGCAGGATGCTGTTGCAGGTACAGTTGCACCGCTGCCTCCTCATTAGGGGCTACAAAAACATGTCCATGCTGATCGTACCATGCAGGAATGCGATGGCCCCACCATAGCTGGCGGCTGATACACCAGTCCTTGATATTCTCCATCCAGTGGCGATATAGGTTTTTGAACTTAGCGGGATGAAATTTTATTTCGCCATCCACCACAGCGCTTAATGCGGGTCCTGATATTTTTCTCATATCCACCCACCACTGTAGGGAGAGCCTTGGCTCAACCACTACATCGGTGCGCTCAGAGTAGCCCACCTGGTTGGGGTAGTCTTCGATCTTTACAAGGTGACCCGCTGCTTCCAGATCAACAACGATCTTCTTGCGGGTTTCAAATCGGTCAACACCAATATAGAGCTGGGCAGCATCACTCATGGTGCCGTCATCGTTCAATACATCGATCACTTCCAGCTGGTGCTTTTGTCCAAGCTGATAATCATTCATGTCATGCGCCGGTGTGATCTTCAATGCACCTGTACCAAACTCCATGCTCACGTATTCGTCAGCAATGATGGGGATCTTTCTATTGATGAGGGGGACGTGCGCAAATTTCCCATGCAGGTGTTGGAATCGCTCATCATCGGGATGTACACAAATGGCGCTGTCACCTAAAATGGTTTCCGGCCTCACGGTTGCGATGGTGATATATTCACCCGGGCTGCCCTCTAATTCGTATCGGAGGAAATAGAGTTTTGACTGCGTGTCTTTAAAGATCACCTCTTCATCACTGAGAGCCGTTTTGGCCTTCACATCCCAGTTGATCATCCGCTTGCCGCGGTAGATATATCCTTTTCCATAGAGATCGTTGAACACACCAATGACAGACTGATAATAGTGGTCGTCCATGGTGAAAGAGGTGCGATCCCAATCGAGGCTGCAACCCATCTTCTTCAACTGCTGCAAGATGATCCCACCATACTTCTCCTTCCACTCCCAGGCATAGGTCAGAAACTCGTCCCTGCTGATGGAAGATTTGGCAATGCCCCGTTCCCGAAGCATGTGTACCACTTTAGCTTCCGTGGCAATGGAGGCATGGTCAGTTCCGGGTACCCAGCAGGCATTCTTGCCCTGCATCCTTGCCCGGCGAACCAGAATGTCCTGGATGGTATTGTTCAGGCAGTGACCCATATGCAGTACCCCGGTGACATTTGGCGGCGGGATCACTACGGTATATGGCTCGCGACCGTCTGGTTTACTGGCAAAATACTGCCTATCCAACCAGTGCTGGTACCATTTTGACTCTGCTGAAACGTGTTCGAAATTCTTGCTGAGGGCCATTTCCATGCTAATTAAGGGTGCAAAGGTAAATAATCGGGTGGAAGCAGGGGGCTGAAATCCAGATTATTAGGCTGGGCAAGGGAATTGTGTATAAAAAAATTTGATTTTTATACTTAAGAGTCTTTACATTCACGGATACTTTTATCCCTCCGGACCCAGGAAAGATCTTTCCACTACCCTTGAAACCGTTTTAGCCCTCTATCCACGATTGTTAACTTTTAAATTTTAGGCTATGCGGAATCTCGACTCATTTCATTTGAAAAGTGGCGTTAAAACCACCCTGATCGTGATTGCTCTTTATGCAGCGATCGTCACCATTACGTACCTGGCCTGGTAGTTCCAGTTCGAGGTAGTTGTTCATCAACGTAATCCTTTTTATAAAAGCGGATAAGGTCCGCTTTTTTTTATTTCAAGCGTGAACACGCGACACAAATCCTTAATTTTAAAGGGTGTACGCGATTGTTGACATAGAAACTACGGGCGGTCATGCTGCCTCGGGATACATTACCGAAATAGCGATCATCCTGCACAATGGAAAAGAAGTGGAGGGGAAGTACCAGACTTTGGTAAACCCGCAATGTCCCATTCCAGGATTTATTACTTCCTTGACGGGTATCAGCAATGATCTGGTGAGGGATGCCCCTATTTTTGAACAGGTGGCGCCGCATATTTTCAACCTGCTTTCCAACCGTGTTTTCATCGCCCATAACGTCAATTTCGATTACTCGTTCATCAAACACCACCTGCGGCAGGCCGGGTATCAGTGGGAGACCCCAAAGCTCTGCACCGTGCGTATGAGTAAGAAAATATTTCCCGGCTATTCCAGTTACTCACTGGGAAATATTTGCAGGGCTTTAGACATTCCGATCTCTGATCGCCACCGTGCAGCCGGTGATGCAGAGGCTACTGTCAAGCTATTTGACCTTCTACTGCAAAACGACGGAGGCGGGCATTTGGATGCCATGTTGAAAAAAGGCAGCAGGGAATCCTATCTTCCCTTGCACCTGTCTGTGTCTGACGTTGATCAACTGCCGAACGCCGCCGGAGTATATTATTTCTACGATCAAAAACAGAGAATCATTTATGTAGGCAAGGCAAAGGATTTAAAAAGAAGGGTGACTAGTCATTTTTCCAATAATTCTGCGACCAGGAAAAAGCAGGACCTGATTCGAAATGTGTATCGGATATCGTTTACGCTAACCGGAAGCGAGTTCACCGCATCCATATTGGAAAGCCTGGAGATCCGAAAGCACTGGCCAGTATTCAATACGAGCCAGAAGACACTCGAGTTTGGATATGGCATTTTTATGTTCGAAGACCGGCAGGGCAGGAAGAGGCTTTTTATCGACAGGCTTAGGAAAAACTCAAAACCCCTGAGCCGTTACGCGCTGATGGCTGATGCGCACCGCATGGTTTGGAAGTTAGTGAAAGCACACAGCCTTTGCGCAGTATGTTGTTTTCTGCTGAAAAAACCGCATTGTGATGAACAGTGTAATGGGGTTTGCAGAGGCGCAGAGGACGCGATCATTTATAATGAAAGGGTAGACCGGGCCATCGAAGAGCTGCAGCGCGAACTGCCCAGTTTTGCCATTATGGAAGAAGGCCGCGAAGCCGGCGAAAGAACCTGGTTGCTGATGGAAGAGGGCCGCTTTTATGGAATGGGCTTTTTGCCCGCCAGGCAGGTGATCCGCAACAAGGAACAATTGAAAGAACTCATCACGCCATATATAGGTAACGAATTTGTCCGGCACTTCATGCTGCAACATGCAGAGCTATATCCTTCCAGAAAAATGGTTTGGCAATAGTGCAGAAATAATACGAAACTGATTTTTTTGTTAGCCCTCATCCCTTTAGTTTCGCAAGCCCTTATTAAATGAATCAGATGGAATTTGTAAATGATATAGCCGCATCCCTCAACATCAAAGCTGCACAGGTGGAAGCTGTTCTCTCATTGTTTGATGATGGTGCCACTATTCCATTCATCGCGCGTTACCGGAAAGATAAAACCGGTGCTTTGGATGAAGTGGTGATCGGTAAGATCCAGGACGAAGCGAAGAGCAGGAAGGAGTTTGCAGAAAGAAAAGCAGCAATAGAGAAAAGTATCAATGAGCAGGATAAAATGACTGCATCGTTGCAAGAGAAACTCAACAAAGCAACAACCTTATCGCAATTGGAAGACATGTATCTTCCATATAAACCCAAGCGGAAAACGAAAGCATCAGCAGCCCGCGAAAATGGATTGGAGCCCTTGGCGAATTTCCTGATGGAGCAAACAGATGCAGATCCTGAAGAATCAGCTAAGGCATATATCAACGAACAGGTAAAGTCTGTTGATGAGGCATTGCAGGGGGCCAGGGATATTATTGCGGAGAATGTGAATGAAAATGCAGAGGTGCGTACCTCGTTGCGCCGGCTGTTCGAGGATAAGGCCATGATGGAGAGCAGGCTTGTGCCGGGGAAGGAAACCGAAGCCCAGAAGTATAAAGATTATTTTGAATTTTCTGAGCTGATCAAGACCATTCCATCGCATCGTACGCTGGCGATCCTTCGCGGATTTCTGGAAGGCGTTTTAAGGATCAGCATCAGCCCCATGGAAGATGATGCGCTCAACAGGATGGATCATCATTTTGTTAAAGCCTCCAACGCATCCACCCCCCATATACGCAAGGCGTTGAAAGATTCGTGGAAAAGGCTGTTGCAGCCTTCCCTTGAAACGGAGTTCAGGACCATGCTGAAGCAGAAGGCAGATGAAGATGCCATTCAGGTGTTTGCAGAGAATTTAAGGCAGCTCCTGCTCAGCAGCCCGCTGGGCAGCAAAAAAGTACTGGCCATAGATCCGGGTTACCGAACCGGTTGCAAAGTGGTTTGTTTAGATGAGAACGGCAGCCTGAAAGAGAACGTTGTGATCTATGTTCACGAGCAGGGACGTATGATGCAGTCGGAGTACCTGATCAAAGAACTGGTTAAAAAGTACAACATACAGGCTTTTGCGATCGGGGATGGAACAGCGGGAAGGGAGACGGAACAGTTTATCAAGAAGATGAATCTCGGCTTGCCGGTTTTCCTTGTCAATGAAGACGGAGCTTCGGTTTACAGTGCCAGTGAAACGGCGAGGCAGGAGTTTCCTGAGCAAGATATTACGGTACGCGGTGCCGTTAGTATAGGCCGCAGGCTGATGGATCCACTTGCTGAGTTGGTGAAGATCGACCCGAAAAGTATCGGGGTAGGGCAGTACCAGCACGATGTGAATCAATTCAGGCTAAAGGAGAAACTGGATCAAACGGTGGTGAGTTGTGTGAATATGGTTGGGGTGAATCTGAATACCGCGAGTAAACATTTATTGGCGTATGTGAGTGGCATTAACGCTTCCATTGCGGAGAACATCATTTCGTACAGAAATGAGCACGGCAAATTTAAAAGCCGGAAGCAGTTGTTGAAAGTAGCAAGACTGGGCGATAAGGCATTTGAGCAGTCTGCCGGATTTTTGAGGATCATGGAAGCCGAACACCTGCTTGACGCTACGGGCGTGCATCCTGAAACCTATCCTATCGTTGAGCAAATGGCAGCCGATCTCAAACTGGAGTTGAAGGTGCTGATCGGTAACCCAGCTTTGGTGAATGATATCGACATTAAAAAGTACATCACCCCTTCTGCAGGGGAACATACATTGAAAGATATCCTGAATGAATTGAAGAAGCCGGGTCTGGATCCGCGGAGTGAGGCCCAGCAATTTGAGTTTGCCCAGATCTTTTCGATTGAAGAGGTGAAGGAAGGCTCTGTAGTACCTGGTGTGGTGACCAATCTAACGCGCTTTGGTGCATTTGTGGACATTGGTGTGAAACAGGATGGGCTGGTGCATGTTTCGGAGATCGCGCATGAATATATCACCGATCCTGCACAGAAGTTGAAATTAAATCAGCAGGTGATGGTGAAGGTGATGGAGGTGGATATACCTCGGAAAAGAATCTCACTTTCCATCAAGCAGGCTGATGAACAGGGGACTACTGCGCCAAGAAAACAGGTGCAGCGGGCAGCTGCGCCAGCTAAGGAAAAAGATCTTTCTGCACTGAATATGAATGACGCCCTGGCCGAGCTGAAGAAGAAGTTTGGACGATGATTATTTTTTGAGGTAGTCAAGATAGGCTGATCTCGGGATCATCCGGGCACCCAGTGATTCGAGATGAGGGGTATATACCTGACAATCTATCAGTTCTATTCCCTGTGTTACGAGCAGCTGCACGAAGTGGATGAAAGCATACTTGCTTGCGTTGGAAGCGTGGCTGAACATGCTTTCGCCACAGAAGACTTTTCCAACCCTTACTCCGTAAAGCCCCCCCACTAATTTTCCATCCATCCAGGTTTCAGCGCTCTCTGCTCCGCCTTCTTCGAAAAGTTTAACATAAGCCCTGATCATGTCGGACGTGATCCAGGTGCCGGGTTGGCCGTCGCGCGCTGTATGGCTGCAGTGGGTGATCACATCGCCGAAGGCCCGGTTAGTGGTAAAACTGAATTTGCCGCTTCGCAATACCTGCTTCATGCTTTTGCTGATGACGAGTTCGCCGGGGAAGAGTACAAACCGCGGGTCCGGGCTATACCACCTTGGTGTTTTGCCTGAAAACCATGGGAATATTCCTGAACGGTAAGCGAGGTTGAGCGTGGTGGTGCTGAGGTCGCCACCTATGGCAAGCAGGCCATCTTCGTCAGCTGTGGAAAGGTCTGGGAACATGGGGATGGGGAATTTTGTTTGGCTATGTAGCAAGTACCTCAATGGTGGCGCCAATTCCTCTTTCCGTAATTGCGTCGCACATGGGCTTCAGGTTGTCATAACTGCCATGCTTAACGGCGTATTTACCCTGGGTGTGTATGATCATGGCGCACTGTTCGGCCTGTTCCTCAGCATGTCCGCAAACATCGATCAGGGTCTCAATGACCCATTCAAAAGTATTGACCTCATCATTCCACACAATCAGGCTGTGCGTATGATCCAGAGCTTCAAGGACATCTGTATCGTCCTGCTCTATTTCCCTGTATTGTTCCTTATAACCTGGCATATCCTGTTTGCACAAAGTTAAATACTTCTTGTGCCGATTAATATTTCTTTGCAACAAAATTGGCTGAATTATTGTCCAATGATGGGAAACCATCATTTCCAGTCATTTTCACCATGTTTAACAGGAATAGCAGGCACAAAGCGGAATCTTCAGAACCAGCCGATCAGGGAGCATTGGTGTTGTCGATAGACAGCAGCACCCGTGGGCTGGAATTCCTCATTGAGCTGGTGAAGCGGATCAGGCCCGACCGGCCGGGTGATTTTAAGCAAGCGGAATTGAAATTCGGGGCCTTGTTGTATACGTTGCAGCAGGACAGGTCCATGTTGTTTTCCCTGCGTCGCACACTTCTGACCCAGTTTCTGAATACCGATATTGTGGTGGCATTAACAGAGAGTGGTATCTCCAGCTCCAGGGGCTTCGTGCAGGAATTGAGTACGAAGTTGCAGCATAAGATCCTGCCTGCCTTGCAAAAGAAGAACGATTTTCTATTTGTCATGAACAGGGTGTTTTTCAAAAAGACCGACTATCGTTGGGTGGAAGGTATCGATCCAGAGCTTTGGAAAAGCTTTTTTGAGATCCTTGGCATACAGATCAACCTGACCGAAACCCAGCTGATCAGACAGCTGCAGAAGTCCCTTCAGATCCTTTCGTACAGGTTGGCAAATACGGGCATGGAAAAAGAGATCATCCTGAGGTTCAATATCGACCCAACATCGAACTATCCATTCCTCGAGCAGAATCGGCTGGTTAATTTATATATTGAGCGGCAGCAGGACAGGTATATAGACGATAAGAAACTGCTGATCAATAACATTGGAGAGGCCTTGCATAACTGCAGGCAGAGTCTCCATTGGCTCAAAGATCTCAGGGGGGTTGAAGGAACCAGCCTGGCGCAGACTTTTCTGATGTTGAGGATGGAGCAGCATATTGAAAGGCTGTTCATTATTCTTGATGTACTTGACCAGGATCAGCAGTTTAATACGGAAAGGTTCATTCAGTATTTCAGCCAGGTGATCCGGTATGAGAACCGAAAAAACAGTATCGGGGAGTTTTTGTCGAACAACCTGGGTTTATTGGCTTATCAGATCGCTGAGCATAAAGGCAGGAAGGGGGAGACGTATATTTCTTCTACACGCCGCGAAATAGTGAAGCTGTTCTATAGCGCTATGAAGGGAGGTTTTATCGTATCCTTCATAGCCATCTTCAAAAATCTGCTGGGACTCTTGTCCCTGGCTCCGTTTGGGCAGGGCTTCCTTTACGGCGTAAATTATTCCATGGGTTTCGTATTGATGGATCAAACGGGATCAACGCTGGCTACTAAACAGCCTGCATATACCGCGTCTGCGGTGGCGGGGTCCCTGGATGCCAGAAAAAGCCAGGGCCGCCCCGACTTGCAGAATCTGGCGGTTACGATGTCTAAGGTGTCTCGCAGCCAGATCGCATCATTCGCCGGCAACCTGATCGTAGTGTTTCCTTTAACCTATTTGCTGGCTTTAGGATGGCATATGATCACCGGAACAAAGATCGCAGATGGGGCGGGAGCAATGAAGTTGCTCGAGGATCAGCATCCCTGGCATAGCCTGGCGCTTTTATACGCTTGCTTTACTGGATTTTTTCTCTTTTTAAGTGGCATCATAGCGGGTTATGTAGAGAACCATGTGGTGTATGGAAAAATTCCTGAACGCCTTAAGACCCACCCGGTCCTGAGCTATACGATGTCGGTGAAAAGGTTGAATAAGCTGGTGAATTTCGTCCGGCGGGGTTCCGGCGCATTTGCAGGCAGTGTGGCGCTTGGATTCTTCTTAGGAATCGCCGGCCCGCTGGGGAAGATCATGGGGTTGCCGTTTGACATCAGGCACATTACTATATCTGCGGGAAATACGGCAATAGGATACTATGGGTTGGAGCATAACGTGCCGTTATCTTATACGGTGGTGATCTTAGCTGGCGTGTTGATGATTGGTTTCCTGAACTTCCTGGTCAGTTTTGGATTGGCGTTTTATGTAGCGGTAAGATCCAGGGGTATTCAGCTGAAGGATTATCCTGAATTGATCAGTGTGGTGTGGAAGTATTTCAGGCAGCATCCTTTAGATTTTCTTATTCCGCCCCGATTAGCCAGGGGAACAGACCAATAAAATTCCATTGAGGAAGGGTAGTAAATAATAAAGGGCTTCAATTACTTGAAGCCCTTTACCAGTGGGAGTTGACGGGTTCGAACCGCCGACCCTCTGCTTGTAAGGCAGATGCTCTGAACCAGCTGAGCTAAACTCCCTTTTTGCGGAGTGCAAAGATAGGGACTGAGATATAACGGCAAAAATTTTTTTAGACTCCTGAAATTGCTCTGCTGATACTTTTAATTCGGTTGAACTGCTGGCAACCTGTAGTGCATCCCGTCAAGGACAAATAGTTCATTTATCTCCACTGTCCAGAACTTATGGAGGGGTGATTTTTCCATCAAGCCCTCTATTTGTTTTTTGCTTTCAGCATTCATGGTGATCCAGACCTGCATCGACTCCATACTCACTGCATACTGGTCAATAAAGTCCTTATTGATCAATTCATTGATGTATACCCGGTGCTCGGGAACAAGCATCATGAACTCTTCCGTTAAGTTGAAATGTATGGTGACCTGGTATTTTTTCATATGGTGGTTATTGCGCCAGATATCCCCCGTCTACCGGATAATAGGAACCGGTTATGAACGACGATAGGTCTGAGCTCAGAAACAACACCAGTTCGGCCACTTCTTCCGATTTGCCCAACCTTTTCACCGGGTGGAGGGTCTCAACATATTTCAACACCTCATCACTTAGGTTATTGGTCAGCAGGGGCGTCATGATATATCCCGGCCCCACTGAATTCACACGAATATTCTGCTGCGCATATTCCAGGGCGGCAGCTTTCGTTAAACCAACTACGCCATGTTTGGCAGCCACATAGGCCGGGGAGTTTGCGGTACCCACTGCACCCAGAATAGAAGCCATGTTTACGATCACACCACCACCTTTATTTAACATGGCTGGTATCTGGTAATGCATGCCATAAAAAACGCCCGACAGGTTAATGCTGATCACTTTGTTCCAACCTTCAATAGGGTATTCACCGGTAGGAGCAATGGGACCGCCGATACCGGCATTATTGCAGGCTATATCGAGGGCGCCGTAGGCCTTGACGGACTCTTCCACCAGTATCCTGTTGTCTTCCGGCAAGGCAACATCAGCCTGTATAAATTTTGCGATTCCGCCATGGGAGGTGATCAGCTCAACAGTCTCATTTCCTCCTGTTTCATCAAGATCTGATACCATGACTTTTGCGCCTTCGCGTGAATAAGCAACAGCGACGGCACGACCAATACCCGAGCCCGCGCCAGTGACCAGGGCAATTTTACCTGATAGGGTTCCCATAATGTAATTTGTTTAAAGCAGGACATTTATGATGCCCGGCTTATTGAAGAAAAAAATGTTCTATAGTCTCCACTCTACGATACGGTTCACATAGTCTTCCCGGTGCGGTATGGTAACTTTAATATAATTGTCTGTATAACCCTCCATCATACCATTCTTGGAACGGCCTTCAAACAGGACCTTGCGCGACTGTCCGGCATGGGCCTCTGTGAAGTATCTCATCTTCATATAACTCAGATTTCGCAGGATCTTGTTCCTGCTGTGCCGCACTGGTATGGGAACCACATTTTCCATCCCTATAGCCCTGGTATGTTCCCTTTCTGAATAAGTGAACACATGGAGGTAAGATACGTCCAGATTGTGCAGAAATGCCAGGGTTTCTTCGAAATGTGCATCAGTTTCTCCCGGAAACCCGACGATCACATCCACTCCGATCGCACAATGGGGCATCAGCTCTTTGATCAGGTCCACCCGCTCATTGTACAGATCACATTTATAACGGCGTCGCATAAGCGATAATACCTCATTGCTCCCCGATTGGAGGGGAATGTGAAAATGGGGCATGAATTTCTTACTCTTCGCCACCAATTCAATGATGTCGTTGGTGAGTAAATTCGGCTCGATCGACGAGATCCGATAGCGTTCAATTCCGTTAACCGCTTCAAGTTCCCTGCATAGTGAAAAGAAATCTTCTTCATGACTACGGGCACCGTTCGGTCCTTTGCCAAAATCTCCCAGATTCACACCGGTCAACACAATTTCTTTCACACCCCTTGCAGCCAGTTTTAGCGCATGGCCCACTACGTTTGCTATAGAGTCGCTCCGGCTTTTACCGCGGGCCATGGGTATGGTACAGAAACTGCAGGTATAATCGCAACCATCCTGCACTTTAAGGAATGAACGTGTACGGTCGTTCATGGACCAGGAAGCGTTAAAGCCAGATACGTCTTCTATGTCGCAGCTGGAGATCTTTGCAGAATCGCCTTTCGAAAGCTCCCGGATATGGCCCGTCAGGTTGAACTTTTCTGCTGCTCCCAGCACAAGGTCAACACCCGGGATCGCTGCTATTTCTTTGGGTTTTAGTTGGGCGTAGCAGCCTGTGATGACCACCAGGGATCCTGGCGCGCGGCGTTGGATCCTACGCACGATCTGCCGGCATTCCTTATCGGCATTGTCCGTTACCGAGCAGGTATTGATCACGTATACATCGGCCAGATCGTCAAAATCCTTTTTTTCAAATCCCTCCTGTTCCACCTGCCGGGAAAGTGTGGACGTTTCCGAAAAATTCAATTTACAACCGAGCGTGTGGAATGCTATCGTCCTGGCTTCTGCCATAGTCTGTAAAGATACGAACCATGGGGGATTTTATCTATCTTGGCGCACATGAAAAAGGGCAGCTGGATGCTTGTTTTGTTGCTGATCGGCGTTTTCTCCTTTTGGCTTTGGATGAAGGGTGATAAGATAGAAGAGCGGGGAAACCGGCCTAAAAAGGAGGCTGAAAGGGAGGTTCGGGTAAATGAGCATGGACCCGCCGAATCCGGCGAAAGGGAAGGGTTGAACCGGGAGGCCAGGTCACTCATATTTTCAAAACATGCCCGCTGCAGGATGGGTTGCAGGCATATCAGTGAGGAAGAAGTAATGGATATACTAAAGAATGGCAGGATCAACCATAGCAAGTCGGATATGCGGGGCTCCCCTGACCCAAAGTACGCGATAGAAGGCGGTACAAAAGACGGGCAGGAGGTGAGGATCATTTTTGCCAACTCTCCCAGGGGAATCGTGGTAGTTACCGTGATCGATCTGGAAAACGAATGGAAATGTAATTGCAAATGAAGTGGATTAAAAAGGCAGCGAGCGTATTGTATTTTTTATGGGCCGGATTCTGGTTCATTTTTTTCATGTTTCTCATATTTCCCCTCGTGGTGATCGGGTCTTTCTTCGGTAAGATCAAGGGCGGCAATTTTGTTTACAAGTTACTACATGCCTGGGGCGATTTCTGGTTCTTCATGGTGGGGATGAACGTGAAGAGGATCATGGAAGAAGAACCAGATGCTAAAAAGCAATATGTGTTTGTGGTGAACCATATCTCCAACCTCGATGCGGCTTTACTCGTTAAGGTGATCCGGCAGCCATTTCGACCACTTGGAAAAATAGAACTGAAAAACGTTCCGGTCTTTGGGTTCATATACAAAGTCTGCGTAGTGGTGGTGGACCGTTCAAGCGCTGAAAATCGGCAACAAAGTATAAGGCACTTGAAGGTTGTGATCAGGAAGGGAGTATCTATCCTGATCTTTCCCGAGGGCACTTTCAATGAAACCGGCAGACCCATGAAAGAATGCTTCGATGGCGCTTTTAGGTTGGCCGTGGAAACGCAGACGCCCATTAAGCCAGTGATATTCCCCGACAATTATTCCCGGTTTCATTATCGGTCCCTGCTGAGTCTGAACCCCGGAAAATGCAGGTCTGTATTTCTTCCCATGGTACCGGTCGATGGACTTACTATGGCGGATGTTCCCCGTTTAAAACAACAGGTGGTTAGCCTGATGGAAACAAAACTTCGCGAGTATAATGCAGAATGGATCCGTGAAGATCCACAGTAGTATTGCTTTGAGTTTCGTTAATTTTACCCTCCGATGATGTACGCACAGGTTATTCTTCCCCTGGCTCTTCCAAAAACCTACACATATGCGATTCCTGAGGAGTGGCAGGAGAAAGTGCAGCCGGGAATGAGGGTGGAAGTGGTGTTTGGGAAGCAGAAGAAGTATGCGGGTATCATCAAACAGTTGCATTCGGAGAAACCTGCAGCATTTGAGCCCAGGGAGATCCTGAATGTGCTCGATGTGGACCCCGTGGTTAATGAAGACCAGCTAACCCTTTGGGTATGGCTTACTGAATATTATATGTGTTCAGAAGGCGAAGTCATGTCGGCCGCGCTGCCTTCTAATTTCAAGTTGAGCAGCGAAACGGTGCTGATGTATAATGAAGAGTTCGGGGAAGATTTTTCGCAGCTGGATGATCAGGAATATCTGGTGGCTGAAGCGCTGTTGCTGAAGAAGGAACTCAGGTTGCAGGAAGTGCAGCAGATCCTTGATTCAGCTTTTGTTTACCCCGTTGTGAAAAGGCTTATCGAGCATAAGCTGTGCTGGGCATGGGAAGCGCTGAAAGAAAAATATACAGAGAAGAAAGAGAACTATGTGTTGATTGATCCTGAGTACAGGCAGGAGGAAAAACTGGCTGAGCTACTGAACAAAAAATCAAACGCTCCCAAGCAAATGGAACTGTTGATGGCATTTCTCCATCTTAGTAAAACCGAGGGGGAGGTGAAACAAACTGAACTCCTGAAAAAATCGGGCGCCTCAGCAGCCCAGCTAAAGGGCCTTACAGATAAAGGTATTTTGAAAGTGAAGAAGATGGCCGTGGACCGAATCCATTATGCTGCCCGCGAAATCCAGATCGACTTTACCCTGTCGACTGCGCAGGCGGCTTGCCTCGCTGCGATCAGGGAGCATTTCACATCCAAACAGGTTTGCCTGTTGCACGGTGTAACCTCCAGTGGTAAAACCCAGGTTTACATTCGCCTTATGGAGGAGTATATCTTGAAAGGCAAACAAGTGCTTTACCTGCTGCCTGAGATAGCGCTTACCTCGCAGGTGATCAGAAGGCTTCAGAAGCATTTTGGTGGATACATTGCCATTTATCATTCTAAATTCAGTCCCAACGAACGTGTAGAGATATGGAATAAAGTGAAAAGCGGTGAAGTTAAAATCTTATTGGGCGCGCGGTCGTCTCTGTTTCTTCCCTTTGCTGATCTGGGTCTGGTCATTGTGGACGAAGAACACGATCCATCCTTTAAACAACAAGACCCTGCGCCACGATATCATGCCCGGGATGCAGCCATATATTATGCCTCTAAACTTGGTGCACATGTGTTGTTGGGCAGCGCTACTCCCTCCATAGAAACCTATTACAATGTAAAGACTGGGAAATATGCCGGCGTAGAATTGAATGAACGATTCGGAAACGTGCTGCTGCCGGAGATAGAAGTCCTTGACACCAGGGAAGTGGTTAGAAAGGAGAAAGGCAAGCTCATGATCTCCCCGTTATTGCAGCAGGCGATAGAATCAACCGTGCAAGCAAAAAAACAGGTCATCCTTTTTCAAAACAGGCGCGGGTATTCACCCTACCTGATCTGCGGCACCTGCGGCTTCATACCCCATTGCGAACAATGCGATGTTACGCTGACTTTTCATAAACTCCCCCAGAAACTGCAGTGTCATTATTGCGGGAATACCTATCCACGCATCGTGACCTGCCCGGCATGTGGCTCCGTAAGCTGGCTGGAGAAAAATTTCGGTACAGAAAAGATCGAGGAACAACTTACAGAGACCTTTCCGGACTTCAGGATCGCCCGTATGGACATGGATACGGTAAAAGGGAAAACGGCCCACGACCAGATGATCCAGCAATTCGAACAGCAGCGGATCGACATTCTGATCGGTACCCAGATGGTGGTAAAGGGCCTTGATTTTGATCACGTGCAGCTGGTAGGCATTCTTGACGCCGACGGACTGTTAAGCTTTGCGGATTTTCGCGTCAACGAACGCGCTTTTCAACTGATGGAGCAGGTAAGTGGAAGGGCCGGCAGGAAAGATCAACGCGGTAAAGTGATGATTCAAACTACAAACCCTAAACACCCGGTTCTGGAATGGGTAAAAGAGCACGATTATAAAAAGCTATATACTGCCGAGCTTGCGGGGAGAAAACAATTCCATTACCCGCCGTTTTCCAAACTCGTGAAGGTTACCTTTAAACATAAGGAAAAGCTGGTGGCGGAAACGGCGGCGCAGATCATGGCCAATGCGCTTGCAAAAGAATATCCGGGTCAGATCACAGGCCCTGCTGAACCCGTTGTGGGCCGCGTAAGAAACATGTATATCATTGAGCTGTTGCTGAAGTTATCGAAGGATACTAAAACAACCACCTATGCGAAAAAGCTGATCCTGCAGCAAATGGCTATTTTGAAGAACGACCGGCAATTCCGGTCGGTGATTATACAACCGGATGTAGATCCGCAATAGCGTTAAAGTTCCAGCCTGTTTTTACCTGCCTTGTTGAAAATTAAAGTCAATGATGCATCTCCTTCGTCATCGCGTGGTAAAGCCAACTGATATTATTCCACGATTGGGGGTTAGTGCGACAATGATTTGATCAGTTTTTGCATGCTGCCGTACTCATGAAAATGAATGCCCTTGGCTGGTGAATAAGACGCCGCAAACATGGCTTTTGCCACTTCGTCTGCGGGTATGGGTTTCAATGCTTCGTTCTTGCCCTTGAATGCCCAGGAGAATAGGGGCGAGAGGGTTTCGACGATCACTTCACCAGGTCTTTTTTCTGTCTTACGGCCAATTAGAACAGAAGGTCGCATGATATGGATCTGAGGAATCGATTGTTGACAGACCACTTCTTCGGTAACACCTTTTAGTTTGAGGTAAAAGCTGTTGTTATTATTGGGGTCAGCCTTGGCAGAGGACACCAGTACATAAGAATAAACGCCGTGTTTGGCAGCAGCAGTGGCAGCATGGCGATTGATATCAAAATCCACCTTCTTATATTTTTCATGGTCACCATCCACATCTTTATTGGTGGTGCCAACCGCACTGAATACAACCTCAGCGCCCGCAATATGTGGCTCATAGGCTTTGGGATCTTCGAAGTTGATCACGAATTGCTCCAGCTTCGGGTTGGTGATATCGATCATATTCCTGACCAATGCTACGATCTTTTCGGTTTTAGGATCATTGATCAGTATCCTGAGAAGATGGCTGCCTATCAGTCCCGTTGCTCCAAGTATGGTTACAGTACGCCCCATTTTTTATTTATTATTGTTGTATGCAATTTCTCGAAAACGTCTCACTGGCCCCTTATAATTCGTTCGGATTAGATGTCAAGGCCAGATATTACGCCAAGATATCGAGTGTGGATGAACTTTCCAATCTGGATCCCATTAAATCAGTTCCAAACCTGATACTGGGAGGCGGCAGCAATATCCTTTTTACTGCTGATTTTAACGGTATCGTGCTGCATAATATGATCATGGGTAAAGAAGTGATCAAGGAAGATGAGGACCATATTTTTGTAAGAACGGGGGCGGGGGAGAACTGGCATGGCTTTGTGGAATACTGCATCGGCAAAGGGTTTGCCGGCGTAGAAAACCTGGCCCTTATCCCCGGCCGAAATGGGGCATCCCCCATTCAAAATATCGGGGCATACGGTGTGGAGGTGAAAGACGTTTTCCATGAATTGGAGGCCTGGCACCTGGAAGAGGAAAAGCTGTACACCTTTACGGCATCCGACTGTGCTTTTGGTTATCGGGATTCTGTATTTAAAACCAGATACAAAGGGGAGTTCATGATCACCTCAGTCACCTACCGGCTCAACAAAAAGCCGAATTTTCATACTTCCTACGGTGCCATTGCCCAGGAGTTGGATAAAATGGGTGTGCAGGATCTTTCCATACGCGCCATTGGGGATGCGGTGATCAGCATCCGCAGATCCAAACTCCCGGATCCCGCCGTGATTGGCAATGCAGGTAGCTTCTTCAAGAACCCTGAAGTGGGTCTGCCAACCTTCGAGCAGCTGAAGGCCAGATACAACGACATTGTTGGATATCCGCTGACCGGCGGTAAAGTCAAGTTGGCAGCAGGATGGCTGATTGAGAAAGCAGGATGGAAGGGCTATCGAAAAGGCAATGCAGGGGTACATGAGAAACAGGCCCTTGTGCTTGTTCATTACGGCGGGGCAACGGGTAAAGAGATCTACGACCTCAGCGAGGAAATGTTGCTTAGCGTGCAGGAAATGTTCGGCGTGCTACTGGAGCGGGAAGTCAATATAATTGGCGAATTGGCGAATGAACGGATGATTTAATTCGCCAATCCGCCAATCTGCCGATCTGCCAATTACCTGTAGTCATCCGCATCGTCATCATCCTTATAACCCGATTCCTGCCCCAGGTTGATCATGGAACCCATCAGGTCCTTGAACTCAATGCGGGCTTCCAACACTTTCTTGCTGATCAGGGAATGAGAACTCAGTCCGTGTAAAACAAATTCCATCATCAGGGCCTGCTCTTTTTCTGATGCCTGTGGGAAGAATTTTTTAACGAGTCCATGGAGCCCGTCAACTTTGTACAACAACTGGATCTTTTCGGCATCTTTTGAATTAAACAACATGTTTACGTTGTTTCCCTTATCGAACCATGAGATGATGCTCCTGAAAGGATTCTCGTCAGGCACCCCTTCGCGGTTTCTTTTCTTTTTATTATCCGGACTTGGGAAATACTGCCCGAAGATCGTCCGGAATGACTTCTCCAGCAGGTTATAAGCTACCTGGTAAGGGCCTTCCTGCTCACCTTCATACACCAGTTCTATCTTACCCGTGATAGACGGGATAATGCCAACCAGATCACTGATCCACACCTGCGTCTCCTTTTCCTTATTGATGATGGCCCTGCGCTCTGCAGCGCTAAAGGCGTTTTCCAGCGCGGCAATGGTAAGCCTCGCTGATACTCCGCTTTTATGATCCACGAACTCACTGCTCCGGGCTTCAAAGGAAACCTGCTCGATCAATCGCCTCACGAGGTCGCTGATTTTGACCCTTGCGACCTGGTCTTCGTGCACGGAGGCCTCCTGCTCTGTAATGGCCAGGGAATGTTCTACCGATTTAGGATAATGGGTCAGGATCTGGCTCTCAATACGGTCCTTCAGCGGCGTAACGATAGCACCCCTGTTCGTATAGTCTTCCGGATTTGCCGTGAATACAAACAATATATCCAGTGGCATCCTCAATTTGAAACCACGGATCTGGATGTCTCCTTCCTGAAGAATATTGAACAGGGCTACCTGAATACGTGCCTGCAGATCCGGGAGTTCATTGATCACAAATATTCCCCGGTTACTTCTGGGTATGATGCCATAGTGGATCACCCTTTCGTCGGCAAAACTTAAGCGCAAATTCGCTGCTTTCACAGGGTCAATATCTCCGATCAGGTCAGCCACACTAACGTCTGGCGTAGCCAGTTTCTCTCCATATCGTTCGCTTCGGTGTACCCAGGTGATGGGGGTTTTATCACCTTTTTCTGCGATCAGATTTTTTGCGTAGCCCGACAAGGGTTCCATAGGATCGTCATTGACTTCACTGCCTTCTACGATCGGAATTTGCTCATCCAGCAGATCGATCATCTGCCTCGCCATCCGCGTTTTGGCCTGGCCACGGAGACCAAGAAAAAGGATATTGTGCCTGGATAACAGGGCGCGTTCCGTATCAGGAATCACCGTGTCTTCATACCCAATGATCCCAGGAAAGGTTTCGTCACCCGCCTTCAGTTTTTTAATCAGGTTTTCCCTGATCTCTTCTTTCACCGATCTTGGTTTGTATCCGCTTTTACGTAGTTCGCCTAATGTTTTGATCATATTATTCCCTTAATACACGGTTTTACGTTTCCCGCTTTCAAAGTCCTTGAAGATAAATGCTCCAAGTTTATCCAGCGTGGCAAAGAATGCCTTTCCATTATTGGTCTCCGTAAATTCAGCAACAAATTTTTGCAGATAAGGATCACTTGCGATCATAAATGTTGTGATCGGTAGCTTCAATTTCTTGCATTGCGCCGCCAAATTCAGGCAGCGGCTGGTGATTTTCCTGTCGAGCCCAAAGCTGTTCTTATAATATTTTTTTCCAACCTTCAGGCAGGTGGGTTTGCCATCTGTGATCATGAAGATCTGTTTGTTTGGATTCTTTCTCCTCCTTAACAGATCCATCGCCAGTTCAAGGCCGGCTACGGTGTTGGTATGGTAAGGCCCAACCTGCAGGTAGGGGATATCCTTGATCTCTACCATCCAGGCATCGTTACCAAATACAACGATATCGAGTGTATCTTTCGGATACCGGGTAGTGATCAGCTCACTGAGTGCCATGGCCACTTTTTTTGCCGGCGTGATCCGGTCTTCCCCATAGAGGATCATTGAGTGGGAGATGTCGATCATCAGCACCGTGGAGGTCTGCGTCTTAAAATCAGTCTCCCTGATCTCCAGGTCATCTTCATTCATCCGGAACGATTCGATGCCATGATTGATCTGCGCATTCCTGATAGAACTCACAAAATCGATCTGCTCAAGCATGTCGCCGAACTGGAAAGGCCTGGTCTCGGGATTGAGATCATCTCCCTGACCTGGCTTGAATGTATGGTGCTCGCCGGATCTGGACTTCTTTAATTTTCCAAAGATCTCTTCCAGACTGCGTTTCCTGATGCCCTGTTCAGTTTTGGGAGTGATCTTGATCTCGCCTGTCTGGTTGTTCTCATCAAGGTATCCTTTTTCCCTCATCTCATCAATGAAGTCGCCCAACCCATACTCATCATGGGTGAGCTGGTATTTTTTGTCAAGCTGCGTTAACCAGTTCATGGCTTCACTGACATCGCCACTCGTGTATGTCAACAACTGCATGAACAGATCAAGCAGCTTTTCAAACGCTGTTTTGTTTTGACCCTCAGGATCAAAATGGGTAAAATGAAAACCTTTCATGGCTCCGGTTTAAAAATGAGAAGAAGTCAGTTGGTCTTGATTGCCGGGAAGAGGTGTAAGTTAAAACAAATTCCGGATTCTGAATTGCCATTCCTGTTTCTTAACGTGGAATAGGCAATCCGGAATCCGGAATCAGCTTTATGGCCGGAAGGCTTACTTATTATTGATCATGCCAGGCGTTTCAGGTACTGCCGGTGCAGGATTTTTGAATGATCTTTCAATATTATCGAGGTAATCTTTCAAGCCGAAAGCCATCCGCATGTCCTGGAACAGTTCTTTCTGCCTGTCGCTTAAGTTATCGGCTTTATTTTCCATGATATCCTGAACAGCCTGCCTCATTTCAGGTAGCGACATGCCGCCGAGATTGGCATAGTAGGCCAGTTGCTCATCCAGGTCCTTTCGAACCCTGATGCTGATCTTCGAAGCCAATGGCTGTTCATCTGCTTTGTAGGCGGCTTCCGCCAACTGAATGCTGGCCATGTTATGCCCGTTACCACGACTGGCCATTCCATAAGGCATATTTTCTTCCAACATGCCTTTGTCTACTTTATGAAGGATCGCCCTGGCGTCTGCCTTGCGGCCCTGTGTTGCCAGGTTACTGGCTGCTTCAGCATAAGCCTGGCGAATACTGATCAGATGCCTGCGGTTCTCCTCGTCAAAATAAACACCTTTAGCTCCTGCATTGCCGTAGGCGAATTTGGTCAGCAACACATTCTTCGTCCAGTCAGCATTCACAGAATTCTGCGGAGTAATGGTAACCGGGACCAGGCGGTACGACATCCCATCTGACCTCAGGTAGTTATCAAAGCCCATTCCCTGGGAGCCCGGTGAGGTGAAATAGATCGGCCTTTTCCACTTGTTGGCAGCGATCACGTTCAGCACGGCCAGGTCGTTCTTCATCAGGATATTCTTGGAGATCTCAAAACGCAATTCACTTACTACACTATCGTTTGCGGTTACGGTTCCGTTTGACCTTACGGTATTGATGTCCACAGGAACACTGACTTTTTTGATCGGATAATAGTTGATGTAACTACCATCCTGCATGGGCACCTGGTTGGCGGGCTCATCGCTTCCAATGAAATCTTTCATCAGGCTATAGAGGTCTACGAACCGGTTTTGATCGGATATGCCGGGCTTCTCATAATACCTTACAAAATCCCTTTTGCTGCCTTCGATCTTTTCAGCATCCCACACCATGTCGATGGGTGCGCTTTCGTTGATTTTATAGCGGAGCTGGTTGATGTACCAATCGATACCCAGCAGGCTGTAATTGATCACCCGTACATCCCTGCGGATACCTTCCACTTCTTGTGCGTACCATAGCGGGTACGTATCGTTATCTCCATAAGAGAAGAGTATCGCGTTTGGCGCACAACTTTCCAGGTAATCTTTAGCCAGATCACGGGCAAGGGTTTTCTTACTCCTGTCGTGGTCATCCCATTCCTGCGAAGCCATCAATACGGGCACTGCAAGCAAACAAAGACCTGCCGCGGCATAGTTGGAGAGGTTCTGCGGAATGAATTTTTGCAGCCATTCCTTGACCTGCATAACACCTAGACCAATCCAGATCGCAAAGGCATAGAATGAACCCACATAGGCATAATCACGTTCCCTTGGCTGGTTCCCTGCCTGGTTCAAATAAAAAACGATGGCAAACCCGGTAAAGAAGAACAGAAGAAAGGTCACGAAAAAATCCTGCTTGTCTTTCTTGTACTGGTAGAATAGGCCAATGAGTCCGAGTATCAGGGGAAGGGCAAACAAGCTATTGTTGGCCTTATTTTCTCTAAGGGTTTCTGGCAATTTAGTTTGGTTACCCAGTAAGGCATTGTCTAACGGGGTGATACCGGTTTTCGTATTGCCATCTCGAACATTGCCGAATCCTTGCAGGTCATTTTGTTTACCAACGAAATTCCATCCGAAATACCGGAGGTACATCCAGCCAATCTGGTAAGAGATCGCCCATCTGATGTTATCTGCCTGATTTGGTTTCTCACCTTCCTCCAGGCTAAGCCAGCGCTTGTAGAAATCTGCATGTCCCTGATCGTTGCTCGCATCCCAGACCCTGGGTAGCAGCATCATATCCTCTGCCGCATATTTCGGAGAGGCATCATTTCCCGCAACGATATATTTATCCTTCCCCTTAACGAATTTAGTTTCTCCTTCTGTATATTCTTCAGGAGTGGCTGTAAAAACCTGGCCATAGATCAAGGGGAAATCCCCGTATTGTTCACGACCGAGATAGCCAACCAGACTCATTGGGTTATCTACGTTATACATGTCGATCCCGGGATCGGAGTTTGACCGGATCATGGTGGTGACATAGGTGGAATATCCAAAAAGCATGAATGCGAAACACCACATGGCGAGTTTCAGGAAGTGAGGGTTTCTCTTGAGGGCAGCATAGCCATAGTTTGCTACCGCAAAAGCCAGCGCGCCGACAACCAGCGTCTTAACCACCAGCCCTGCGATTGAGCCGCTTGCTATGAATGGGTAAGCCACGGTAAAAATCATGAGGAATAGCCAGAAGGCAAACTTCGTAGTGGAGATCTTGTCGGACCCTGCGATCCTGATGCCGTACCAGATCAGGGCGGCCAGGAGTGCGAAATAGAAAATGAAACCTGAAAAGAAGGGGAGTCCAAGGTCGTTCACAAAAAAGATATCGAACTTACCCGCACCCTTGACCGTGTATTGAATCACGAATGTCTGCGTTATACCCGTAACGGCGCATCCTATGATAAAAGCCCAGAACGTACCCAATGGGGTGGCCTTATAGCGTTTGAAATAATAGATCATCACGATGGCCGGGATGGTCAGGAGGTTCAGCAGGTGAACACCGATGGAAAGTCCCATCATAAAAAAAATCAGGATGATCCATTTGTCGGCCCCCGACTGATCTGCGCTATGCTCCCATTTGAGCATCATCCAGAACACCAATGCGGTGAATAAAGATGATAGGGCATATACTTCGCCTTCTACAGCGGAGAACCAGAATGAATCACTAAATGTATAAGCGAGGGCGCCAACAACCCCTGCAGCCATGATGGTGAAGATCTGGTTACCCAGCAGTTCACCAGTTCCTTTATGAAATATTTTTCGCGCAAAATGGGTGATGGTCCAGAACAGGAACAGGATGGTGAATCCACTGGCCAGGGCACTCATTACGTTTACGGCTTTTGCAGCCGTGAGTGGGTTATTGCCAAAAGCAATGATGAACAGGCGCCCGATCAGCACAAAAAGGGGGGCACCGGGCGGATGGGGGACCTGCACTTTAAAGCAACTGGATACAAACTCGCCACAGTCCCAAAGACTGCCTCCGGCTTCCGAAGTCATAATATATACCAGAGAAGCAATGGCCCAAACGATCCAACCAGTGATGTTGTTGACTTTCTTAAAACTCATACGGTTTGCGGGATTTTAAAGACTCGCAAACCTAAGGGAAATTTACCGATGGGCAAAAGGATTGGCGGATTGACGGATTGGCGAATTGTCGGATTAATAAATTTTAACAAATGGCTCCAATCCGCTAATTCGGCAATACGTCAATTCGCCAATTATTCAAAATGCACCCTAACCGTCTGGTAGTAAAGCCGGTTCTGCAGAATCTGGGCCTGGGACACCGATTTTTCTGAATAGCCCTGGAGCCCGAACAGGCCCGCTGCATTTCCCTTGTTGATGCTGATCTCGAGGTATCCGGCAGAATTGAAAAGAGCCAGGGTTTCGCCCTCATTTACATCGGCATAGGTTTCGCTGATCTTGTCGATCACCTCATCCCTTTTGAACACGATCTTAAAGCTGCGGCCTTTTCGCTGTTCCTCAAAATCATCGCGCGTGATGTTTACGATCACATTCTCAAAATGGTCTATGAAGATGATCTGGCCTTCTATGTAGTTATTGCCCAGCATAGGCTTCAGTGGGTTCTTGACCTCTATGGAGTGGTTGGGATTGCCGATCTTTTCCAGGGCCTGCCCGGATAACAGGTCAGTGAAGGCTTGTGCCAGCACCCGGGTACAATAGAGTGTGTTTCTGTTCTGTGTTTTATCCAGGGCTATTCCAACTACTTGTTCAGGTAATCCCTCTATGATCATGGTTAGCAGGCCATTATCTGCCATGCCAATATACTGGTTTCCATATTTTGCCAGCAGTAAATGCTCAGGGCGGGTATGGAACAGGTTCATAAGGATGATATGGAAACTCTCGTCTGGAAAGTTCCTGATTGCATTTCTACACACGTAGGCTGCCTGTGAATAATTGAAGGGGGTGAGTTCGTGGCTGATGTCAACGATATTAAATTCCTCATTAACCTGGAGTACCTGTCCTTTAACGGCGCCCACCAGGAAGTCTTTATGACCGATATCTGAAGTAAGCGTTAGAATAGGCATGGAAGAAAATGTGGGAATATTAGATGCAGCAAATGATCTGGGTTAGTTAAGCGAAAATATGCAGTAATTATCAATCTTATCGGACCAGTTTGCCTTCTTTGAAGAAGAATTTGCGGACCATCCTATCCGTTAACGAAGGGAAGAATTTATTCATGAAGATGGTTCGCTTACCCGTAAAGGTTAGCACGAGGGTCCTTTTTCTCTTTTCGACAGAACGCAGAATGTGTCGGGCGCACTCTTCAGAACTCATCATCTTATCCTCATCCATGGGTGTTTCGCCATGGTGTTTACCGTCTTTGTTCAGGGCTGCGTTCCTGATATTGGAGCTGGTGAAACCGGGGCACACCCACATGACATTGACACCGGAATCAAGGAGTTCAGTCCTCAGGGATTCCAGCCATCCCTGCAGTGCGAATTTTGAAGCGGAATACCCGCTTCTGCCGGGTAAACCCCGGTAACCGGCTATGGAGGAAACGCCTACGATACTTCCTTGTCTTTCCAGGATATAAGGTAGCGCAAGCTTGGAGGCATATACGGCGCCATAGAAGTTAATGTTCATCACTTTCTCGATCACGGAAAGGTCGAGATCCTCAACCAGGGCCCGCATGGATACACCGGCATTGTTGATGATGATGTCGATGCCCCCGAAAGCAGCGGCTGTGGTATTGACCAGATTTTCGCAATCTTCGTACCGGCTAACATCAGCTACCAGGGTGTGCAGGGATTGGCCAGGGAATTCCGTTTGAAGCGAATAAAGTTTATCCTGGTTGCGTCCGCAGGTAGCCACTTTAGCGCCTGCCTGAATAAGTTGCTCTACCAGTGCCCGGCCTATGCCGTCTGTGCCGCCTGTTACGATCACCACTTTATCCTGATAATAACCTGTCATGGGTAGTTGATTGAGATCGTAAAGTTAATCATGTGGGTGAGAAAGCTGCAGGCAGTATAAAGAATACAATTTAATAAAGCTGGATAATCAATTGAGTTATGAAAAGTTGGATTGATTTATTTTTTCCCTTATTTTTGCACTCCCTTTTAAAACAGGGATGCCCCAAACGGCAGGAGGATCTGGTAGCTCAGTTGGTAGAGCAATACACTTTTAATGTATGGGCCCTGGGTTCGAGTCCCAGCCAGATCACACAAGGACAAGTCTTGATAAAGATTTGTCCTTTTTTTTACCCTTTTTTGGAAAGTTTATGACACAAAGACCAGGAATGCGTGATGCATGGTTTGTGTAATTTTATCAGGGGTTTCGACGGGCAGGGAAATGTCTCAAATATCTACATCTTATATGAAATCGATTATAACAAAACTGGTGCTTTCCGTCATTGTCCTTTTTTGCGCCCAACAAAGCGCCAAGGCACAGGCTGCATTATTGGCCTTGATTTTTGGTGACAAAGTGGCCTCCGAAAAGTTTCACTTAAGTGTTGATTTAGGAATGAACTTTTCGTCCATGCCGGGTTTGCAACAGCAATCCCGGAGTCATGATTTTTATTTTGGCCTGGGTACATTCATCAAGATCAATGAGAAATGGGCCCTTACGCCGGAATTCAAGCCGATATCTCCCCGCGGCGCCAAAAATGTTTTGCCACTGAGGGATTATTCCAGTGTGCTTTCTGGCATCACCTATGATATTGAACTTAATTACATCGATGTTCCGGTATTGGCGCAGTACAGGGTCACGCCAACTTTTTTTATTTCCGCCGGTCCACAGATCAGTTTTCTCACCTCTGCCAAACAGGTATCAGAGGGAACTTTACCGGCAGGAAATTCAGTGGACATTACCGAAAAAATGAGATCGAATTTCGAATCGCTGTATTTTTCGGTACCACTTGAAGTAGGATATAGTTTTGCGAAAGCTCACAAAGGGAAAGGGATGGATGTAAAGTTGCGATACAATATCGGGATGAGTGAAATGATTGCTAAAAGCGGCTATGGTTCTACAAGGGGGTCGACCTTCCAGGTGTTTTTGTCCTTTCCTTTCGTGAAGCCTGCAGAAGGGTCTTCGGTTAAGCCCTAATCCTGAGTCAATGTACCATGTTGATCGTGGTGCGCAGGAAAAGACCGAGACGGTTCCCTCGGGTGTGGATTGAATTGTGCTAACTTGCTTTAGCAATCCATCCCAGATGTTATGGTGAATAGATTCCTGTTTTTTTTGTGTTTCTTTTTTTAATGCAACATGCATTCTCCCAAAAAGAAAAGATAGTGACTATTCCTATGGAAGAAATCGCTGTCAGGATCGCTGAGGGACCAGTTGAACCCAACTGGCAGTCCCTGGGGGATCATTTTAAAACGCCCAAATGGTTCCGCGAAGCCAAGATCGGCATGTGGCTGCACTGGGGACCGCAGGCCGTGGGAGAGGATGGCGACTGGTATGCCAAGTGGATCTATATGCCTAAACACGCCTGGGGAAATTATACGAGGGTATACCCACACCATCTGGAACGAGCGGGGCATCCGTCCGCGTTTGGATATAAGGATGAACTGCCCAAATGGAAAGCGGAGCAATGGGATCCCGAAAAACTCATGGCGCTCTACAAACGCGCCGGCGCCCGGTATGTGATCGCGCAGGGAATGCACCACGATAATGTTGATCTCTGGAATTCCAAATACCAACCCTGGAACTCGGTGAAGATCGGGCCCAAACGCGATATCCTCGGAGGTTGGAAAAAAGCTGCGGATCAACAGGGCATGAAATTCGGGATTGCGTTCCATGGCGATTACTCCCTGTTCTGGTTTCAACCTGCCTTCCTGAGCGACCTGGAAGGCCCGATGAAAGGCGTGCCCTATGATGGAGCGCAAGCTTATTCACCCAACAGCACATGGTGGCAGCAAATGGGCCTTGATCTTAAAGATCTGTATGGCATAGACCTGAAAGATGATGTGGTTTATCCTGATGGCTTCAAGGGGGATACGGTTGAATACAGGATGACCGATCCCTTATCACATGGTATTCCGGATGGCAACCTGAAAAACAACATCGATTTCGCCAGGTGGTACGCCACCAAATGGACCAATCGGGTGGTGGATGCCATCGACCAGTTCAATCCCGATTTCATCTACTTCGATGGCGGCAACAGCTATCCTTTCGGAGGTTGGTTTACCGGCCGCGGCTACCGAGCTGATGCCACCCCACGTGTGATTGCGCACCTGTATAACAAGAACCTCGCAAAAACAAATGGCAAGTTGGAAGTCATGGCGTTCACCAAAGGCAATGAAGATCCCCGCGCCATCGCGGTGAATGTGGAGTCCAGTTTTCCCGATGGTATTAAGAAAGACCAGCCCTGGCAAACAGAAGTGGGCCTTGGCGAATGGTTTTATTTCAAGGGCACGTTCTATGAGAGCGGCATGGTGATCCACCAGATGCTCGAAGCGATTTCGCGCGATGGCAACTATGTGATCAATGTTCCGCTGACACCGCAGGGAGCACTGGATCCCGGCGGAGAGCAGACCCTGAAAGATATGGGCGACTGGATGGAGATCAACGGCGAAGGGATCTACAACTCATCGGCATGGACCCGCTGGGGTGAAGGCTCCGTGATCATGAAACATGGCAACCTGGGGCCCACGCAGGCAGCCACACCTTATACGGCTGCTGATATCCGCTTCACCGTCAACAACGGATTTTTATACGCCTGGCTGATGGCATGGCCGGCAGATGGCAAAGTCTTTGTTAAATCGCTGTCCAAATCCGCAGGAAAGGTCAAATCGGTCATACTGCTTGGGAGCAAATCAAAACTATCCTGGAAACAAACGGAAGCCGGCCTGGAAATGACCATGCCGCAAACCAAATCCGGGCAGTTCGCTTACGGGCTGAAGATCGGCGGAACCGTATTATAGTGAGGTTACCAGTATTTCTATTTTCATTATTAGTCATCCCCATTCATGAAAAAACTATTTCTCTCCATTCTCCTGTCGCATTGCCTTTTATACCTGTGTGCGCAGCAAACGATATATGTATCTACCCAGGGCAATGACCTGCAACCGGGAACAATGGCGAAGCCTCTTAAAACACTGCAGGCAGCTGCAGATAAAGCAAAGGGCATGAAAGGCCCGGTGATCATATCGTTGCGCGGCGGTGTGTACGAATTCAGCCGAACGGTCACCATCAACGCAAGCGATAACCTGTTTGATTCCCTGTTGATCCAACCGCATGCGAACGAGAAAGTGATGTTCACCGGGTCAACAAGCATCTCACCCAAATGGGAAACCTACAAAGGCGGAATAAAAAAAGCGAGGATGTCATGGATCGTTTCGCCCGACCAGTTTTTTCTGAATGGTAAGGCTCAACCCATGGCCCGTTATCCAAATTTCAGTCCCGGGGCCCGGGTATTCAACGGTACGGTTGCAGATGCAATCAGTCTTGCTAAAACAGCAGGCTGGAAAAATCCATCTGGCGGATATATACATGCGCTGCACCAGGGCGAGTGGGGTGCTTTTCATTATCGTATTACCGGTAAATCAAATGGCCAACTGCTTTATGAAGGTGGGTGGCAGAATAACCGGCCTGCGCCCATGCATAAAGAACATCGATTTGTAGAGAACATTTTTGAAGAGCTGGATAGCCCGGGAGAATGGTATTACGATACACCATCCGGCACGCTTTATTATTACCCAACTGCTGAGGCCGCCCAGAAGAATGCGGTATTCACGGTCAGCATGGTGACGGACCTCATCCACCTCAAAGGCAGCGAGCAGAAACCCGTCAGTCGTATTTCTATACAAAACATCCAATTCACGCAAACCGCCAGGAGTTTCATGTTGGTGGAGGAACCGCTTCTTCGCAGCGACTGGACGATCTATCGTGGTGGGGCGATCCTGATCGAAGGCGCAGCGCAGGTCAGCGTCAGCGATTGTGATTTTTTCGAGCTGGGTGGTAACGCCATTTTTGTCAGTGGCTATAGCAGGAATATCACCATTGCCAATAATCATATCCATGATATTGGCGCCAACGCCATCGCTTTTGTAGGCATGCCCCAAGCCGTTCGGTCACCATCGTTCCGCTACGAAAAATTTGTGCCCTGGGATCATATGGATTACGCGAAGGGGCCTCGCAGTAACATATACCCGCAGCATTGCACCGCATCCGGAAACCTCATCCATCATATTGGAACCATTGAGAAGCAAGTGGCCGGGATCCAGATCTCTATGGCATCAAAGATCACGGCCGCTCACAATACCATTTACCAACTACCCAGGGCCGGCATCAACATCAGTGAAGGCACATGGGGTGGACATGTCATAGAATATAACGATGTGTTCAACACCGTGCTGGAAACCGGTGATCATGGTGCTTTCAACTCGTGGGGGCGCGACCGTTTCTGGCGGCCACAGTTGCAGGTCATGGATAGTATCGTGGCAGCGAAACCTGGTATTGAGTTGCTCGATGCCATGGATCCCGTGGTGATCCGCCATAACAGGTTCCAGTGCGACCATGGCTGGGATATTGACCTGGATGATGGAAGTACGAACTACCAGATCTATAACAATGTATGCCTGAATGGGGGGCTAAAACTGCGTGAAGGATATCATCGTACGGTCACCAACAATATTCTGATCAATAACGGCTTTCATCCCCATGTGTGGTTGAAGCATAGCGGCGATGTGTTTACACACAACATCATTACTACAAGATACGCGCCGATCCTGATGAATCATTGGGGAAAGATGATCGATTCGAATTATTTTCTTTCAAAAGACGGCCTGGTGGCAGCACAGGCCCTGGGCCTCGATAAGAACGGTCTGTTTGGCCCGGCAGGTTTTGTTGATCCTTCTGTTGGGGACTACCGCATGAGGGAAGGTTCGTCAGCCCTGGTTTCAGGATGTAAGAACTTCGACATGAATTTCGGTGTGGTGAAACCGGCGTTAAAGGCCTTAGCAGCAACACCATCCTTCAGGCCATTGATGACAGAGGAAACGGCGGGAATTGCTGCCATTGCGGATTGGCTGGGCGCAACCATGAAAAACATAGAGACGCTGGGTGAAAGGTCTGCGGCTGGGTTACACGATCAGAACGGGGCACTGGTACTCGCTTGTGGTCCCGGATCAATGGCTGAAAAAAGTGGCCTGCTCAAAGGCGACGTGATCGTCAAAATGGGTGACCAGGAGATCAGGTCAACGCAAGACCTTATGAAAACCTATCAAAGCGTTAAGTGGATGGGCCAGTCCGAACTGATCATCGTAAGAAGCCAGACCCAACAGAAACTAACCATGTTCTTTAAATAATCTCCTGCGCGATAAAATAAAAGTATGGTGCAAACCTTGATCGTTTCAAACGATTTCGTGGACTCTGGCCCCAATACCCAATGGCTAAGTCGAATAGTTTTCTTATGTTGAAGTTCTTAACCAGGAAATTTTATGCATAAAATTACCGTCATCTTCATATTGCTTGCAGCCTTTAGCGCGGATACTTTTTCCCAGAAACATATCGACGTGGACAAACAGTTCTCCATAGCAGCGAAACAGTATGAAGGCATGCTCGCCTCGCATCCTGACGCGACGAAATTTCCGCAGTCGACCAAGCCCGATGGTTCGCGCGACGATCGTAAATCCAACTGGTGGTGCAGTGGTTTTTTTGGAGGATCGCTCTGGCATCTCTTCGAGTACACCAAAGATCCGAAATGGAAAACCGCCGCAGAGAAATGGACCTGGGCAGTAGAACAGGAGAAATTCAATAAGGGCACGCATGATCTTGGCTTCATGCTGTACTGTCCATTTGGGAATGGACTCAGGCTCACCGGGAACAAGGCTTATGTAGAGCCATTAGTCACCGGCGCGAATTCGCTGGCAACAAGATTTGATCCCGATCGTGGGGTGATCAAATCATGGGATAAGCACGCAGACTGTTCCTTTACCGTGATCATTGATAACATGATGAATCTGGAGCTTTTGTTCTGGGCTGCCAAACAAACAAATGATAAGCGCTTGTACAATATCGCCATCACCCATGCCGACAATACCATAAAACATCACTATAGGGATGATTACAGCAGTTACCACGTAGTGTGTTATGATGCAGATGGAAAGATATTCCGCAAAAAGACAGCGCAGGGTGCCCATGATACTTCTGCCTGGGCCCGGGGCCAGGCCTGGGGTCTCTATGGATATGTGTTGATGTATCGGGAAACGAAGGATAAAAAGTACTTGAAGCAGGCTGAAGGGATCGCTAAGTTCTTAATGGATCATCCTAACCTGCCCGCAGATAAGATTCCTTACTGGGACTACAACGCGCCGCTGATTCCGAATGAGGAAAGGGACGCTTCCGCTGCTGCCATTACTGCCTCTGCGTTGCTGGAACTGAGCACCTATTCCAAGCCGATGAAAGACAAATATTTTTCTTTTGCGGAATCCATCCTGCAGCATTTGTCATCTGATGAATACCTGGCGAAAGAGGGCAACAATGATTTTATCCTCAAACATTCCGTAGGGCACAAGCCAGCCAAGTCGGAAGTGAATACCCCGATCATTTATGCCGACTACTATTACCTGGAAGCGTTGCTGAGATACAAAAAACTAAATAGTAAGAAATAAGAATCAACCCTCCCCGAAGCTGGCTTTGATCTTTTCAAGCAAACCGGTACTGATCATCTTCTCGGCCATATGGATCATGTTATTGAAAGCCGCACCTTCGGAGATGCCGTGGCCTATGATCACGGGTTTGGCAACACCGAGGACGGGTACACCACCATACTGTTCAAAATGGAATTTATCGAAGTATTCGTCTTTGATGTTTCTACGCTGGGTAATGTCGTAGATGCTTTCGGCCAGTTTGAGTATCACATTGCCGGTAAAACCTTCGCAAACGATCACATCTGATTTATCAAGAAAGATGTCGCGTCCTTCAACATTGCCTACAAATTCTATCTTGTCACAATTTTTTAACAGGGGATAGGCCGCCTGGGTAAGGATATTGCCTTTCCCTTCTTCTTCGCCCAAATTCAAAAGGGCCACCCTTGGACTGTCCACATTCCAGACATACTTCACGAACAGGGAGCCCAGGATGCCAAATTGCATCAGGTTTTCCGGCTTACAGTCGGCATTAATCCCTACATCAACCAACCAGCCCATTCGACCATTTTCACGGGGTAGATAAGCGCCTATAGTTGGCCTTAATACGCCCTCAATGGGCTTGATGCTGAATAAGGAACCTACCATCATGGCACCTGTGTTGCCAGCGCTGATGAAGGCGTCCACTTTACCGGAGGCCAGCATATGAAAGCCAACGGCAATGGAAGAGTCTGTTTTTTCTTTTAGTGCTTTAGTGGGGTGCTCGTGCATGTCGATCACCTGGCTGGCGTGCACAATGGTGTATGAAGATGGGTCGATGCCATGCTCGTTGGCCAGGGGAAGGATCTGTCCCTGATCGCCGATCATTACGATATGGGCGGGATCAGGGTGTTCGTTCTGGTAGATCCTAACGCCTTTCACCGCTTCGAGCGGGGCAAAATCGCCCCCCATCATATCGAGTCCTATTTTCATATGACAAAGTTCCTCTAAAGCGATCGAATAAAAAAAAAGTAAAAACCTGAAAGCGTCCCCCGAAGGAGCATCTTCCGATCTTTACTTTTTATCAATAATGTTCTGAACTAGCCTTAGATAGGAGATTTCTCGGCAACCAGTTTGCCTCTGTAGTACAGCTTACCTTCGCTTTCGTGAGCGCGGTGACGTACATGGATCTCTCCAGTAGTGCTGTCTTTACTAAGGGTTATTTTAGACGCTTTGTAGTGTGTCCGGCGTTTAGCACTGCGTTGCTGGGAGTGCCTTCTTTTGGGATTTGGCATATTATAACTTTATATATTCCTGAATTTGTCCAGCCCCTTCCAAATAGGGTTCTGGGATTGATTACCTGTTTCGTTCATTTTCTTCAACATCTCCAACACCTCTTTGTTACACTGCGGTCCACCGATCTGCTCTTCAGAACACATACGGTGCGTAGGTACGCTAAGGGTGATGAATTCGTAGATCCAGCCTTCTACATTCAGCAGGCTTTCGCCCCTTGAGATGTAGTGAACATCCGGATTCTCTTCTTCATTGTTCATCTTGTCAGGGTCGTCCACCAGTTTCACCAACACTTCGAAATCATCCCACAACTGCTGTTGCAATGGGTTGCCGCAACGATCACAATGGACATCTGCCGTACCGCCCACTTCAAATTTCAACAACATGAAATTTGTGTTTTTTTCCAACTGCATGCGTACTTTAGCATGGGTATTGGAGAAATCCTGCGACGGATAAGATGCAAAGAACTTTTCGTCTATTTCATAGTTGTACTGATGGACCCCGGGCTTCAAACCTACAAATGCTATATCAAATTCCCTGCGTCCGGACATAACAACCCGATTTAAAGGGATGCAAAGGTATTATGTTTTGTCTAAATTACCAATTATGCCCCGTGGAAAATGGCTTAGTCGCTCCTGGATCATCCTGCTGATTTCTGTGGTACTCATCAGGCTTTCCACCCTTAAACCCCAATGGGTTGAAAAATATTATTCGAGGGGTATTTATCCGGCTATCTCAAAGGGGTTAAGGGCCCTGACTGGTTGGCTGCCATTCAGCGTTGGGGATCTTTTATATATCACGGCAGGACTGTGGGTGTTGAGGCAGTTGCTGCTCTGGGTGAAAACTGCCCGGCGAAAAGAGATTACCTGGCCCTGGGCTCAGCAGCGCATATCAATTTATATTCGAATATTTCTTTGGATATATCTGTTATTCAATGTTTTATGGGGTTTGAATTATAATCGGACCGGCATTGCCGGGCAGCTGGATCTGGAGATAAATGACAGTTCCTCATCTGAGTTATATACGTTGTCCAAATTGCTGATCGGAAAAACCAACCAACACAGGCCGGCCGTGACGGCCATCGGATACGAACGGTCAGCATTCTCAGCCAACGGGGCCTACGAAACACTAAAGGCTAAGTATCCCTTTTTGAATCCCGCCCCCCAATCCCTAAAGTCTTCCTTATTCGGCGTGGTTGGAAATTACCTGGGTTATTCCGGTTATTACAACCCTTTTTCCGGAGAAGGGCAGGTAAATATGAGCGTACCGGGCTTTTTGGTCCCTTTCGTTGCCTGTCATGAAGTGGCCCATCAGGCCGGTTATGCGAAGGAGAGCGAAGCGAATTTTATAGGATTTCTGGCAGCCAGGGAGTCCCGCGACAGTGCCACTCTCTACTCCACCTATTTCAATATGTTCCTGTACGCCAACAGGGAACTTAGTTACCTGGACTCTACGGCGGCGAAGGAGAACATGAAGGCCTTGTCGCCCGCTGTAAGGGAGGATATCAGGCAATATCGGGACTATCTGCAACGATACGACTCGCCGCTTGGTTCCATGGTGGACGTGCTATATAACCAATACCTGAAACTGAATGAGCAGCCGGCAGGGCAACGGTCGTACAACCAGGTGGTATTATGGCTAATGGCCTATTATCGAAAGGAAGGGGCGCTTTAGAACTGATTTTTCCACATCATGCTTTCCACAGGTTTATCGACCTGCCCGCTGTATTTGGCATTTTTCTTCTGGTTGTATTTTACTTCGATCTCACCGTCCACGGGGAAATAGATCAGTTGACCGATCGGCATGCCGAAATAGACTTTGACCGGTTGTTTGACTGAGATCTCGAGGGTCCAGTTTCCACAAAAACCCACATCGCCCTTTCCGGCAGTAGCATGGATGTCGATCCCCAACCTTCCGGTAGATGATTTTCCCTCTAAAAAAGGAACGTGTGCATGGGTTTCAGTGTACTCGAGGGTGACGCCCAGATAAAAGATGTGGGGATATAAAACGAAGCCCTCCTCAGGGATCTCGAAATACTCAATTTCATTGTGCTTCTTAGCGTCCAGGATATGCTCCCTGTACGTAGCCAGCGATTTTCCAAGGTGCACATCGTATGAATTACTGCCCAGTGCCTCACGGTCGTACGGCTTAATCACAATGGTTCCGCTGGCCATTTCTTCGAGTATACGTGTATCAGAGAGGATCATGTATAAAGATTGTTTTTTTTAACCTTTTAAAGAAAGCGAAATTCGCATTTAGGACCTGTATATGCCGCTGTTTTATCAACAAGATATCAACGAGACCACTCGGTTGGGGGTTTGGAAGATCGAAGAGGATGCTTCTTTTTTTCTGAAAGAAGTACCTGTTCACCGATCTATCACCCATCCGTACAAGCAACTGCAGCACCTCGCCGGGCGGTATATCCTGAAGTACTTGTATCCGGATTTTCCATACGAGCTTATCCGTATTGCGGATACGAAAAAGCCTTTTCTGCACAACGCGCAGTATCATTTTTCCATATCACATTCGGGAGAATACGCAGCGGCCCTTGTGAGTACCAATAAAAGGGTTGGGGTTGATGTCGAGTTGTACTCCGATAAAGTGATGAAGGTGTTGCATAAGTTTTTAACGCCCCCGGAGATGGCCCTGATGCTTAAGCATGAAACAGCAGCTTATGTGAAGGAAACGCTTTTATGGAGCGCAAAAGAATCCATATTTAAATGGCATGGCAACGGTGGGGTTGATTTCCGTGAACAGATTCATATTCAATCGCTGCGCTACCTCGATGCTGCTGAGGAGCCTTGCCTTGCCTGTACCTTTACGGGAGAACCTAAGGCCGATCTCGACCTTCATTTCAGGCTTTTTCATGACGTTTGTTTGAGTTGGGTCAGCAGTGATCACACTGCGTAATTGTGATTGGGGTAATTCAGGGGGTCCTGGCAAAGCAGGTCACAAATGATCTTATACAGATCGGGATAGTGATCGTGCAGTATTTCCGGCGATTGAAAAAAGATCTCGATGCTTTCTGCCCAGAACTCCTGGAAGTTCTTCATGGCATAATCAGAATACAAGCCTACGGTCAGGATTTTTTCGCGTTCAAAAACTTTATCGCCCAACGAGGTAAAATGATGAAAGGAATGCTGAAAATTAGCGTCGCGGTTCTCGTCAGCCTCAAAATTCTGGAAATAGAGTGCATGGGCCATCTCGTGTAGTCCGAGATTGTTGCGGTCATATTTATTCCTGTATCCTTCCAGGAACTGCTTCCAGGCAATGTTGATGGTATTGCCGCTTACATTGCCGATGAGTATACGCATCGGTTCCATACCGATGAATTCCTGGGGATAGATCTGGATGATGGTAAAATGAGGCATCATGAATTTACCCAGGCCGAAGGTCAGTTGAATGGCTGCAGCGCTGAGCATGATGGGCATCTCGCGATAGCCTTTCACGTCGTGTATTACGAAGATCTTGGAGCGGATGAATTTTTTAATGCGGGCGATGAATTTATCCTGGTCGGGGTGCACCAGTTTTCCGAAATATGGGAAATGTTTCAGCAGCACCTTACGCAGTACTTCTTCCGAGAATTCGAGATTTTCGCCACGGTATACAAGGGGTGAGGAAATGACATCTGCTTCTTTATTCATTTCAAGTTCCCCCGTAGATCCGTCCGATTGAGGGTAACGTATAGGCCTTGATTGCCTAATTATCAGCCAAGTCAATCCCGCGATCAATAGTAAGGTGATCCAAAGTTCCATCAAGGCACGTCAGCTTTAGAAGGATAACGAATTTTGGTAGCGTAAAGTATACCTCCAAGGCACAAAAGCGAAGCCAGAGGCTGCAAGTCAAATACTAAGAAAAGGTGAAAATAGATGGGGGATTGAGGATGAAGGGGTTATGGAACTCAGGTATTTTTCAAGTTTTACATAGTCGGCATGGTTGGTTGGAATATGCTGCTGTTTTGGCATTTTCATGGGTCTTCCAACATTTCCTGGTCTCACGACGCTACTCTTATTGGATCATTGCAGGCTACCCATTAAAGTAGTTTCCGGATCGCGTCGAAGTTGCAGGTTTTCATATAACCGTCGGTGATCATTTGGGAGAACTTTTCTTTTTCCTTGAACCGGTATCTTACTTCGAAAAACAGGGTCTCTGTGGGGTTCCCTTTTTTTGATGCTGCCAGGGCCGGAATGAAACGGTATATAGCTTTTTTGTCTTCACCCTGATCGGGAGGGTCACTGGTGTATCGATATAGGGAAATGGGTAAGCATCCGTATTTCATCCGGTCATGGTACATCTCGAAATTATTGGGACTACTGGTGAAATGAATCAGGTCGGGATTGGCCCGCACATAGATGTCTACATGAAAATACCTCCAATTACCAGTAATGAGGCTTACCAGGTGTAATTGTAAGCATCTCTCAGTTGGTAACGTTTAAAGCTATAGATCTCCAGTCATTGACCAGTACCATGTCACCTGCGAACCTGGCGATTCGATCGTATTGGTAACTCTCTTTTTGCATGATAGAGAGTTACCAAAGATCCTTTGAATGTAAGAGTGCCCGGGGCGGGGGTCGAACCCGCACGAGCCTTGCGGCTCACAAGATTTTAAGTCTTGCGTGTATACCGATTTCACCACCTGGGCAGTGGAAAAAAAAACCATCCCCTGCGGGATGGATATCAAGAGCGGAAGACGAGATTCGAACCCGCGACCCCCACCTTGGCAAGGTGGTGCTCTACCAGCTGAGCTACTTCCGCATATTAAGAGCTGAAAACGGGTTGCAAATATAACCATTGCATCCTTTCAGCCAAAAAAAATCACTTGTATTTGGGCGTATACTGGCTGCTCTCAGGAACTTCTACCTTTGGCTTACCCTTATAACGGGCAGAATACAAGCCATAGCAACTCCCTAATAAGAATGCGGTGAACGTGAAAATCTGTACATGGAATAAGAAGCGGGAAGATGATACCCAGTTCTTCGTAAAGTCTTTTTTCTCAGCGCTTACTGTTGATTCTTTCTGCATATTTGAGTATTGCCCTGCAAAAGTAAGGGTTGGTGTTAAATTATTCATTTTTTGATGGGCACAATTTCAGGGAATAGTTTTTTACCCATCCCGAAATGATCCCATGCGATGTTGCCGCCATATTTTCCTGGTAACCTTGACCCTGTTTTCACAGGGAACAAACTCTCGCCCCTGTGGAGAAATAGCCAGCCTATCCAGGCGGCATGGGCTTTCAGCACCGCCATGAAATAATGGGGTTCTCCCAGGAGGAGATTCTTCCAGGCACTGATCGCATCGAGGACCAGCCTCACCGGGATTTTCCAGAGCTTTTCTTGCCAAGGCAGGTTCTTGCTCAGCATGATCATATTGTTTCGGAAGTTCAGGAATACCTTTCGCTTATTCCCCTTGGGCAATGTTCCGCCGCCTACGTGATACACCACCGAAGCAGGGCAGGAGTAGATCTTATAGCCCAGCAACTGAATCCTCCAGCACAGATCGATCTCCTCCTGGTGGGCAAAAAAGAAAGGGTCAAAGCCCCCGGTTTCCCGGTAAAGCGCAGGTCGGATGCAAAATGCAGCACCACTGGCCCAGAAAATCGGCTCTGACTGGTCGTACTGGCCATGATCTTCCTCACAGTGATCGAAGATTCTTCCTTTACAGAATGGATATCCATATGCATCCAGCCATCCTCCCGCGGCACCCGCGTATTCAAAAGTGTTTCTCTTATTCCAGTCGAGCAACTTAGGCTGGCAGGCACCAATGCCGGCATCACTTTCCATCAGGATAACCATCGGCTCGATCCAGCCGGGGCTGACCTCCACATCGGAATTAAGCAGGATATAATAATCTGCTTCCACCTTTTTCAACGCTATGTTATACCCTTTGGCAAAGCCTTCGTTGATTTTATTCTTAAGAACAGTAACCTGGGGGTAGTGGTCTTCCAGGAAAGAGATGGTGTTGTCAGTGGAGGCATTATCAGCCACGATCACCCGCATATTTGGGTATGTACTGTTGAAAACTGACGGCAGAAATTTTTCAAGATATTTTTTTCCGTTCCAGTTAAGTATGACGATCGCGACCGATGGTGAATCCAATTGCTAAGTTTATATTGCTTCAAAAATAAGCCCTAATTCATAAACCATTTATGCTGGCATTTGCAAACTGGCGTACTTTATTAACATTAGTTGCTTTGGTCATTGTAACGGCGACCATTTTTTATTCCCGTTACCTGGCCAATAAAATAGCCGCTGATGAACGCCGGACCGTAGAATCGTGGGCTGAAGCACAACGATTTATAGCCGGTGCGGGACCGGAGGACAATATCACCTTTGCCACCGTGATGATGGCCTCCCAGCAGGCGATCCCCGTAATAGAAACCAATGAGCATGATAGTATCACCAACTATCATAACCTGGATTCCGCAGATGTTGCAGGCAAAAAAAATTATCTGACGGGCCGGTTAAGAGAGTTCGCCCGCAACAAACCCATAGTTACTTATCTGGGCAATGATTCAACATCTTATAATAAATATTACTATGGCGAATCCCGCTTGCTCAAAGAAGTTCGTTATTATCCCTTTATCCAGCTTTTTATAGTGGCTCTATTCATCCTTGTCACGTTAAATGCGCTGAATGCCCGCCATAAGGCCATGCAGAACCAGCTTTGGGCCGGCATGGCGAAGGAAACGGCCCATCAGCTTGGTACACCGGTATCCGCCCTGCACGGTTGGGTGGAAATGCTACGTGAAACGGGAACCGATCCTGAAATGGTGAATGAAATGGAGAAGGATGTTGTGCGACTCAAACTGGTATCTGATCGTTTTTCCAAGATCGGAAGCTCACCCCATCTGGTTGACAGGGATCTGATCGATGTGTTAAGGCAGGTAATGGAATATGTAAAGAAGCGTGCCCCGGAGCGGGTTCGATTTCACATCGAATCAGAACTGACACAGTTGATGGTTCCGCTTTCCGATCCCTTGTTTGATTGGGTGGTTGAGAACCTGCTGAAGAATGCCCTGGATGCCATGGAAGGAAGTGGGGAGATCAAGATCATGGTCCATCAGCATCATAGCAAAGTGGTCGTTGATATCTCCGATACCGGCAAAGGCATCTCAGCTTCTCAGATCGCGAGGGTTTTCAATCCTGGATTTACTACCAAGAAAAGAGGCTGGGGGCTGGGCCTCACGCTTTCTAAAAGGATCATCGAAGATTACCATAATGGCCAGCTAACGGTAAAAAGTTCAGAGCCGGGTAAAGGTACTACGTTCAGGATTGCGATTCCGTCAAAAGCCATCGCCTGATAGATTAGTGTGGATTAAAATTGATAAATAGCTAATTTTAAGTATGGACAGTTTCAAATTGGACAGAACCGCATGTAAGGCAGATACGCACATAGAGGCGTCCAACCATGCTTCCGAATATAAAAAAACTATCCTGGCAGAATCGTCTGAGGGTCACAGCCTATCTCAACAGTGTTGCATACAATTTTGATTTAAACAACCCGCCTCGCATGGATCGGACTAAGTTTTCAGCCAAATCGAGTTCATCCTGATGGGAAATAGATTCAATAGTGATTTCCGCGACTTTCTACTGGCCCTTAACAAAAATCAGGTTAAGTATATTCTCGTCGGAGGATACTCCGTAGTACTTCACGGATACTCATGGACAACAGGAGACATGGACATTTGGGTGGAGAGGACAGCGGATTTTTTTTTGAATAAAGAAGGCTTTTGAGGAATGCTCCATGCCAGTTTTTGACATGACAGAAGAAAATTTTCTTCATCATCCGGTTTGGGATGTGTTTACGTTTGGTGTTCCACCTGTTGCGATAGACCTGATGATTAGCATCAAAGGGCTTGAATTCCCGGAAGTCTACGAACGATCTGTTTTTTTTAATGATGAAGATCTGGAAATCAGAACCATTCACAAAAATGACCTGATTGCTGCAAAACAAAAGGCTGGCAGATCGAAAGACTTGGATGATCTGGAAAATTTGAAATAAGTCAGCCTGCTTATGCAACTTGCCTCGCAGGGTTACTTCGTGATCCTGATACTCCTGCGAGGGGCGTACGCAAACGCCTTCGCACCGCTTCGCGGCGCTGGCTTTTTCATTGGCATGCTCCGGCAAGTAAACTTGCCTCGCATACCAATGAAAAAGCCATCCCAACATAGTTGGGATGGCTTTTGTGCCCAGGACAGGATTCGAACCTGCACACCCTTTCAGGCTCTACCACCTCAAAGTAGCGTGTCTACCAATTTCACCACCTGGGCAACGGGTGCCAAAATTAGGGAATTTTGGCAAATTATTTTTTCATTTCATAACTATATTCCACCGAGCCCGCCAATCTCTTCTGTTTCGTAAAACAGGATTCCTTCTGCTTCAGACCTGCCTCGTTATATTGATATCTCCACGTGAGATAGTCTTTCCCTCCTTGCTGAACCACCATCATTTCACTCAAACGGCCCTTATCATTATAATCAAAGGTGTAGTCAGGTATCAGCCTGCCCAGCTTTTCCTGGAACCTTACAATGTCCGATAATCTGCCCGCGTCATCATAATAGTAATAGACCTTACCCGCCGGAACATTTTTATTAAAACTCTGCTCTTCGGTTACCCGTCCCTGGGCATCCGACACAAAACGAATCTCCATGGTATCTGTACCCTCCCGGATACGAAGCATTTTTTCCGCCACTCCCTGCTCATTGTAGTACCAGTTATGGGATTCGGTCGATTTCACTTTGTCGGCCAACGACCTGCCCGTATTCAAAATGGCAGTGAGCTCCCCTTTATCGTTATACTTGTAGTCGTATACCGTTACAGAATTTTCATTGCTGTCCACGGTCCGGTACAGAAACCCCTGACCATTGTAATAATTGATCATGACCGTTTTGGGAGCGTCGGGCAACTGCGTTACGGTTTTTACCTGCGAATAGCTGCTATTAAACACTTGCTCCATAATGAAACCTTCGGTAGACTCACCATTGCCCTCAATGCTCTTGGCGGTCATCTTGTTGACCCTTGCTTTTTTAGAAAGCTGGAACTGATCATGGTTGTTGCGATTGGTAAGGATGTCTTGGTAATAGAACTGGGCGTGTAACGACAAACTACCCGTGCAAAAGAAAAAAAACAGGAGCAAAAAGGCGGTTCTGTACATGGGGCAAATTTAGTTAAATAATGTCCTGTTCCGTGTTTCAACCGGCTATTAACCAATCCTAATGCCCCTCCTGTATGCTAATAGTGCTTATTTTTAACAAAACGAATCTACTTCAAGTAAGCATTTATGGATCAAACATCTAAGGCATTTGGAAGATTAGTGGAGATCATGGACAACCTGAGGGAAAAATGTCCCTGGGACAAAAAGCAGACGGTTGATACGCTGCGTTCTATGACGATCGAAGAGACCTACGAGCTTGCTGAAGCTATTTCGGTACATGACTGGAGCGGGATACGCGAGGAACTCGGCGATCTGCTGCTACATGTTGTCTTCTATGCAAAGATCGGTAAGGAGGAAGGCAAGTTCGACCTTGAAGAAGTGATCAACGGGATATGCGAAAAACTCATTAGCCGCCACCCCCATATTTACGGTGATGTGGTAGTAAAGGATGAGGAAGAAGTCAAACGAAACTGGGAGAAACTTAAACTGAAAGAAGGAAAAACTTCTGTGTTATCCGGCGTTCCATCTGGTCTCCCTTCCATGGTCAAAGCCATGCGCCTTCAGGAGAAGGCAAAGCAAGTGGGATTTGAGTGGGATAACAAAGAGCAGGTCTGGGAAAAGGTAAATGAAGAATTAGGTGAGTTGACAGAAGCGGTAGGTAACTGGGAAAACGATCTTACGGAAGATTATAAAGAGAAAGTGGAAGAGGAACTGGGAGATGTTTTTTTTTCACTGGTAAACTACGCACGTTTTTTGCATACCGATGCAGAGCAGGCTTTGGAAAGAACCAACCGAAAGTTCATCAGCAGGTTCAGGGAAATGGAAGCTGTGGCGCTGAAGCAGGGCAGGCAGTTGCACAACATGACGCTCAGTGAGATGGATGAGCTATGGAACAATATCAAGAGGCAAAAGATTTGATCATTGAAAAGTTTTTGGAAAGATACCATCTATAATAACGCCTATTTTCTGATAGGAGCGGCATGGCTTTTCACCTTATCATTCATTTTTTCAAACTACTGGTCGTACACCTCATCACCGCAGGGCGTCACAAAAAACCTGGAAAACTATCTTGAGAAAAAAGAAAAGAACTTTTTCAGCCTCCTGTCTGATTCTGCCCTAGTGGCGCGCCTCGTGAACGGCGCTGCGTCGGAAAAACAGATCACATATATTACCGCGCGCGAATATGGAATTTTTATCTACAAACTGGATGCATACGGACCAATAGACATAAAATTCTGGAATACCCAGGAGAGCCTGCCTACCGATGAGATGCTTGCCAAAGCAGATGGTGAATACCTCGAACAGCTACCTAACGGGCAGTATGAACTTATTCGAAGGAAGATCCTGCTATCCGGTAAAGAGAACGTACTGGTATTGGCATTGATCCCCATCAGGAGGGATTTTTATTTACAGAATGACTATTTACGAAATGGCTTTGTCAACCTCCCGAACGTGGAGAAAAGCTATACCATAGCAGATGGCATATCCCCTTACCCGGTCAAAAATTCTTTGGGTAAAACCATTTATTACTTTGAGCCCAAAGAAGCGAGCCTCGTGGAAACTAACGATTGGATCACGATTTTACTGAGGATACTGGGTTCTCTATGCCTGTTGTTTTACCTGCATCAAATCGCACTGCAAGTGTCCAGACAATTCGGTGCAGGCTGGGGAATTGCAGGCCTTGCCATTGGCGTGGTATTGATGCGTGGACTGATGTATGTGTTCGATCTACCCTTCAATGTCAGGCAGTTTGAATTGTTCTCGCCTTCGATATACGGGTATAATTACATTTTAAAATCGCTCGGCGACTTGCTGATCAATGTGTTGCTGTTTTTCTGGATAGCCGTATTTGCCAGGGGGCAGATCAACCAGCAGGATATTCGGATCGACTTAAAAAACAAGCGTCATCGCTTATTGACAGCAGCCGGTCTGATGGCCGGGCTTGTGATGCTCTCCATCGTCTGTGGTAATGTCATCCGAAGCCTGGTGGCTGATTCCCAGATCTCTTTCGACGTCACTAACTTCTTCAGCCTTACAATTTATTCGGTATTCGGATTTATCGTACTCTGCTCGGTATCCATGGCTTTTTTCATAAGTTCACAAGTGATCATGCGTTTTGTGAATGCCATTCCTGAGGCCAGTTTTGCATGTAAGATGCTCTCTGTTGTGATCGCCGGCCTGCTTTATCTTACCATGCAGATAAATGAGCTGTTCGAATTTCAAATGGCCATTATTCTGTGGCTGCTGGTCTATCTCACCATTTCACAGGCCAAACTGCTGCGGGCAACAAATTATATTTCAGGTACCGCGATGGTCTACTGGCTGGTGATCTTTTCAGCCTCCATCACACTGGTCATTAGCAACCAGAACCGGACGAAAGAACAGGAGGTGAGGCGGCGTGTTGCGGAAAAACTGGCATGGCAGGCAGATCCGTCCAGCGAGAAGCTGCTAAACGTTGCGATCGGGAGCCTGAATAATTATTTCTGGCATGACAATATTGACCGCTTAAGGATACCTGCGGAAAATGAAAGGCTGAAGGATTCGATCATAAATGCCAATTTCTCAGGATACCTGAACCGATACGACACTGAGATCTATGTTTTTGATGAAAAAGGTAATCCCATATCCGGATTTGAAAAATTCAATTACGATACGCTGACCACCATCTATACCATGCAGGCAAAGAGAACTGGCATCAACAATCTCCGGTATTATGAAACCGCATTCGACAGGTTCAGCTATATTTATCACCGCGAGGTGAAAGACCGGGCTCAACATACCGTGGCCAATGTATACATGCTTTCCAATCCCCGGCGATACAGGAGTGAAGCGATGATCCCGGAATTGTTCAAACAATCGGAAGACTATACTTTTGAAAGGTCACCTCTCTATGCATATGCGGTGTATAACAAGGGCGAACTCATTACTAACGTAAATGACTACCCGTTTCCAAGGATTCTGAACAGCGAGGAGGCTTCATTCAGTGACCATGTTTTCAGGAGTAAAGATGGTTACAGCGAGCTCTGGTTTAAACAAGGCCCGGAAAGGATCGTGGTGATCACGAGGAAAACAAACGCACTATTGGAATCCATAACCTTGTTCGCTTACCTGTTTTGTGCATTTCTTGCCCTGGTTGGTTTTTTCCAGCTCCTGAGCGTGGCGCTGAGATCCGGCTTCAGATGGTCTAAGTTTAAAGACCTCTTGCAAATGAACATCCGTAAGCAGATCTTTACTACCATCATCTTCATCAGTATTTTTTCATTTTTCATCATCGGCGCTGCCACTATCATCTTCTTCATCAACCGCTATAACAGGAATAACCAGGACAGGCTCAGCAGAACCATCCAGGTGATCTCAAACGAGGTCAATAACAGGATTGATGTTAGCATGATGAACCAATCAGACTTTGCCAGGTATGACTCTTTGGGTACGGACAGACTGGCTACGGCCATAGCAGGCATTGCAGAGATCCATAATGTGGATGTCAATCTATACAACACTTCCGGTTCGCTAACGGTATCATCGCAGCCCCTGGTGTACAATAAGGGCATTTTAAGCCGCTTAATGGATCCTGAAGCATTTTATAACATGCGAACATTGCGAAGGATACAGCATGTGCAGAACGAACATGCAGGCCGTTTAAGTTACCTCAGTATCTATGTACCCCTGAAAGATGAGAACAGGAATGTGCAGGGCTATATCAACATCCCGTATTTTACGTCGAGCCGCGACTTAAACCAGGAGATATCTAATTTCCTGGTGACCCTGATCAACCTCAACGCATTCATTTTTCTGATCGCGGGTGTGATCGCTGTGTTTCTGACCAATCGTATCACAAGGTCTTTTTCATGGATTGGAGAAAGAATGCGAGAGATCAACCTCGGTAAGCATAATGAAGAGATCAGCTGGACGCGTAAAGACGAGATCGGGGGGCTCGTGAGTGAGTATAACAAGATGGTTAAAAAGTTGGAGCAAAGCGCGGTGGATATGGCTAAATCTGAAAGGGAAGGGGCATGGCGTGAGATGGCCAGGCAGGTGGCGCATGAGATCAAGAATCCGCTTACCCCGATGAAACTCAGCATCCAGTATTTGCAAAAAGCCATAGACAATAATGCGCCTAACGTAAAACAACTTTCTTCCAGCGTGGCCGGCACGCTGATTGAGCAGATCGAGCACCTTTCGAAGATCGCCTCTGAGTTCTCGCAATTTGCAAACATCGGGAACATCCGAAATGAATATTTTGATGTTCATGAAACCCTGCATTCCTTGGTGTTATTGCATAGTTTGCAGGACCATGCGATGGTCACCTGGCAACCGCTTCCGGTTAAAGTCATGGTCAGTGCCGACAGGACGCAGATCAACAGGCTGTTTACAAATCTGCTTCAAAATGCCATTGAAGCGATCCCTGAAGACAGGCAAGGGGAGGTTATCCTGCAAGAGGAATTGAAGGATGGCGAGGTGATCATCAGCGTACAGGATAACGGTAGCGGGATACCCGAAGACATGGTGTCTAAGATTTTTTCACCCAATTTTACTACTAAGACTTCTGGTACCGGGCTCGGACTGGCGATGTGCAAGGGAATTGTTGAACAGGCTAAAGGCCGGATATGGTTTGATACCCGGTTGGGAGAAGGGTCAATATTTTATATAGCGCTGCCATTAGCAAATTAATGTTTATACGATCGGAGGAATTTCTCAAAATCAGGCAGGCTGAAACTGCTCAGGTTCTGCTCTTTGGTTAAGCCGCCTTTCTGTGCTGCAAGAACACCATAGTAGTTATCATCAAAACCGTCGAGTGCGTGGGCATCAGGATCGATGGAGATAAGCACGCCTTTTGAGATGGCCTTCCTGATAAAACGCCAGTCCATGTCGAGCCGCCTCGGATGCGCATTTAATTCTATGACTACCCTGTTGGCTTTGCATGCATCAATGATCTTATCGTGGTCCACCGGATACCCGGGGCGGGATAGCAGGAGCCTTCCTGTCATATGGCCAAGGATTGTAGTGTAAGGGTTCTCTATGGCCCGTAAAAGCCTGCTCATGGCTTTCTCTTCGGTCATCTTCAGGTTTGAATGGATCGAGGTGATAACAAGGTCGAAGCATGCGAGCACATTTTCGGGATAATCAAGGCTGCCATCATTCAGGATATCGCTCTCAATACTTTTGAAGATGCGGAACGGCGCCAGTTTTTTGTTGAGTTCGTCTATCTGCTGGTGTTGGGCAGCAATTCTTTCTTCCTGCAAACCATTCGCGTAGAAGGCGGACTTACTGTGATCACTGATCACGAGGTATTCAAGTCCTCTTCGTTTGCATTCAACAGCCATCTCCTCAAGCGTGTTGCTGCCATCGCTCCAGTTGCTGTGTGAATGGATGATACCCCGGATATCTTCATAGGTGATGAGCGGCGGTATCGCTGTATCAGATGCTATGTTGATCCACTGAGGATCCTCACGTAAGCAGGCAGGGATGAAGCTGACGTGCTGTTTTGAGAAATAGTCTTCCTCCGTTTGTTCGGCGGTAATGGAAAATTTGTTTTTCCAAGCCAGCAGGAATTCCTCGCTGCAGCTCGTTTCAAAAAGATGGCGCGGGAAATCATCAGCTTCTGTGGTCATGAATCGAAGGGCTGCTTGATGTTCACCTTTGTAATGGTGAAAGGGGGGAGCGGAGTCCGTTTTTTCAAACTGGTGACCGGCAAGAAATGGCGTGAGCTTATCTTCCGGGATCGTAGTTACCCAGTCGATTTGTCGGATGATCTCAAATTGTCTCCTGAATTCACCACTAAATGAGATAGCCTCTGTGGGAAATTTTTTTCTGATGAGTTGATCGATCTTGTCAGCATAAGATGCCACTTCAGCATATAGGAAACTATCTCGGTTCGAGAAATAGAAGTTGATCGCGTCCTTCACATTCTGTTGTGTTTTGGCGCCAAAACCTTTGAAGAGCAGCAGCCGGTTTTCGTCGCAGGCATACAGCAATTCGCCCAGGCTTTCAAGCTGCATTTCTTTCCATATCGTGTTGATTTTTTTGGGTCCCAGACCCTTGATGTTCATGATCTCGATAATTCCAGGGGGAGTATCGGCGATCAATTTATCAAGGATCGAAAGCCTTCCCTGTTGGAGGATCTCCAGCACTTTTCTACCTGTGGACTCGCCCATGCCTTTAAGAGCAAAGATCTGATCAGGCGGCAGTGTGTTCAGCTGAACAGGAAGTTTTTCAATATTGAATGCAGCAATGGAGTAGGTTTTCGATTTAAATGAGTTTTCACCATGGATGTCCATCAGTTTTGAGAGCAACGAGAACTGATCTGCGATATAGTAGTTGTCCAGCATGGAGATTAATATGTTGCGGCAAATTAACGGAGTGGCAACAATAAAAAAAGTCCCGTTTGAAACAGGACTCTATATGATAGGCTCAGGGAAGAGTTACTTCTTCTTAGGAGCGGCTTTCGCAGGAGCAGCTTTCTTGGAAGCGGCTATCTTTGGTGCAGCTTTCTTTGCAGTGGCCATGTTGTTTAGCATGTAATGGGTAGAAACAAAAAAAAGCTCCAGGAGAATTTTCCTGGAGCTTTAGAATTTACTTTTTCTTTGCTACTACTTTCTTTGCTACTACTTTCTTAGCTACTACTTTTTTTGCTACTTTTTTAGCAACAGCTTTCTTAACAGCCTTTTTTGCTACTTTTTTAGCAACAGCTTTCTTAACGGCTTTTTTTGCTACTTTCTTAGCAACGGCTTTCTTAACAGCCTTCTTAGCTGCCTTCTTAACAATTGCTTTCTTAACAGCTTTCTTTGCTACAGCTTTCGCTACAGCTTTCTTTGCAGTGGCCATGTTTTTTTGAATTTAATGGTTTAAGTAAATGGGTTACCTACCATAAAAGTAAAAAAAAAATCTTTTCCACAAAAAAAATTTTTTATGCGGAAAAAATCAGTAGACCAGTTTTTAAAAATGTCAGCTATAATCCAGCGATCTGCACAGGCGCAACAGAGATGAACGTCTTGTCATTCTTTCCTCTCTTGAACTCTACAACACCGTCGGAGAGAGCGAAGATGGTGAAGTCTTTTCCAACTCCAACATTTTTGCCAGGATGATATTCTGTTCCACGCTGGCGAACAATAATGTTGCCTGCAGCAGCCGGCTGGCCTCCAAATATTTTGACACCGAGACGTTTGCTTTGTGAATCACGACCGTTCTTAACACTACCTTCACCTTTTTTATGTGCCATGGTAAAACGAGTTTAATGGTTTTCGCTTACGCGATACTGTTGATCTTTATTTGAGTGAATAAAGTACGATGTCCTTTCTTCTTCCTGAATCCTTTCCTTCTCTTCATCTTGAAAGCAATAACTTTATCACCTTGTTTCTCACCAAGGATCTCTGCGTTTACTTTCACCTTTATATCCTGACCCAAGGCGATCTTGCCTTCATTGTCAGTCAATAAAACCTCTGCGAATTCCACCTTGTCCCCGGCGTTACCGGTAAGATGAGGTACATACAGATTCTGGCCTTCCTGGACCCTGAACTGCTGACCGGCGATCTTTACAACTGCAAACATGATATGCCAAAATTTAGGAGTGCGAAGGTAGGGTTAAATTCCTTACTCACAAAGAATGGGGGCAAAAAAAGTTATCAGCTGCAGCCTTAACAATGAAATGTAAATTATCTTTGTTTCTGATTGTTACCATATTCCGATGAAGATCAAATCATTCCTTGCCCGGCCCTTTGCAAATTATGTATATAAGCAGGTGCGAAAAGGCATGACGACTGCAGTGGAGGATCAGAAGAAGATCCTCAGGGACCTTCTGAAGGCAGGCCGGAACACGGAATTTGGGAAAGCCCATGGTTTCCAGGATATTACCAGCTACGAAGACTTCCGTAAAGCTGTCCCGATCAGGGATTATGAGCTTTTCAGGCCATATATAGAGCAGATCAAGGAAGGCAGGCACAACGTGCTTTGGAAAGGGCAACCCATCTATTTTGCAAAAACCTCAGGCACCACCTCGGGGATTAAATACATCCCGATTACCAAGGACTCTATTTCTAACCATATAAACTCGGCCAGGAACGCCCTTCTTTGTTATATAGCAGAAACCGGCAACCACCTGTTCACCAACGGGAAAATGATTTTTTTATCAGGCTCCCCGGAATTGGAAAGGGTAGCCGGCATTCCCACTGGCAGGCTGAGCGGGATCGTCAACCATCACGTTCCCAGCTATTTACGTAAAAATCAGCTCCCCAGTTACGAGACCAATTGTATTGACGATTGGGAAACCAAGCTGGACCGGATCGTGGAAGAGACCCTTTCCGTGGACATGACCCTCATCAGCGGGATCCCGCCCTGGATGCAGATGTATTTCGACAGGCTCCATGAGGTAACAGGTAAAAGGGCTTCTTCCCTGTTCCCCAATCTGACCGTACTGGTGCATGGGGGCGTCAATTTTGATCCTTATAGGTCGAAACTATTCAGTACCATCGGCCGGGATATAGATCACATTGAAACCTATCCTGCATCCGAAGGCTTTTTTGCGTTCCAGGATTCCCAAAAGGAAGAAGGGTTGCTGCTGAATACCGAGTCAGGTATCTTTTTTGAGTTTGTGCCGGCCAATGAGATCTTTAACGAGTTCCCTACCCGGTTTTCGCTGCAAGAAGTTAAAGTGGGCGAGAATTATGTACTTATCGTGAGCAGCAATGCCGGCTTATGGGCCTACAATGTGGGCGATACGGTCAAATTTTTGTCCACATCGCCCTATCGTATCATGGTTACTGGTAGGGTTAAACATTTTATTTCAGCATTTGGAGAGCACGTCATTGGCGAAGAGGTGGAGCACAGCCTGATGAAGGCTGCAGCGGAATCGGGGTTTTATATAACAGAATTCACGGTTGCACCCATGATCGAACAGGGCGAAGGCAAATCGTACCACGAATGGTTTGTCGAGTTTGAGCAGGAACCGGGAGATTTGGGGGCTTTCTCCCTGATGGTCAATGATAACTTGCGTGAAAAGAACATTTATTACGATGACCTGATGCGTGGCCAGATCCTCCGGCCACTGGTGATCCGTAAGCTTAGAAAGAACGCGTTCATCGATTATATGAAATCCATTGGAAAACTGGGTGGACAGAACAAAGTTCCCCGGTTGAGCAACGACCGCACCATTGCCCGGGGATTGGAGCCTTATACGGTTACGTCTGAAACCCGTATTTTTAATTCATGAACCCTTCGGGAGGTCTTTAGGCCAACTCCTTTAATATATCAACACAAGGAATGAGGAAACGAATAGGCATTTTCGGTTCTACCGGATCGATAGGAAAACAAACGCTGGATGTCATAGAAGCAAATCCCGACAAGTTCTCTGTTGCCATCCTTACTGCACATTCGAATTACGAGTTGCTCATAGAGCAGGCTACCCGGCATAAGCCAGACTGTGTAGTGATCGTTGACGAGGGCAAATTTCAGGAAGTAAAAAGAACACTTGTTCCATTAGGCATCAAGGTGCTGGCTGGAGAAGCGGCGCTTGAAGAAGCAGCCGAAATGAATGTGTATGATATGATGCTGGCCGCCATCGTTGGTTTCGCAGGACTGAAGCCCACCTTAAAAGCAATTGATACCGGTAAGTCCATCGCCCTGGCCAATAAAGAAACACTGGTGGTAGCAGGTGATATCGTAATGCAAAGGGCAGTTGAGAAACGCATTCCCATCATTCCTGTTGATTCTGAACATTCAGCCATCTTCCAATGCCTGGTGGGAGAAACAAGGAATCGCATTGAAAAGATCGTTCTAACCGCTTCCGGTGGTCCCTTTCTCGGAAAGAAACCGAATTATCTGGTGAATGTGAAAAGGGAACACGCACTTCAACATCCTAACTGGAGCATGGGCGCGAAGATCACGATCGACTCCGCCACGCTCATGAACAAAGGGCTTGAAATGATAGAGGCCAAGTGGCTCTTTAACCTGAAGCCGGAGCAGATCCAGGTGGTTGTTCATCCCCAAAGTATCATACACAGCATGGTTCAGTTTGAGGATGGTAGTATAAAAAGCCAGATGGGATTGCCAGACATGAAGCTTCCCATTCAATATGCGCTCGCATTTCCAGTCAGGATACCCAACGATTTTCCTCGTTTTGACTTTACCAAGTCTTCTCAACTGACTTTCGAACCACCTGATATGCGAACATTCCGGAACCTTGCCCTTGCTGTCGATGCATTAAACAAAGGTGGAAACCTGCCCTGCATAATGAATGCGGCCAACGAACTGGCTGTTTATGGGTTTCTCAAAAACCGGATCGGTTTCCTCGACATGACGGAAGTGATCGAAAGGACCATGGAGAAAATGACCTACATCGAAACCCCCACACTGCAGGAATATTTTGATAGCGATGCAGAGGCGCGTAATTTTGCCGCTTCTTTAATAAACTTATAAAACTCGCAAGAAGTCGCCATAACCGGCCATTCAGAAACGGGCCTCGGGAAGTTCGACTTTTAACGCAACACATCATATGATCACAACACTATTAGCGATAAACTGGTCTGCCGTTGGGCTGCAGGCAGGTCAACTGATCCTGTCCCTGTCGATCCTCGTGGTGATGCATGAACTGGGGCATTTCATTCCTGCCAAGATCTTTAAATGCAGGGTGGAGAAATTCTACCTCTTTTTTGATCCCTGGTTCTCCATTTTCAAGAAGAAGGTAGGAGAGACCGAATACGGGATCGGATGGCTGCCGCTCGGCGGATACGTGAAGATCGCAGGTATGGTCGATGAGAGCATGGACAAAGAGCAGATGAAATTACCCCCGCAGGAATGGGAATTCAGAAGCAAACCGGCATGGCAGCGCCTGATCATCATGATCGGAGGTGTTACCGTCAATGTGCTCCTGGCTTTTGTTATCTACGCCATGATCCTGTTCACTTGGGGAGAAACAAAACTTCCCACCAAAAACCTCACGAACGGTATCTGGGCAGTTGACAGTTTGTCCATGCAGATCGGCCTGCAGACAGGGGATAAGATCGTTGCCGTAAATGGTAAGCCTGTCCAGTATTTTGAGGACCTGAATGCTCAACTCCTCCTCGGGGAAAACATTACAATAGACAGGAATGGTGGTCAAAAAGACATTTCGATCCCGGTCAATTTTATTGAACAGATCGTAGAGAAAGGCAGGCGTTCAGCGCTCGTGCTCCCGCGCATTCCTGTGATCGTGGGTGAAGTGTCAGATTCCCTGTATGCAAAGAAAGCAGGTCTTAAAGTCAATGATGTGATCAAGGGTATAGATGGTAAGCCGGTGCAGTATTTTGATGAAATCAAACCGATGCTCGCTGGGAAAAATGGCGATACCATTGCACTGGCTGTTGAAAGGGATGGTAAGGAAGTAATGCTACAAACCGTTTTGAGCAAGGATGCGTCCATTGGATTTTTCCCCATCATGCCGGGCATGGACGATTTGCGGAAAATGAATACCTACCAGTTTGAAACAAGGGAATATGGCTTTTTTGAATCGTTCCCCGCAGGGGTGTCGAAAGCAATAGAGAAGCTCGGTTTCTATGTGCAGCAGTTCAAGAAAATCCTTAATCCTGCCACTGGCGCCTATAAGGGCATTGGCGGATTTAAATCGATGGGATCCATCTTCCCGAAATATGAATGGAACTGGGAGGCATTCTGGAATATCACAGCATTCTTCTCCATCGTGCTTGCCTTCATGAACCTGTTGCCCATTCCTGCCCTCGATGGCGGGCATGTAGTGTTCACACTTTATGAAATGATCACTAAAAGAAAACCGAGTGAAAAATTCCTGGAGTATGCCCAGATCGTAGGAATGGTGCTGTTGTTGGGACTGATCCTCTACGCCAATGGGAACGACTGGTTCGGCTGGGGTGGTAGAGTGAAATAATAACACGCAGTAAGAATATGCGATGAGACATCTTATTATCACCCGAATTATTGGTTTTCTGTTCTTCTTTCTGTTCGGTGTTATGAAAGGGAATGGACAATCAGGCTTATTCAAAATTGAGCAATGGAACGTTTTTGAAACATCTTTCACTTCCAGTATTAAATACGTTAACGCATTTACCGATGTGGAAGCTGATGTGATTTTCAGCCAAGGTGACAAAAACTGGAAGGTCCCGGCATTTTGGGTTGGAGCGATGACATGGACGGTGAGATTTGCGCCTCCAACGCAGGGAAAATACTCCTTTAGGATTGAATGTTCTGACAGATCAAATAGCGGCCTTAACGGGAAAGAACAAACCTTACACGTCACTTCCTACAAAGGGAATAATCCACTCTACAAACACGGTCACGTTCGGATTGCCAATGACAAAAAACACTTCGAACATTCAGATGGTACATCGTTTCTCTGGTTGGGGGATACCTGGTGGAAATGCCTGAGTAAACGGATAAACTGGGAGGGATATAAGCAACTGACAGCAGACCGCAAAGAAAAAGGATTCAATGCGGTTCAAATTGTATGCGGCCCCTACCCAGATGAAATCATGATGGAAGAACGTTGGGGGAATGAAGGTGGGAAACCCTATGAAAATATAGATTTCAGTAACGTCAATCCTGATTATTTTATGTATGCCGACCGACGCATCAAACACCTTGTTGATACAGGGATTGTGCCGGTTATTGTAGGCGGTTGGGGCCGTCCTCAGGGAGGCGGGAAGAGTACGTTGATGCAAGTGGGTCTTGATGGGTACAAGAGGCATTGGCGCAATCTTATCGCCCATTACGGCGCCTATCCAACAGTTTGGATTCTTGGTGGGGAAGCTAAAGATGCATACTTATAAAGAGCCAGCTGCTCCTCAGGTGTCAGTTTATCCAGGTCAATGCCAGTTCTTAGCTCCAAAGGACTATTAGGATCCCCTGCATGTGTGGTACGGGATAGTTTTGGCCGGACAAACTCCAGCAAATGAGTATAAGCCTGGACAAAGTCTTTGTCAGACATTTCCAATAATGATTCAACCATCTTTTCAGATCCTTCATTGGCAATGAATGCCCTTAGCTTTTCCCAACCATTCAACCCAAGGCTCTCCTTTAGCAAGGTTTTGAAGGCTTTAGCTCCCTGCTTCTTCTTGGGTGCAGTGCCTTTTGTCCAGGTAGTACTTCTTCTTCCTCCTCTCATAAAAAACATTTTAGTTAATTGAAAAAACCCAGCCATAGAAATGGCCGGATTACGTTTCAAATCCAAATCAAAATCTAACAATCGAGTGATACGCTGGAATCTCCAACCTTAGCCAGATACTCTTTGACATTACTCTGAATTGCAAGGCCCCGTTTGGCGTCCGAGGCTCCATGCGGATACTCGTTCCAAGCTCGAAACTCGATATTTACAATCTCCCATTCAAACGGGTATTCTAGTTGATATCGTCGAATATCTCCTGTTGTAATACCATTATGGACACCCTGCCCGATCATACCACCTGACGCTCGATAATGCGTTCTAATTTCACCAACAACGTGGTTGCTCAATTTATTTACAAAATCAGGATTGAGTCGTCCTTGGCTAACCCTCTTTTGCATTTTGAGCTTAACCATGGCAAAAAGGATTCGGTCAACCCATTGACGAACCTCTACTGTTTCAGTTGCTTCCTCTGCTTTTTTCAAAATTTCCATGTGGCGACTATACTCCTCAGGGCTCATTAAAATTGCTGTCATTTTACTGTGTTTTTATTGTTTATTAATTCGATTGTGTCTGTGAAAAGTCTTCAAAAAAGACGGTCCTCATTTGGGTACCTGGCGTCACCGGACGACATAGTACCTCTTCTTGAGTCCGGAAAAGCTTACCAGTGGTTTCAGACCTCCAACCACTAGGGACTTTTGTAAAAAATTCAACTTCGGTCCGGTACTCACGTATCAATGCAAGTGATCCAGCGGCTACCCTTTTAAGGGCTTCCACCTTCTCCCGCCGATTCAATTTCAAAAAGTGTCTTTTAAGCATAGTATCCATAATCATTGGTTTGAACGGTTGATTAAATGCTCGGCCAGCCTGTCTAGCTGTTCATCAGTCAACTTAGAAAGATCAAAATCCGGAGAAGGGCTCATCTTCGGTGCTACATAAGGCAACAGTTCCATGAACACTTTGATTCGCTCTTTACTTGATAGCTTGATGATATCAGCCTGCAGATCATCTAGGTTTTCCTCCATAAATTCCTGGATCCGCTCCCGAATCATTTTATTGATCTTGTTTCTCGATCCTGGTGGCCGCCCACTGGGATTACCAGATTAACCTTTAGAAAACTTACTCGACTCTTTAACCATTTGTACTCTCTGTTTTTTCACTGTTTTTTACAGGGATTTGCTACATGATCACTACAAAACTTGCCGTGCATCATTTCATTGCCCGTTCTGACTGTATTTGAGCATCTGAGCTTCAGAGGAGATGCAACTTGAACCCTGCTTTTTAGCTTACTCATAGTGTTCCAATATTGGTTTGATTCACTGCTTTCTTTTGGGCTTCGGTCACCGTTCCCGTCACCTGAACAACCTCAAGGCGATCAATTCGCCTGGATTGCTCAGTGGCCACCTTATCAAACTTTTGCAACAATTGCTTGGTAGCTTCCAATTGATCCTGTGCAAAGGGATTGCTGGAAGAATTGAACAGACTTACCGGCGAGAATACGGGCGGCTGCAGGGATTCCCCAAGGGCGCCACCTACCTCAAACTTCCTCAGGGTTGCACCGCGGGCAAATTCCACTCCCCCACCGATCTGGTTTAAGATGGAAGCTATTTGCGCCTGGTTGCCAGTTATGTTGTAGATTCTGTTCTTGGGTGCATCCTTGGTCCTGATCACGGCCAGCTCGTCTACTTCTGCCTCAAAGGATTGGCCCTTAAACTGGAATGGGGTGCCTCCCTCGCTATGAGGCTTTCCTCCGAACTTTCCTCCTTTACTAGGGACTTGTCCACCTTCTTCGAAAAACTGAGTTCGGTTAATTTGGCCAACATTAAGCGCATACCGGGCAAGAGCCAGTCCGGAAAGAACACTATACATCGCAATACCAGCTGCACCGAATGTAACCGGGTTTAAAGGGTTACCTGTAGCGGATGCAGCGATATTTGCCAATTCGGTAGCTAGTGCGATCCGTGCTTCAGCAATCTTTACTTTCTTCAACTCCTCGCCGGCTTTCTTCTCCTCGGCCCTCTTCTTTTCATCAAACTGCCGGCGGAGTGATTCCTGTTCCTGTTGGGACTGGGCACGATTCAGGGCCTGCTCTTCTTCTATTCTGAGCCTCTCCTGGGCGATCCTAAGGCTGTTGCGAAGTAAGCACCCCACGAGTACCGTCAAGGTTTGTGAGTGAAAAGGTTTGAGTTTTGC
>JBBAJO010000014.1:0-87585 GCA_040404005.1 Chitinophagaceae bacterium
GTCTCCTCCACGAGCCCGGTGAAATTGTAGTATCGGTGAAGATGCCGGTTACCCGCCACGGGACGGAAAGACCCCGTGAACCTTCACTACAACTTTGCATTGATTTTGAGTCTCAGATGTGTAGCATAGTTGGGAGTCTGCGAAGCGGTGCCGCCAGGTGCCGTGGAGACAACGTTGAAATACCAACCTTCTGATACTTAGAGTCTAATCCCTGACGGGAAACAGTGCATGGTGGGTAGTTTGACTGGGGTGGTCGCCTCCTAAAGAGTAACGGAGGCTCGCAAAGGTACCCTCAGTACGGTTGGTAATCGTACGTAGAGCGCATTAGTATAAGGGTGCTTGACTGTGAGGCAAACAAGTCGAGCAGGAGCGAAAGCTGGCTAAAGTGATCCGGTGGTTCCGCATGGAAGGGCCATCGCTCAAAGGATAAAAGGTACTCCGGGGATAACAGGCTGATCTCCCCCAAGAGCTCACATCGACGGGGAGGTTTGGCACCTCGATGTCGGCTCGTCACATCCTGGGGCTGGAGAAGGTCCCAAGGGTTCGGCTGTTCGCCGATTAAAGTGGCACGTGAACTGGGTTCAGAACGTCGCAAGACAGTTCGGTCCCTATCTGTGGTGGGCGTAAGGAAATTGCGAGGACATGCTCTTAGTACGAGAGGACCGGAGCGTACGTACCGCTGGTGTATCTGTTGTGCCGCCAGGCGCATTGCAGAGTAGCTATGTACGGACAGGATAAACGCTGAAAGCATCTAAGCGTGAAACCTTCCTCAAGATGAGTTTCCTTTTAAGGGTCGTAGTAGACTACTACGTTGATAGGCTACAGATGTAAAAGTGGCAACACTAAAGTCGAGTAGTACTAATTGCCCGTATGCTTTAATTTTTTTTATTCCGTTTTACAACTTCCAATATGTTAATTTATTCATGGTCGTATCTCGACTAAAGTTCTTATGGTGCTTTTGCCGAGGGTGTTCACCTCTTCCCATTCCGAACAGAGAAGTTAAGCCCCTCATGGCCAATGGTACTGGGCCTTGTGCCTGGGAGAGTAGGTAGGTGCCATATTTATTAAGCCTCAACGTTTATACGTTGGGGCTTTTTTTTTGCCATGTATGTGCATCTGCATAACAGAATAGTAGTAATACGCTAAAAAAGAAGCATATCCCGACTAACCTAAACCTGTATCCATTAACGATAGAGCCAAAACGCAATGAGATACTTGCTTTGATTTAATGTAACAGGACAGACCCCACCGCATTTCCCTCATTTTTTGCTGCTGATCAGTGTAATTTCATTTCAGAATCAGGAATTTACCCTATTCCCCAATCACTCGTTATCAAAGTCAAACTTATGATCAAGTTACTATGGGCGGTGTTTTTGCCTCTGGCTATTCTAACAGGCTGGCAGCAGCCAAATCAAAAGCCTGCCGCCACAATTACGTCGTATTCCGGTCTGGCTGATACTTCCGGCCTGGACCGTACCATCCTTCCCATCCGGGAAACACAAGTCACCCCCATAAATGAATTGGATGCTCGGAACGCTAAAGCACCAGCCCGATTCCAGGTTTCTGCTCCTGAAAAGGCACCCAATGTGGTTGTTGTACTGCTCGACGATATCGGGTTTGGACACTCCAGCGCGTTTGGCGGTCCTATCCATATGCCCAACCTGGAAAAGCTGGCTTCAAATGGTCTTAAGTATAACCGTTTCCATACCACGGCGCTTTGTTCTCCCACCAGAACTGCTTTACTTACGGGCTATAACCACCACTCCAATAACGCCGGAACCATTATGGAGGTCTCAACGGCATTCCCCGGTAACACAGGCATCAGACCCCAAAGCATCACCCCGGTTGCTCAGGTTCTCAGAATGAATGGATATAGCACCGCCGCTTTCGGTAAATACCATGAAACACCTCCATGGGAAGGTTCCGTCTCTGGGCCCTACGACCGCTGGCCAACAGGATCCGGATTTGACAAATTCTATGGCTTTATTGGCGGCGAAACCAACCAGTGGCACCCCATGGTCTACGATGGTGTATCCAGGGTGTATCCAAAAGTGGATGATCCAAATTACCATTTCACTGCGGATATGACCAACCAGGCGATATCCTGGATGAATATGCAACAATCCCTCACTCCCGAGAAGCCTTTCTACATGTACTTTGCTACAGGTGCGACCCATGCACCTCATCATGCGCCCAAAAACTATATAGCGAAGTACAAGGGAAAGTTCTCCCAGGGGTGGGACAAACTCAGGGAGGAGACGCTGGTTCGCCAGAAGAAATTAGGCATCGTGCCGCAGAATACCGTTCTCGCAGCCAAGCCTAAAGTCATCAAGGACTGGAATATGCTGAGCGCAGATGAAAAGCGTCTGTTTGAAAAACAAATGGAGGTTTTTGCGGGATTTGCAGAGCATACGGATGCTGAAGTAGGCAGGCTCATGGCTGCGCTTGAAGCCAGGGGCGAACTGGAGAATACGCTGTTCTTTTATATCGTTGGCGACAATGGCGCCAGTGCCGAAGGTGGCATGATCGGAACATTCAATGGAGGTACTTACTATAATGGCGTTGCGGAACCCATGGATGTTCAGATGAAGATGATCGACAAACTCGGTAGTGAGGAAACATACAATCATTTTGCGGCCGGTTGGGCCGTTGCCGGCAATACGCCCTTTACCTGGACAAAACAGGTAGCCTCCAATTTTGGGGGTACCCGGAATGGTATGGTGGTATCCTGGCCCGCAGGGATAAAGGCGAAAAATGAAGTTCGCTCCCAGTTCCACCATGTGATCGATATTGCGCCTACCATTTATGAATGTGCAGGAGTGCCCGCTCCAAAATCCGTAAATGGAATTGACCAGAAGCCATTGGAAGGTGTGAGTATGAAGAAAACCTTCAATGATGCGAAAGCGCCTGAGACACACAAAACCCAGTATTTCGAAATCACCGGCAATAGAGGCATCTACCACGATGGCTGGTTCGCCGGCACCGTGCATAAAGCACCATGGGAAATGCAGCCAAGGCGTCCACTTGCGGAAGACGATTGGGAACTGTATAATGTAAATGAAGATTTCAGTCAGGCTAATAACTTAGCTGCCAAGCAACCTGCCAGATTAGAGGAACTCAAGAAACTGTTCATGGAGGAAGCCTTGAAGTATCAGGTTTTGCCGATCGACGACAGGACCATTGAACGTTTTGATGCACGTGTCGCCGGGAGACCTGACCTCATGAATGGCAGGACGAAAATAGAGTTGTTCGCGGGTACGAGTGGCATACCTGAAGTCGCCTTTATCAACATGAAGAATGCCTCATTCTCCATCAACGCAGATGTAGAGGTTGGAGCAAACGCTAATGGCGTGATTATTTGCCAGGGGGGCGATTTTGGCGGCTGGAGCTTTTATACAGTGGGGGGCAAGCCTGTGTTTACGTATAATTTTGTCGGCCTTCAATTATTTACCATCGCCGCTACAGAGAAAATCCCTGCCGGGAAACACAAGCTTAGCTTTGACCTGGCTTATGATGGGGGAAGAGGCGCCGGAGGCCAAGGCACGATTCTCCTTGACGGCAAGAAGATCGGAGAGGGGCGGATAGAAAGGACCAATGCCAGTACGTTCGGTATCGATGAAACGGCAGATGTGGGCGAAGACCAGAATACTCCCGTATTCCGCGGGTATAAAGGAAAAGATAAGTTCAATGGCAGTATTGCTAAAGTTACCATTGAGACGTTCAGAAAAAAATAAGCCACGTTGCTAAAGAACCTACAAATTAAAAATCATGAAAAAAATTCTTTCAGTTGTTTTATTAACAGCCCTTTCGTACTCAGGGCTTGCCCAATCGTCCGACATGCAGAAATCCATTGGGGCTATTAAAAAGAATCTTGCTGAAAGCGCCGCCAAATTAAGAAACTACGAATGGATCGAAACCACCACAGTGTATTATGATGGTGAAGTAAAATCTAAAACAACCAAACAATGTTACTATGGGGTTGATGGCAAATTGAATAAAGTTGCTGTAAGTGAACCCGCAAAGGCAGCGAAATCCCCCGGAGGAATAAGAGGTAAAGCCGCTGCAAATAAAAAACAGGATATCGATGAGTACATGAAAAAATGTGTTGAAAAGATTCATGCTTATTTACCCCCTAATGCTGAGAAAATTCAGGCCATTGTTGCTTCCGGGAAAGCGGTCATTAGTCCATTGGTACCAGGTAAAGTATTCAAAGTCGACTTACCTGATTATTTGCAAGCAGGAGATAAGGTTTCCATGACAATGGATAATAGTCAGGGTCTATTAAAGGAAATGGGTGTATCTACTTTTATTAAAGACAAGAATGACAAAGTTGGTGTTCTAATTAAGTACAATTCACTCCCCGATATGACTTCCTTTCCTGGCGAAACAACGCTGGATGCACCTTCACAAAAAGTAAAAGTTGTAATTACCAACACAGGTCACAAAAATGCAGGGGTAAAATAAAAAAACTTGTTCTTTACAGGCCCTTATGGCAGGATATTTGCAACACCGTTTTTTCAATCGAGCAAGCTATGACAATAAGTGGTTATTCATTTGTCAGAAACGGATTTCAGTACGCATGCCCTTTTTTGCAGTCGATACAATCTTTGCTTCCGATGTGCGATGAATTTGTAATTGCTGTGGGTGACTCTACTGATGGCACCCGCGAGGCGATAGAAGCGTTGGGCAGCCCGAAAATCAAGATTATCGATACCGTGTGGGATGAAAACTTGCGCAACAGTGGAAGAATATTTGCGCAACAGGCCAATATTGCCGCTCTCGAAACGACCGGCGACTGGGCATTTCATATACAAGCTGATGAAGTCATACACGAACGGGATAATGCTGCTATCATTCAGGCAGTTCGGGATGCAGACGCCAATCACGAAATCGAAGGCTTTCTTTTCGATTTTCTCAATTTCTACGGATCGTATAAATTTCTGAGCGACACACGATATCAGCATAGAAAGGAGATCCGCATTTTCCGCAATCATAAAAATATATATGCATACCGCGACTCACAGGGTATGCGCAGATTCAGGTCATGGGACAGCTATATTCACGGCGAAAAGGGAGCGAAGCTAAGGGTGAAATACCTCCGGATACCGGTATACCATTATAACAAGGTACGCAGCCCGAAAGACATGAGCGAGAAGATGAGAAGAATGAAGTTCTTTTATCATGATGACTCTTATTTTAAAGAGAATTTTCAGTCGGAAGCAGAGTACAACTATTATCATATCGAACGCGTTAAGGCTTTCGAGGGATCACACCCCGCCGTTATGCAACCTGTGATTGATCAGGTTGACTGGGTGTTTGATCCTAACAAAATCCACAAAAATCTATCGTTAAAAGACCGTCTGGCTTACATGATCGAGGACCGTATCCATCTCCGGATCGGAGAGTATAAGAATTATAAGATGGTGAAGTGATATCAAAAAAAGTGAATAATTCAACCTATACATAAGGACGCTGTACCTTGAAGATTATTCAAAAGTCTTTGTGCCGAAATACGTTTTACCGGGACGCCTAGTTTGTCGTTTTTCAACATCTCGCAACACATATGGCCGACTGATCTCAGGGTATATTCGATTTTTTCCCCAATTTTACATGTATCCAAATGGAGGTGCACCGGCCCTATTTACTGAGTCATCGCATCATTGAAGAAACGCCTTCGTCCCAAAGTCACTGTTTTCGTCATATTTATCTCATCTATTGATCATGGACCATACTTCGTTTAGGAGCTTTTTTCAATGGCGTTTCCTTTTTCTTATCACCTCCTGTTGCATCTTCAACTCCGCCATATCACAAGCACAGGCTTGGGAAAAACCGTATCAGGGAAATGATCCGTCCGTTCTTTATTACCCCGATCAGAATGCGGTTTATTTCAGATACGCCTGGGAAAATGCTAAAGGTCAGGGCCTAGTGATTAAAGGCAAAATTCCTGATGCCCGCTATTTCAGCTACAACTTGTATAACGACCTTACCAAAAGCAGCATTACCGCCCTTTCTGATCTTGAAATCATTCCTGACGAGGGCGACCCATCCAGCTATACCATCCGTATTGTGCCGGAAGGGCAGGCATCTAATTCAAAAAACACCATCATTTTGCCCGATTCAATCAAGAATGCATCGGTGTTCCTCCGATATTATCTTGCTAACGGGAATATCTATGCCAATCGCCCACTGCCAGCATTATACAAGGTGAAAAATGGTGAGTTGGAAACTCCGGGGCCCAGTATTCCCATCGCGCAGATGACACAAGAAGATATGGTAAGGCTGAAGACACAAATCATGTCCAATCCTTCCATCATTACCGGTAAGGAAAGAAAAATACTAACATCGCCAGCTTCCACTTCCGGTGATAAAGAACCCATTGTTTGTAAGGTGATGACCATACCTGTATTCAGGCATTTTAAAGATCCGCAGAAGATCAGTTCCTATAATTTCAATTCAAGCGGTAATTACCCAAACAAGGATAACCATTATATCCTGATGCCTGTCGTCAGGAAAAAGAAGGATGATGTTCTCCTGGTTAGATTTAAAGCCCCGAAATATGCTGAATCCCTGGGGGACCGTTCAAAAGATGTACGGTATTTTTCCCTCAGCGAAGGCGATGAATACACCCGAACCTCCCTTACCCTGCACGATGATCAACTGCATATCAGCGATGATGGTTTCATTTATGTGGCGGTTGGCAACGATGCTAAAGAAGTAAAGGAGAAGGCAAAAGATCTGGGAGTGAATTTCATGCCATGGCTTCATAAAGAAAAACTTGTTCTTATTCTCAGGCATATGCTCCCTGCCCCCGATTTTAAGCAAAGCATACGGGAGGTTCCTTTGTTTAGCAACATGAAACCTGCCGTTGGGCAGGAAGCAGAACTTTCAATCGGTGAGTACGCCCTGATCGGAAAACTCATCAAAAATGGAACATGGAAATCATCCAAAAACGTTGTCCAGTTCGGATTCTGAACCGTAAATGATATTCTTAACACATACAATAATTAAACACGTATTCATGAACAGGTTTTCCCTCAAACAAGGCATGCTATTGACCCTATCTATGCTGTCCTTCCTTGCCTCTTTCGCACAAGGAGATGGCCCTCGTTCTTTTCTTGTATTACCTAAAGGCATTTTCGCTGTAAACGCAAGATGGATAGGGATGGATCAGAATATTGATGCTACCGGCACCATCCTGATCCCGAAAGCAGAAGTGAAGGTCAACGTATTTCCCATTACCATGTACCACACCTTTTCCCTTGCGGGTCGTTTTGCCCAGGTATCTCTGATGGTGAATCCCGGATCCGTTTCCGCATCTGCCAAGAATGTTCCTCCTGTTATCCCTCTGCCGGCAACCACCGTCAGTGCAAATGGATTGTCAGACGGATTTATTGACTTTAAGTTAGGGTTGGTGGGAGCCCCCGCGCTTGATGTAGTAACCTACATGAAAAGTCCCATGCAATTCTCTATGCTTGCCGATGTAAGATATTGGTATTCAGGCAGCTACGATGAATCAAAAGCTTTGAACCTGGGGACCAATCGCCCTACCTATCAACTGGGATTGCCGATGGCCATTCCGCTAAATCAGAATTTGAGCAAAGCAACCTGGCTGGAGATCTTTCCGTCGGTCATGCTATTTGGAGATAACAACAGTCCTACCAGGGCCACCCGCGCGGATAAGATCGAACAGGCCCCCCTGTTGAGTATCGAAAATCACCTGACCCACAATTTCAATCCTAAAGTTTGGGTGGCTGCAAACCTTTTGTATAGAGTTGGAGGAAAAACAACCACAGATGGCGTGGAGAATGAGAATGCCCAGAATATGCTTGGCGGGGGAGTTGGCGTTGGGTACCAGTTTCTTCCCTACCTGGGCGGATTTGCAGATTACGGAACCATCCTGTTCGGTGGCCCCAATGACGCACGCTCTAATATGTTTCGGGTGGCATTCAATTTTACCTACGTCAACATGAAGAAGGTTAAACGCGCTAACCAGTAATTCCTATCATGCTGACCCCTCGCGATCCGCTGAGGTTTGAAAGCGGGGAACGTCCTGGAGCCTGCAAGGGAGTACAAAATGTATACATGTAATGAATCTATTATTTGAAACATGTGATACCCGATCAAATCGCTCCATTTAGCTACATTCCCTCATCTTTGACATTAATAAAAAGCAAATTGAATGAAAAAAATTATTCTTGTTTTACTGGTGTGCATCACTTCTGCTACAGTAGTTAATGCCCAGAAATGGAACGATCTGTCCGATGAGCAAAAAATGATGCAGGCTAAGGGTTTTCGTGAAGACAACCAGAAGTACTTAAAGTCTAAGTTGGGTTTATCTGAAGATCAGGTAACTGACGTAGATAACGTTAACCTTTGTTTCATTGGCACCCTCGACAGGATCGATCGTTATGGCAAAGATGCGGCAGCGAAAGAAAAATATGCAAAAACGGCTGTTCAGGCGCGTACTGCCCAGTTGGACGCGATTATGGGGCCTGAGAAACGTAAACAATTTCAGGACTATGTGACCGCAAAACTGAAGAAAGCCAGCGGTAAATAAGAAATTTGTATCATATCTTGCCGACCGGTACGAACAGTACCGGTCTTTTTTTTGCCCCGACAACCGCATTGTATATTTGAGCGGGTAACTGAGTAAACATGAAATAAGGATGGGCTCCGATTGGTTTTTTGCTTTTGCAATGTTCGTTAGTTTGCTGGGTACCACGGTATCTGTTATCCTGTATTTTGTTAACCGAAATCGTTCTTTTTCGCCCCGGATCCTCGCAGCCATCATTTTTTCACTTTCTTATGTGCTGTTTGCACATGCCCTATTTATCTCTCAGGAATTTCTCAATTTTCCGCACCTCTGGCGCACTCCCGTGTTTCTTTCTATCGCGATCGCACCCCTCACATATATCTATGTGAGATCTGTTCTTGCCCAGCAATTCAGATTTAAAAAGTGGGACTTTCTGCTTTTTATTCCCGCCTTGTTGTATACGATGCAATTCATTCCCATGTATCTGTTGTCGGCAGAAGAAAAAATTCAGATTTTAAAACAGGCATTTTCCGATACTAAGGTAGCTGCCCGCGAACCGGATGGGCTGCTTCCTGGAGGCCTTGGCATCGTTCTCCGGCTCGTGTATTGCCTTGCAATATTCATGGTATCTTTCAGGATGTTGTTGAAATGGCAGAAGAGAATGCGTTCTTATGGCGCTGTTGTGGAACAAAACAAAGAGATCATTCAATGGCTGTTCTACCTGGTGGCTATACTTTCAACCGGCTATCTGCTGATGGTCCTGGAAGTGATTTTTCATTTATCGCAGTATGTCGAATTGACCAGGGTGATGTCAGCTACGGTAGCTGGTTCGATCGTTTTTATCTGTTTCTTTCTGCTGGTAAAACCCAATATTTTATACGGGCTCAGAGGTTGGTGGCAACTGGAAGATAATCTTAAAGAATTACCTGATTTGGCTGTTCAATCCAAAGAAAAAGGGAAAAGGAAGCTACTGCTTACAGCGGAGCAAGGTGACGGTTACCGTAAAATGATCAAGCACCATTTTGAACTCAACAAGCCTTTCCTGAAACCCGGGTATACCATCCGCAACCTCTCAGAAGAATTGAATATACCTATTTACCAACTTTCTGTATTCATCAACCAGGAGTATAGCAAAAACTTCAATGAATTCATTAACGATGCCCGGGTGGATGAAGTCATTGAACTCACCGAAGGGAATCCCGATTTCTTCCAGTTTACCCTCGAAGGCCTTGGTCAGCAAGTGGGTTTTCAATCCCGGACGGCCTTCATCGCGGCTGTGAAAAGGAGAACCGGCAAAACCCCTTCAGAATTTTTTGGAAAGAGAAAAGCAGCAGGGCAGTCGGGCTTGACCTAATTTGTTGAAAGGCTACACAGCCGTCTTGCGCTCCGCATTGGCATCATTTATTTTTACAATTCCTTTTTATCCATAGTATCAAAAACTCGTTTTATATGAAGTCATTTTACGTGGTCATGCTCGTCGTTAGCCTGGCAGGCATTGCTGCATGCTCCAATCCGGGGCAAGAAAAAGCCGCAGCCGGTGCTGAACTTGCTTCCGTTACACCGTCTTTGTCTGACTCCGAAATAGTAAAGATCGCAGCCGAAGCTTATGTTTTTGGTTACCCGTTAGTGCTGATGGATCTAAGTAAAAAAGTATTGACCAATGTGGAAACCTTTAATGGCATGGCAGCACCGGTGAACGTGATCGCACACCTAAACACTTTTCCCGACCACAATTTCACGGCAGTTGTTAAGCCCAATAATGACACGTATTATTCTATGGCCTGGTTTGATCTGAAAGCCGAGCCCCTGGTACTCACCGTTACCGCCTCCGATCGCTACTACCTCCTCCCCATGTTAGACGCCTATACGAATGTCTTTGCTTCACCGGGTCACAGAACCACTGGTAAAGGCGCCCATGTATTCCTGCTTGCAGGGCCTGGTTGGAAAGCGGAAGAGATTCCCCCAGGGATGGAACTGATCTCCGCACCCACGAATACCGTTTGGTTAATTGGACGAACCCAGGTAAATAGCAGGGAAGATGGCAAAAAAGTGGTAGTACCCTTCCAAAATGACATGAAACTGGTGCCTTTATCTTCCTACGGCAAGGCCTATGTGGCCCCCAAAGGGAAGGTGGTACCTGAATACAGCAAGATCGTTCCCGTAGATGATGCCGCCGCACGATCAACCGAATCATTCTTCAACTATTTGTCAGAATTGATGGTGGATAATCCTCCTGCTGCAGCTGATTCCGCCATCGTTAATCGAATGGCATCGATTGGCATCGTGGCTGGCCAGAAATTCACCATGGAAGGCATGAGCGCCGAACTGAAAGAAAAGTTGGCTAAAGTTCCCTCTCGGGTTTTAGGCAAAATCAAGGCGATGACCGAATCGAAAGATCCCTCCAGGTATAAAAATGGCTGGGCGTACAATACAAAGCCTTTCGGGGATTTCGGCACCAACTACGCCATCCGCGCGATGACGGCCCTCGTTGGGCTTGGCGCCAACCTGCCTGAAGATGCCATTTATCCCATGGCCACCCAGGATAGTGAGGGCCAGCAACTGCACTCGGATTATCACTACGTAGTCCATTTCGATAAAGACCAAATGCCCCCCGTGAATGCATTCTGGTCATTAACCATGTACAACAGCCTTGATTTCCTTGCTGAGAATCCTATCGGCCGATATGCCATTGGCGACCGGGACAAATTGAAGTATAATAAAGACGGATCACTGGATATTTATGTGCAAAGGGCTGCTCCGGAAAAAGGCAAAGAATCAAATTGGCTGCCGGCGCCCAAAGAAGGCATTTTTAACCTGACCATCCGCATGTACTGGCCCAAGCAAGCGGCAATAGAAAAAACCTGGGCGCCGCCGGTGGTGAAGAGAATGAGATAAACTTTTACGGTTCGAGACGTGATTTTTTACCATTTAGCCGTCTTTTACCAGATCACCTCATTCAGAGCAAACCACTTTTCTGTTCCATTTTCAGAATTTTGCACAATTAGAGCGGTTGGTTTTGCGAAAACCGCTTGCAAGGGTTGATATTGTAGCAAATTTCAACGTATGGCAAAAAATAAAGTTCTCCTATTCTTCAGTTGCATGGCTTTCTTAATAAGCTGCAACTCCAAAAACGAAACCGTCTCCAGTCCCACAGGCCAGGCAGAACTGGCTAGACCGGTAGCCGATGGATTCAACAGAACCGTTCTACCCATGACGCCGCCGGTCATCGAGGCATACACCCAAGAGGATGCCCGTGATGCTACACCACCCGCTCCATGGGAAGTAAAGGCACCTAAAGGCGCCCCCAACGTAATCCTGGTGCTCGTCGATGATTTTGGCTTTGGAATGAGCAGCGCATTTGGCGGGCCTATCAAAATGCCATTTGCCGAAAAATTGGCAGCCAACGGACTCAGGTTCAACCGCTTCCATACAACGGCTCTTTGCTCGCCAACCCGCACAGCCTTGCTGACCGGACGTAACCACCACAGTAATAATATGGCGGGTATCACGGAAGTAGCTACTGCATTTCCTGGTAATACCGGTGTGAGGCCCGCGTCTATCGCCCAAACAGCCATGATCCTAAAATTGAATGGATTTAATACGGCCCAGTTCGGTAAGAATCACGAAACACCAGCTTGGCAGATCCACCCCTCAGGATCATTTGAAAACTGGCCAACTGGTCAGGGCTTCGAAAAGTTCTATGGATTCATGGGCGGCGAAACCAACATGTTCTTTCCCGGTGTTTGGGATGGCACTAACCGTGCAGAAGTTCATGTGGAAGATCCAAACTACCACTTCACAACGGATATGACCAATAAGGCGATCGAGTGGATGAAGTCGCAGCACTCTATGACGCCCGACAAACCTTTCTATATGTACTATGCGCCTGGTGCCTGTCACGCGCCACACCAGCCGCCTCCAAGCTATATTAACAAGTATAAGGGTCAGTTCGATGAAGGCTGGGATGCATTACGCGTCAAAACCCTCGCAAAGCAAATAGAAATGGGCGTGGTTCCTAAAGGGACCAAACTGGCCACTAAGGATTCATTCATTAGAGACTGGGATAAGCTCAGCGCAGATGAAAAGAAGATCTATGCCCGCCAGATGGAGGTGTATGCCGGCTTCGCCGAACACACAGATGATGAGATCAGCAGGTTACACGATTATATCGAATCCATCGGTGAATTGGATAACACCGTATTCATTTACATTCTGGGCGACAATGGCGCCAGCGCAGAAGGAACGGCAAATGGATTGTTCAATGAGAATACCTATTTCAATTCAGTCCCCGAAACCACTGAGGACCTCCTGAAGAAAATGCCAAAGTTTGGCACTCGTGAATCTTACGGACATTTTGCAGCCGGTTGGGCTGTAGCAGGCAATACGCCATTTAAATGGACGAAGCAGGTGGCCGGTGATTTCGGTGGTACCCGAAACGGTTTCATCATCGAGTATCCTAAAGTGATTAAAGATAAGGGTCAGATCAGGAGCCAGTTTCACCATGTGATCGATATCACCCCAACGATCTTGGATCTTTGCAACGTACCCCAGCCGGAGATTGTAAATGGTGTGAAGCAGGAACCGATTCAAGGGGTAACCATGGTGCCCAGTTTTACAGATGGCAAGGCTCCAGAAACGCATAAGACACAGTATTTTGAGATCATCGCCAACAGAGGCATCTATCATGATGGCTGGATGGCGAGAACGGTGCATAAAGCGCCCTGGGAAGTAAAGCCTAAAGGAACCATAAAAGATGATGTATGGCAGCTGTACAATGTGAATGAAGACTTCAGTATGAGCACCGACGTTGCGGCCCAGAACCCCGAGAAAGTGAAGGAGTTGAAAGCCTTGTTTGCTTCAGAAGCCATCAAACACCATGCATTTCCGCTGGACGACAGAAGCCTTGAGCGTTTAGATGCTGCACAGGCTGGAAGGCCTGACGCGATGGGTGGAAGGACTACATTTACCTTGTATGAAGGCATGGGCGGTTTGCAGGAAAATGCTTTCATTAACATCAAGAATACCAGCAGTACATTTACCGCAGACGTTGAGGTGCCGGCAAAAGCCAATGGCGTAATCGTAGCTATGGGCGGCAAGTTCGGCGGATACAGTTTATACGTAGTCAACGGTGTTCCGATGTTTACCTACAACTGGGTAGGAACAGCGGAATACGATGTGAAAGCAACAAAGGCCCTGACGGCCGGGAAACATAAAATCACATTCAAGTTCGATTACGATGGCGGCGGATTGGGTAAAGGCGGAAATGGCACCTTTTTCATTGACGGCGTAGAGGCTGGCAAAGGCAGAATTGAAAAAACAAACCAGAATATGTTCAGCCTCGACGAGGGTGCGGATGTTGGACTGGATGAAGCCACGAATGTGAGCAAGAACTACAAAATTGGCAGGACGAATAGGTTCAATGGTAAGATCGAGAAAGTAGTGATCGAGATCCCGCCAACTAAAAAAGCAACAGCTGCTTTGGAGAAAAAAAATCGATCAAACCAGCTGATCGCAGCAAAGTAATAAGACCTTAGAAATAATACTTCCTAAGAGGCGGCATCCATCAGGGTGTCGCCTCTTTATCTTTAACCATACCTGATTCCAGCGTTCCTAACAGGTGGATGGGATAGCATCCTTTTGAAGGACTTAAAAAAAGCCATTCAACCCTGCGGAGTTGAATGGCTTTTTTTATCCTAACCCTTTATTACTTGGGAAGAAACTTCTTGATATATTCTTCCTGGGCTGTTAACCCAGCTCCCTGTTTTTTAGCAGCAAGGCCCGTCAGCATGCTGTTGATAAACGGACTCGTCTGCGACTGGTATTGTTCAGGGACCTTATCCCTGAAAGCAACAATCATATCAACACCATTTTTCACTTTCGCCTCGTCCGTGATTTTGCCCAACATCTCAGTCATTTGAGGCAGCAACTCAAAGGCTTCGTTGCTCAAGCCCATTTTTGAAAACTTCGCCGCCATCCTGTCGTACACCTCTTCTTTTCCTGAAGCCACCAGGATCTTGTTGATGCTTTCATCCAGTTTGCCCTTTGCATCTTTTTTGCTAAGCTCCATCGCTTTCTGCAACGCACCAACAGAATCTATTTTTGACAATGCCTCTAATGCAAAGCCAGATACCGTATATGATGAATCTGAAATGGATTTTTCATAGATCGACTTGTACGCAGGGTTTTTGTAGTTGCCAAGTACACCTATCGCAGCGCCTTTTACCCTAGGATGCTTGTCATTCCTGGCCAAATCTTCAATCACGGGTTCCATCTCTTTTTTAAGTGCCTCTTTCTTGATGTCAACTTTTGAAAGGGCAAGATTCCTGAGTCCAAAATGGGGATCTTTCAATGCTTTTTTGATCAGGGCTACCGCTTTAGGATCATCCATCCTCTTACCACTAAAATCTATGGCTTCCCTGCGATCAAGATATTTTCCGGCATGGGTATACTGGTGGATATACTCATCGAGGTTTTTACTGTTGTCTGTCTTCTCCATCAGTAAAGTCTTGTCACCGTCAAAGTTCACCAGGTCCGGCTTGGTCAATGCCGCGAAATAGAAGGTATCAACGGGTTTGTTTACCCAGATCTGATTCCTGACTTTCTTGGCGCCATGATATATGTCTACTGCAACAGGCAACCTGAAGATCTGGCCCGACTGCGTTTGTTTGACTACCAGCATCAAGCGTTTGTCACCCTCATTGAAGGCGTAATTGATCGCGATCTTGGGATGCCCGCTGTTATAATACCACTGGTTAAAAAACCAGGTAAGGTCGCGGCCGGTAATGGCTTCAAAGGATATACGCAGCTGGTGCGCTTCTGCAGCCCCAAATTTGTTGGTGGTCAGGTAATGGTTCAATGATTTGAAGAATGCGCTGTCGCCCACATAAGTCCTCAGCATGTGAAGGATTCTTCCGCCTTTTTGATAGCTGACCGCGTCAAACATATCCTCGGGAGTGGTGTAATCAAAACGCACCAGGTGTTTCTTTTCACTGCGGCTTTGCAGGTAACCCTGCATGCCCCGTAAATTCTCCGCATCACCTTCGTCCTGGCCATATTTGTACTCCGACCATAACGTCTGGCTGTAGTCTGCAAACGATTCGTTCAACGTCAGGTTGCTCCACTGTTCGGCGGTGACATAATCACCAAACCACTGGTGAAACAATTCATGGGCGATGGTACCTTCCCAGCTATTGCCATCCACCAGTTCACGGGCGTCTTGCTGGGCCGCATTTTGATGAATGGTAGCGGTAGTGTTCTCCATGGCGCCGGCAACATAGTCGCGCCCCGTGATCTGGGAGTACTTTACCCAGGGATAGTCCACCCCGGTGATCTTTGAAAAATAGGTCATCATTTCGGGTGTGTTCCCAAAAATCTTTTTGGCAACAGGACCGTATTCCTGCTCCACATAGTAGTTCACTTCCTTGCCTCTCCAGCTGTCTTTAACCACGGCGTAGTCACCCACACCCATGAAGAAAAGATAGGGCGCATGGGGGAGATCCATTTTCCAATAGTCTGTGCGTGTGCCGTTGGAGTTTTGCTTTTGGCTGATGAGTTTACCATTGCTCAGTGTGACGTATTTCGCCGGCACGGTCATATACATCTCCTGGGTGGTTTTCTGATTCGTTTTATCGATCGTAGGGAACCAGGCGGAACTTGATTCGGTTTCACCCTGCGTCCAGATCTGTACGGGCTTTTCCTTATCCTCGCCCTTAGGATTGATGAAATACAGGCCCTTGACGCCTAACATTTTATTGCCCATCTTGGCTTCAAACTCATCAGGCTTTGCAGTATAGTCTATATAGATGGTGTATTTCTCACCTTTTTTATAGGTTTTGTCCAGTTTGATGTTCATTGACATCCCATCATACACATAGGTCAACGGGATCTTTCCACCTGAACTTTTTATGACGGCAACTTCATTGATGTCCATCCCTTTGGCATCGAGCTGAAGTGAATCGGTGGCATAGAAGTGCGGGCTTAGGGTGATCCATGCCTTTCCATAGAGATAACTTTTATCGTAGTCAAACTTAACATCCAGCTTGGTGTGCGAGAGGTTGTTGATCCGCTCTGCCGAATAAATGTGATTTTTTTTCCAGGAGGAGTCTGTAACCTGCGAGCTGGCGGCATGGCCCACCGCTATCATGATCAATAAAAACAGCTGTTTTTTCATAAATAGTTTTTGCGTTCGCAAATGTATAAAGGATATAGGTTCAGTGTTCCGATAATATATGAACGGAAAAGACTTGGGATGAATAACAAATGACGATATAATTTAATGCATTAGTCCGTTTTTGACTTTAGGCGTTCAATAATCCGAAATCAAGACAAGATTCTGACCGTCTGACCCTGATTTTTGAGCCTGCAAGTCTACTTTTAAGCTTTATAATTTATACTCATGTTGAAGTCGTTTGCCGTTCTATTGCTCCTGGTGTCCGTTTCACTCTCCATGCCAAAGGATGGCTTGGGGCAAACCGACAGCATCCTGAATTCTTTCAACGACACCACCACCATTAAAAGGGAGGAGCATACTACCCAGGCTCCAACGATCATGGATAAGAAATGGAACCGCATCACCACCAAGTATTTTACCATGAATATTGGTCTTGCGGTTTTGCTGGATCATAATATTCTGTCGCAGGACAGTGATAACATTACCCAGGTGGGCAAAGTGGAGCCTGGAACGGAGTTTAGGGGGGACCGGTTTATATTTTCCGGAAGCCTGTTGTTTTTTCCGAAAAATCCATGGCGTTATATGGTCAGCATCAATTTTAACGGTTTAGATGCGCCCGAGGGAAAAAAATCATTGGATTTCGTTGACTGGAATGTTGATATCCCGATCAGCAAAACGGCCGGATGGTTTACCATAGGCAAGCAAAAGGAAGGGGTAGGGTTGGAATATATCTCCCCCGGAACCCAGGGCATGTTCATGGAGCGGGGTAGTGGCGCACCTATGTTCGTACGCCAAAGGAACATCGGAATCCGCTATTCCAATGTGGTTTTGCAACAAAAACTGACCTATACCATCGGTGTTTTCAACAATTATTGGGAAACCGGAAAGTCGTTTTCCGACAATGGCACCCAGTTTACCGCCAGGGTTTCCGGGTTGCCGATGTATAAGTCCGACAGGGAATTGATGCATGTGGGTGTGGGTTATCGTTATACCGGCGCTTCATCTGGCAAAATGACCTTTAAGGCAAAGCCGGAGGCCAATACCGCTCCCACATTTATCAATACAGGTGCTTTCGATGCAGAAGGCGCCGGAACATTATTGCTGGAGTGGATCGGGGTGAACGGCCCTTTTTCCGCTGTAGCCGAATACATGCATACATCGGTGAACAGCAGTGTGAAGGGCAACCCGAATTTCACCTATTTCCAGGCAGGGGGCAGCTGGTTTATCACCGGTGAGAACAGGCGCTACAATAAGACGACGGGTAACCTCGGTAAACTGGTTCCGAATAAGAATTTCAAATTCCGCAAAGGTACCGGCCCTGGCGCGATTGAGTTAGGCGCCCGGTATACCCATTCAAGTGCCACAGATGCCGGGGTGGCGGGAGGCGAATTCAATCGTTTTACCACCGCACTCAGCTGGTATCCCAATGCCCATTTCCGGTATGAGATCAATTATGGTTTTGGCAGGCTACTCAAAAACAACATCAGCGGAAATACCAACTTCTGGCAGTTTAGGGTGCAGTTTGAGCTGTAAAGGTGCATACTTGCATACGTCAAATCTAAGACGCTTTTGGTCGAGGTTTTGGCAACATTACTTTTTTTGCTAATTTTAGGGCGACATAGGTAATAACATTATCGTTGTCTCTCTAAAGCTGGCTATGGACCACCTATCTGATTGGTTTTTCTCGATGGTTTTTTTTGCGGGCGTTCTGGGGTTCCTGGTTGCAGCTATCCTGGTCTTTGTAAACAAAACGGACACGTTCCCCTCCCGAATCCTAGCCGGATTCCTGGTTTGTTTTTCCCTGCTCGCATTGAATTACGCGTTAATGACCACGCGCTTTTATCTGCGCTATCCCCAGCTTTGGCGAGCAGTCGGATGGGCGTCATTTTGTTATGCGCCGCTGGCCTATCTCTACGTGAGGTCTGTTTTGCGCCAGTCGTACAGGTTCTACAAAACGGATATCCTTTTTTTTATACCCGCCCTCATCCATCCGCTGGCCCTGATACCTTTTTTCATCTTACCGGAAGACCAGAAAATCGCTTTCCTGCACAAGGTTAATGATAATCCAAAACTGATCACCCTTGAACCTGAATCTCTGCTACCAGAAGGCTTTACCATTCTCCTTAGGGTGGTCGTTGGAGTAGTGGCAGTAACGGCCCAGTTCGTTATCCTCGGTAAATGGAAACGTAAACACAGTAAAGATTTTCTTAAGGAACTGCAAAACAGGAATACGTTTCGATGGCTCTATCGTTTTACCATCGTGATGGCTTTGTCCTGGGCGCTGATCATTTTACAGTTGATCTTCCATTTTACAGGCTCTGTTAACCTGAATTATCCCATTATTTTAACGCTGTCCGGAACCATTGCTTTTATAAGCCTCTACCTGTTGCTTCAACCATCGATATTGTATGGCATGATGGGCTGGTTACGGCAAACTAATCCTGTTGCCGGTTTGGGTGGGAGTGAGGGTGAGAGCCTGAAAAAGCCTCAACCCGAAATCAGAAAAACTGGCCTTTCCGCGGATCAGGGTAGGATAATGAAATCAAAATTGGAAGTGCATTTTGACACCAACCACCCGTTCAGAAAAACAGGCTATACCATAACCGACCTTTCGAAAGAGCTGGACATCCCTTCCTACCAGCTGTCATCATTCATCAACCAGGAGTATGGCAGGAACTTTAATGAGCTTATTAATGAATACCGGGTTGATTACCTCATCCAACAGTTTGAGCAAAGTGTTGATTTTTCAAATTATACCCTCGAGGCATTTGGGAAGGAGGCTGGATTCAATTCCCGGGCCGCCTTTATTTCAGCCGTTAAAAAGAGAACCGGTAAAACGCCATCTGAACTCTTCGGAAGGCGTGGTGAAAAGGCTTAAGCCTAAAGGCTGTTTGACCTTTGGATGCGGACCCTGATTCTGTTTAATATTCAAAACTTAAGACAAGCCCAAGGGTTGAATAATGTGTTTCGACAATGGAGTTTCGGACCTTGTATTCATAATTATTTTACTATGGTTATGTCACCAATGAGGTTAGGAACAATGCTCCCGTTGCTTTCCATCCTCTTCATGTCAGTTTCATTACAATCAAAAGCCCAGGTTGATCCTCGGGATGTTCGAAAAGAAATGTTTAAGGGCGAGATCAAACTGGACGTTAGGGATTCGAAGGCAGATTGGGGACCCTATACCCCCAAAAGAGCACCCAAAGATGCGCCAAACATCCTCTTCGTATTGTATGATGATACCGGCCTCGCTTCGTGGTCTCCTTACGGTGGGGGAATCAATATGCCTACACTGGAGAAGCTGGCTAAGAATGGCCTCACGTACACGCAGTGGCATACCACCGCCCTTTGTTCTCCAACCCGTTCAACCCTTTTAACGGGCAGGAACCACCACCTCACGGGCAATGCAGCCATCACTGAAGGTGCCAATGGTTTTCCGGGTGCGCATGGCCGTATTCCCGAGCAAACTGCTACCATCGGTCAAGTGTTACAGGATAATGGCTGGAGCACGTTCTGGCTCGGTAAAAACCATAACGTACCCGAGCAGGATGTATCCTCAGGCGGAAGTCGCAAACAGTGGCCCCTTCAAATGGGCTTCGACAGGTTCTACGGTTTCATCGGTGGTGAAACAAACCAGTGGTACCCTGATCTGATTGAAGACAATAGCTTCATCGAAGCCCCATATGGTCCTGAAAAAGGATATCATCTCTCTAAAGACCTTGCCGATAAAGGTATCCAGTACATCCAGGATCAGAAGGCCACCAATCCTTCAAAACCATGGTTCATGTGGTTCTGCCCCGGAGCAAACCATGCCCCTCACCATGCCCCCGCTGATTACATCGCCAAGTATAAAGGCAAATTCGATGAAGGGTATGACGCCTACCGCAAATGGGTACTGCCACGCATGATCGCGAAAGGCATTATTCCTGCAGGTACCGAAAATACCCCATTCAATCCCATGCCGCCTAATATTGCCGCTCCTGGCGATTATGTAAGGCCATGGAACGAGTTGAAGCCCGAAGAGAAAAAACTGTTCTCTAAAATGGCTGAGGTTTTTGCGGCTTTCTCGGAGTATACCGATGTACAGGTAGGCCGGATCGTCGATTATCTGGAGAAATCCGGGCAGCTTGAAAATACCATCGTGATCTATGCTGCTGACAATGGGGCATCCGGAGAAGGGTCTCCAAATGGTTCCGTTAATGAGAATAAGTTTTTCAACGGGTACCCCGATGAATTGTCCGAGAACATGAAGTATCTAAGCAGACTGGGAGGCCCTGATACCTACGAGCACTTCCCAACAGGTTGGGCCGCTGCGTTCTCTGCGCCTTTCAAAATGTTCAAGCGTTACTCAGAGTATTCCGGTGGTACCTGCGATCCCCTGATTATCTCCTGGCCTAAAGGTATTAAAGCCCGTGGCGAGATCCGTAACCAGTACCATCACTCCACAGATATCGTTCCAACATTATTGGATATTCTCGGTATTGAAATGCCAAAGGTGTATAAAGGCGTGCCCCAATATGCCATGACCGGTACTTCAATGAAGTACACATTTACAGCAACACCCAATGCGCCTACCCAGAAGCATCGTCAGTACTACGCAATGCTGGGAACCCGCGGTATTTGGGAAGATGGCTGGAAGGCTGTTGCCATGCACGTTCCAATTACAGGCCAGGGTAGTTTCGACAAAGACGTATGGGAACTTTATAATGTAAATGAAGACAGGGCCGAGTCAAAGAATCTGGCGGCACAGTACCCCGACAAGCTAAAGCATCTGATCGATGCATGGTTTGATGAAGCCGATAAGAACCTTGTTCTTCCATTAGATGATCGTACGGCTGTTGAACAGCTTGGTATAGCACGTCCTTCAGAAGAAGAACCTCGCGAGCGTTATATCTATTATCCGCATACTGCCCCGGTTCCTGAAGGCGTGGCAGTGAACGTTCGTGGCCGTTCGTTCAAGATCATTGCTGATGTGGATGTTAAAGATCCGGCAACAGCGTCAGGAGTGATCTTTGCGCATGGCTCACGTTTTGGTGGACATAGCTTGTTCATTAAAGGCAAGAAACTCTATTATGTTTACAACTTCCTCGGAATTTCACCTGAGCAAAAGTTTGTTTCTTCAGTTGAGTTGAAACCGGGAAAGCAAACCCTTGGTATGGAGTTCAACAGGGAAAAGAGTGGGAATAATGGTGAGCAGATCGGCACGATGAAGCTGTATGTCAACGATAAAGTTGTTGCTACGGGACCAATGAGAACACAGCCAGGTAAGTTTACACTTTCCGGTGATGGCCTTTGTGTTGGTTACGACAGCGGCGATGCCGTAAGTAAAGAATATAAAACACCAGGCGACTTCAAGGGTGGCAAGATCCTTGGCGTGGGTGTTACTGTTGAAAAAACACAGTACCTAGATCTTGAGAAAGAGGCAAAAAGAGCTTTTAGAGATTAGGCGCTGACAGTGGAAATAAAACCCCAAGGGGCAGTAGTCGTAAGGCTACTGCCCTTTCTGTTAGGTGGAAGAAAAAAGTATGCCGATCGATCCCTAAGCTTTAGATTTATGATTAAATGATCATGGTTGAAGCCAATCGCGATCATCCAAAATTCCAAGGGAGGGAAAGGGCGTGCCGGAGCAATGGCAGTTTCAGCAGCGGCTATTCTTGACAAAAAATTCCGCACGTATCATTTTTTGTTGTTATTCATCAACAACGCTCCTTCCGCCGGAGGTGGCTTCCGGGCGCTATCGGGTATTTCCTACCTTTGAAGCACAATTGAACCGGGTATATGGTGTTATGGTATCTGCTGATGATCAATCTCGTATTCACACCTGATTTTCAGGTGATTACCGGCACGGCCCAGGGTACAACATACACTATAAAATATGTGGGTGAATTGGGTAGAATAACAAAGGTTGAGGTAGACAGTATTTTTTCTGTCCTTGATCAATCACTCTCTTTATACTTGCCCGGCTCACTGATCAATCAGTTTAATAGCAGGGGAGAAGTTAAGATGGACACACACATGAAAGCTGTGGTGCTGGAAGCCATGAAGATTGCAAAAGAATCTGATGGGGCTTTTGATATTACAGTTGGCGCGCTTTCTGATCTTTGGGGATTTGGCCCTGTACCACACCAACAGGTCCCGCGTAAACGAGAGATTAAAAAACGTTTGCACGTTACCGGCAGTAACTGTATTTCAGTGCGGGGCGATGTACTGGTGGCTTTGGAGAAAGGAGTAAAGATCGATTGCAATGGTATTGCCCAGGGCTACTCCGTGGATGTGGTAGCCGCCCACCTGGCCAGCAAGGGTATCGATCGAGTGATGGTGGAACTTGGTGGTGAGATCAGGGTGAGTGGAAGGCATCCGGTGAATGAGTTCTGGACCGTTGGGCTGGAATCTCCGGAGCCGTTGAGTGCTAACTGGTATCCCGTGGAAAAAATGATCCGGTTGAATGATGAGGCCGTGACCACTTCCGGTGACTACCGGAAGTTCTTTACGGCAGGCGGTAAAACATTTGGTCACGTGATCGATCCTCGCCAGGGCATGCCAGTGAAAAATGGGATCATCAGCGTAACGGTAATTGCGGGGGATGCGATGACTGCAGATGCATGGGATAATGCCCTTTATGTGTTGGGAGTAGAGCATAGTCTTGAAAAGCTCAGGAACAATCCTGGCATCGAAGCATATATGATCTATAAAAACAAGGAAGGTGCGATCAGAGACACGGCCACTACCGGATTTCTAAAAAAACAGATCGATGGCAACGCACGCTGATGACAACTTTTTGCCCTCCTTCGGAGCGGTGATTTTATCGCTTTGATCAGCTGGTCATTACCTGGCCTTACTGAGTCCATTTTCAACGAACGCTTGTCCCCTGTCGAACAATTTTATCAACAGCATACCTGCCAGGAACCCACCGATGTGGGCAGCGTAAGCTACGCCGTCGGATTTACCGCCCAGCATTCCCATTCCACTGATCAATTGCAGGAGGATCCACATACCCAATGCCACCAGGGCTGGCACAGCTACAATGAAACGCAGCAGGAGTACGTTCACTTTCCTTTTCGGGAATAGGATCAAATATCCACCCATGACTCCGGAGATAGCGCCTGAGGCACCCAGGCTCGGGATTTCAAGTTGATGTCCAAGAAAGGAAGTGGTAAAAACATGGCACAATGAAGCGATTACACCACAGAGGATATAGAAGCTGAAGTAACGGGTATGGCCCAACCGGTTTTCGATATTGTCGCCAAAGATCCAGAGGAAAAGCATGTTGCCAAGCAGATGCCCCCAGCCTCCGTGCATGAACATGGAGGTAATGGTAGTGAGCCAGGGATGAATAGGGGTGACTTGCAGACCGGGCATCTGAAAAGTCTGACCGGTATTGGGATCACGAATGAGCTCACCAGTGGTGACTACATCAACACCGGTTAATACTTCTGCAGGAACGGTAGAGAAGGCATAAGTAAAAACGTAATTGCCCCCCATTCCCTGAAGGAATATGAACACAAAGATGTTTATGGCAATGAATATATAATTCACGAAGGGCGTTAGATGCCTGTCTGAGTTGTCGTCGCTGATTGGAAACATGGCAGGAGGTTGAATGGTGAATGTCAACGAATGTAAGCATCAAAATAGTGATGCCAATTGTTGTTTGCCCATGATTTTGTATCAATTCACTCAAAAAAAATGCTTCCCGGGGGAAGCATCTGCATATTAGAATTCGTTGAATCGATCTCGACTGCCGCCACTCCTGTTTCCTCCGCGATAGCCGCCGCCACCACCGCCACGGTTTCCGCCGCCGCGATAACCACCGCCACCGCCGCCCGATCTTTGCTCCTGTGGACGGGCTTCGTTCACGATGAGTTTACGGCCTTTCACTTCAGACTCATTCAAGCTGGAAATTGCTTTTCTGGCATCTTCATCGTTCTCCATTTCAACAAAGCCAAAGCCTTTACTACGACCGGTAACTTTGTCGTTAATGATCTTGGCAGTTGTTACGGTTCCGAACTGTGAAAACAAATTGTACAGATCATCGTTTCCGAGATCAAAGTTCATGTTACCTACATAAATGTTCATTACTGAGGGTTTACTGAATAAATAATGGAACAAATAGAACGATGATGCTTGTTAAGAAACATATGGTCCTCAAATGGTCCTTCTTAAAGATAATAGTATTTATCTGAACATTTTACTTAATTGGAGTAGGATTTTGTGAGAAAAGCATGTCGCGCAGTTGCGGGTCCCGATTATAGATATCGTCCCGGAAATTCAATTTACCTTTATCGTCTACAAAAGCCGTAAGGTAGACCAGGTAAACCGGGACGGTATTTTTCAGGGTAACATATTGTTCCTTTCCGCTATTCATGGCAGCCCTGATCTTTTCTTCATTCCAGTTGGCATCGGGTTTAAGCAGGTACTGTGCCAGTTCCATAGGCTTGGCTACCCGAATGCAGCCATGGCTGAAAGCTCGTTTACTTTCGTTAAACAGGTTTTTTGAAGGAGTATCGTGCAGGTAGATATTAAAACTATTGGGAAATAGGAACTTGACGAGGCCGAGCGAATTATTAGGGCCGGGCTTTTGCCGGATCTTACCGCCATCGTAGTATTCCATATTATGTTTAGCCAGGTAATTTGGATTTTTTCTAATGCCCGGAATGATCTCGTTTTTGGTGATGCTGTTTGGCACGTTCCAGTAGGGGCTAAACACCACATACTTCATATCGCCTTTAAAGATCACTGTTTTATTTGTTGCTTTACCAACCACCACGTCGGAGGACCATGTAGTGGCCCCGTCTTCAATGGCGAGTAGTTTGAACTGGGGGATATTCACCATCAGGAAATGGGTTTCTTCTTCAGCGGGAAGCCATCGGCAGCGTTCCATATTCACGATGATCTGTTCTATTCGCTTTGAAAGCGGGGCACTCATTTCCTCCAAAACGCCGGCACCTGCAACGCCATCTTCTTTAAGGCCATACCGTCGTTGGAACTCTTTGATACCTTCGGCAAGTTCCTGATCAAATACAGCGCTTTCGTTATCTTTCGCAATATCACCTGCGAGAAAAAGTTTTTTTCTGATCTCTTTGACAATGCTGGATGAGTCTCCCAATTGATATTTTTTCTGATCGGCCTTTATGGTCACCCAGCTGTTCTTTTTTTCTATTTCATAGTAAGCCTGGAGTTGATCGCGAAGCTGATAGTATTGGGGGAACAGCAGTTTACGGGCGTCCGGTTTTCGGCCACTAAGTGCCGAATCAAGAAGTGCGGCATAGTCCATTTTTTTCTTGGGGATGTACCACTCAATATCTTTCACGCTGGCGTCTGAAATGCCCGTGAGCACTTTCCTGGCATAGACCAGGTACTGACCGGTGAGCATGAGTTCACGATCGGCAGAAAGGCTGAGTGCTTCATCTTCCATCATAGTCTTATATACGTCTTCGTAGGGGATCTCGGGGTTAATGCCGTTGTCCCGGATTTGTAAGATCCTGTTGTAAAGGATGGAAGATTGTTCAATCAGTCCTTTTTCATTGTGCCATGCGTAAGCAAATTTCCGATTTGAATAGAATCTGAGGTAGTCGGCACTATACTGCTTAAACAGGGGATATGCCTTAAAAAAGCTGTCGATACGGGTGCTGTCGAAACGCAGGTTTGTCTGGCTGCTGAAATTACCGGCAATGGTGGTATGCGGCAAAGTATCTGTTGATGCTACCAGCGTTGCTTTTTCGTCTGATTTTTTTTCGCTTGTCTGCCCGCAGGACGCGAGAGCTATAATGATAATAGTGATCCATTTCATAGTCATAAAAATAAGTCAATCCTGTGTAGGCTCGGCGAAAACCTGTATTAAATCATTCGATCGGGCATAAAAAAACCTCCACCAGGGAGGTTTTAATGATTTGAAAAGGTTTTCGTTATTCGCTGATCACTTCCAGCTCAAGTTCGGTTTCATTGCCATTGCCAAAATCGACTTTAGCTTTGAAAGTACCCAGTTCCTTGATCTCGTCGATGATGTGGATCTTCCTGCGATCGATCTCGAATCCTTTCTGGTCGCGGATAGCGCGGGCTATCTGCACAGTAGTGACTGAACCGAAGATCTTTCCGGAAGTGCCCACTTTAGCACCTAACTGGACCGGACCTTCTTTCAGCTTATTGATCACGAGGTTGATATCAGCCAGCATTTTAGCTTCTTTCTTCTGTTGTTGCTTCAGCCTTTCGTTCAGCTGTTGCATGTTAGAAGGAGATGCTTCAACAGCGAGCTTTTGCGGAATGAGGTAGTTGCGGGCATATCCGCTTTTTACACTCACCACTTCGTTGAAACCACCAAGGTTGTTAACGTCCTGTATTAATATCACTTGCATGTCTTCCTCCTTACTTTAACAGGTCAGTTACATACGGCAATATTGCCATCTGACGGGCACGCTTTACGGCCTCGGACACCTTACGCTGGTATTTCAGTGAATTACCAGAGAGGCGACGGGGTAAAAGTTTACCTTGATCGTTCACAAATTTCTTCAGGAATTCTGCGTCTTTGTAGTCAATGTACCTGATGCCATACTTCTTGAAGCGGCAGAATTTCTTCTTTGGCTTTTCAGTTTTGATCGCTGTTAGATACTTGATCTCATTAGCTTTTGCCATGTTTTAGCCCTCCACTGCTTTTTCGTTTCCTGTAGATACACCACTTCTTTTCCTTGTATTATACTCGACGGCGTATTTATCGAGTTTAATAACCTGATGGCGGAGCACCTGCTCGTCGCGAAGAAGCTGGATCTTCAGCTTCTCATTAATGTCGGATGGCGCATTGTACTCAAGGACCCAGTAAATACCTGTGGTCTTCTTTTGTACAGGGTACGCCAGTGATCTTAATCCCCATGGATTAGTATACACGATCTCACCCTTGTTGGCAGTGATGAAATCAATGTACTTTTTCTGGGAGGCCTTGAATTCTTCCTCGCTCAGAACAGGGGTAAAGATCACCATCAATTCATAATTCTGCATTTTGCCCTGATTTGTTTGTAAAATAATTGGGCGGCGAAGGTAGGGAAATTAATGTGATTAATGTGATAAATGTGGGGAAATGTGAGTAATGTGAATGGGGGAAATGTGATAAATGGGGGACTGACTATTCGGCAGTTGGATATCATTGGCAAAGGGTTTGAGCTGGGTGGGTGAGTACATTTATTGATATTATAATATTTTTATATGCAAGGCCAGATACGAGTTCATACTGAGAACATCTTCCCGATCATCAAGAAGTTCCTTTACAGCGACCATGAGATTTTTCTCAGAGAGTTGATTTCCAACGCAGTAGATGCCATACAGAAGATCAAAACCCTCTCTTCAGCAGGCGAGGCGAAAGGGGAACTGGGTGAATTGAGGATCGATGTCACCCTGGATAAGGAGTTGAAAACCCTGACCATCAGTGACCGCGGGTTGGGGATGACGGAAGCGGACATGGACAAATACCTGAACCAGGTGGCATTTTCCAGCGCGGAAGAATTTTTGGAAAAATATAAGGGACAGGCTGAAGCCAGCATCATTGGGCATTTTGGCCTGGGTTTCTATTCCGGATTTATGGTCAGTTCCAAAGTTGAGGTGATCAGTCTTTCATACAAAGAGGGCTCCGCGGCCGCAAAATGGTCGTGCGACGGCAGTCCGGAGTACAGCATTGAAAGCGCTGAAAGGGCGATGCGGGGCACAGACATCATCCTCCATATCAATGCGGAGAGTGAAGAATTTCTGGATGATGACAAAATTGCCTCCATTCTGCAAAAATTCTGCCGTTTCCTGCCTGTTCCGATCTTCTTTAAAGATGAGCAGGTGAATAATCCCGAACCTGCCTGGATAAAAAAACCGGCGGAACTCACCCCCGAAGATTACCAGAATTTCTATAAGGAACTTTATCCATACAATGAGTTGCCCCTGTTTTGGATACATCTCAATGTGGACTATCCGTTCACCCTCACGGGAATTTTGTATTTCCCAAAGATCAAGCAGAGTTATGAGATCCAGAAAGATAAGATCCATCTGTACAGTAACCAGGTGTTTGTAACGGACGAAGTAAAAGAGATCGTGCCGGAATTCCTGATGTTGCTGCAGGGTGTGATCGATTCGCCGGATATTCCACTCAACGTGAGCAGGAGTTATCTGCAGGGCGATCCCAACGTGCGGAAGATCAATAGTCATATTACCAGGAAAGTGGCCGACAAACTGGATGAAATATTCCGGACAGACAGGCCTTCTTTTGAAGAGAAGTGGGAGAGCCTGGGACTTTTTGTGAAGTATGGGATGATGACCGATGATAAGTTTCTCGAGAAGGCCAATGCCTTCCATATTTTTAGAGATGCGCGGGAGGATAAGTATTATACTTTGGAAGAGTACAGAACCGCGACAGAAACTTTGCAAAAAAATAAGGAAGATAAGCTGGTCATTCTATATACTACCGATCCCGTGCAGCAGGACAGCTATATCAGTGCTGCGACCGCCCGGGGTTTTAAAGTGGTGAAACTGGAAACCATTGTGGATGCTTCTTTCCTCAACCAGATGGAATTGAAATGGCCGGGTGTTCATTTTACCCGTGTGGATGCGGATATCACTGCGAACCTGATCGACAAGCAGGAAGATGTAGCGAGCGTACTGAATGCAGAAGAAGAAGGAAAACTAAAGGAACTTTTTGCCCTCCAGATCCCGGAGTCACACGTGACCGTAGAGATCAAAGGATTAGGCGCCGATACAACACCGGTGATCGCAACCAGGCCTGAGTTCATGAGACGCATGAAAGACATGGCATCCATCAGCGGACCGGGTGCATCGTTCTATGCAAATATGCCTGATGAGGTGACCCTTACCGTGAATGGCAATCATCCGGTTATCCAAAGCGTTCTAAACGAAAGCGATGAAGGTCGTCAGAAAAAACTCGTCCGCAACCTGGCCGATCTTGCATTGCTTTCTCAGGGACTTTTGAAAGGCAATGAACTTACTGCATTCATCAACAGGAATGTTGAGTTGATGGCATGAGTGCGTAAGCATAGTGTAAGTTATGGTTGAGCCCGGCAAGGTTAGCTCGAGTTGATGGTTGCGCCCAACTACGTTAACGTTGCTGGCTAGATTTTACATCGATCACTTTCATTTGAAGGGAGACCTGGCCCTGCCATTGGTTCTCGTCGAGGGTGAAAACAATATCAAAAGGCAGGCCCGAGCTCACGATGTCGTATTTCGAAGCGAGGTTGAAGCCGATGCCATTGAGTTCGGCACCCCCTTGCCTGGCAGCCACACGCAAGTGTAAATCTTTTACCATTTTGCTACCGTTATTTGAAACACCACGGGCTACAAAAATAGGTTGACCGTTTTCGGGGCCGAACGGCTCCATCTGGGTAGTGATGTCATAAAATTTTCGGGTGCATTCAGACAGTTTTACTTCGGCGTCTATCCTGATCTCCGGCGTGAAATAGTAGTCATGTAGTAAACGATCCACCACTTCGTCAAATTTTGCAGAAAAGGCCTCCACATGCTCGGGCAGCATGGTCATTCCGGCAGCAAAATAATGTCCGCCAAATCCAAGTAAGTACTCCTTGCACAGCTCCAGTCCGTCGTGTATGTTAAACCCAGGGATGCTTCTTGCGCTGCCTGTAACAATGTCGCCGCTTCTTGTAAGAACAATGGTAGGGCGGTAATAATGTTCGATCAATCTGCTTGCCACAATACCCACAACACCTTTGTGCCAGTGGGGCTGATAGACCACCGTGGATTTTCTTTTTTCAGTGGACTCACGGATAAGGGTAAGCGCTTCCTTGGTAGTAAGCAGATCTGCTTCTTTTCTATCCACATTATCGAGATGAAGTTGCTTCGCGTAATCGATGGCCTTTTCAAAATCTGTTTCTGTGAACAGGTCAACCACTTTCCTGGCATCATCCATTCGTCCTGCTGCATTCACCCGGGGTGCGATCATAAAAACCAGATGATGGATCAGTACTTTTCCCTTCATGCCACTAACATCCATTAGAGCCTTCAGGGCTGTGGACGGGGATTCATTTGCTTTCTTCAGGCCGTAATATGCGATGACCCTGTTTTCCCCGGTCATCGGTACAATATCTGCTGCTATGGCAGTTGCGGTAAGGTCAAGGCACTCCAGGTATAACTCCTTAGGTAAGCCCTGTTGTAGAACCAGGGCGGTGATCAGCTTTAGTCCAACCCCGCAGCCACACAGTTCTTTATAAGGGTAAGGGCAGTCGTGCTGTTTTGGGTTCAGTATAGCCACAGCGGGAGGAAGTTCATGATCTGGGATATGGTGGTCGCAAACGATAAAATCTACGCCTTGTTCTTTGGCATATGCGATCAGTTCCTGTGATTTGATGCCGCAGTCAAGGGCGATCACCAATTCATAGCCAGCGGCTATAGCGTGATCTACGCCTTGTTTTGAAATACCATATCCTTCCCGGTAGCGATGAGGGATATAAAAATCGAGAAGTTCTTTATCATAGATCCGGCACAGGAACCGGTACATACAACTTACTGCGGTGGTGCCGTCAACGTCATAATCTCCATAGATAAGTATCCGTTCCCGTGCGGCCATGGCCCTGGTTATCCTGTCTACGGCGCGATCCATGTCTTTCATCAGGAAAGGATCATGGAGGGATTCCAGTTTGGGTCTGAAGTAGTCTAATGCGTCGTTGTAGTTAGTGATGCCTCTCTCTACGAGTATCCGGCATAGTACCGGCAGGATACCCAGTTCTTTTTGCAACCTTTCCACGATCTGCTCATCAGGCACAAGCAGGTTCCATCTCTTCTCCATAAGCAATTGGTCATTTATTAAGCGGTCGGTCTATATAAATCGGCGGTCTTTCATAAAGCGGTCGGTCTATACTTAATGGCGATCTTTTATTTCTTTCGGTCAGTGGTGAAATTCACCAGATTGATAAGGGTTTCCCTTACTTCATCCGCGGGGAATTCGTTTAGGATCTCCAGGGCGCTGTTCCTGTAAGCATTCATTTTTTCGGTGGCATAGCCGATGCCACCCGATGCTTCCACCTGGCTGATCACGTAATCGATCTTGTCTTTATCCTTATTCTGGTTCTTAATAATATAGATCAGTTCCTTACGTAGTTTCCTGTCAACACTATTGAGCGTATAAATCAGGGGCAGGGTCAGTTTCTTTTCTTTAATATCATTGCCCGTTGGCTTACCCACATCTTCCTTACCATAATCGAAGAGATCGTCTTTGATTTGGAAGGCGATGCCTACTTTCTCCCCGAAGAGCCTCATTTTTTCGGTAATCACGGGATCTTTACATGCTGAATAGGCACCTGCGGCACATGCCGAAGCCAGCAGGGAAGCGGTTTTATGAGTAATGATCCGGAAATAGATAGCCTCGTCGAGGTTCAGTGACCTTGACTTTTCCAGTTGCAGCAGTTCGCCTTCGCTCATTTCTTTAACTGCCCGGGAAAGGATCTGGAGGATCTGGAAATCGTCATTATCCAGGGACAATAAAAGGCCCTTGGCCAGCAGGTAATCTCCCACGAGGATCGACACTTTTGCCTTCCAGAGGGCATAAACGGAAAAGACGCCCCGGCGTTCCATGGACTCATCTACCACGTCATCGTGCACCAGGGTTGCCGTATGTAAGAGTTCTACGAGTGAAGCTGCCCGGTAGGTTGATTCATTGATTCCGCCGGCCATCCTGGCACTCAGCAATACAAACATGGGGCGAAGCTGTTTGCCTTTGGTTTTGACCACGTATTTCATGATCCTGTCCAGCAGCGGTACGGTACTTTTAACCGAATCCTTGAACCTTGACTCGAAAATTTTCAGCTCGTCGGCAATGATATGGGCAGAGAAATTCATGAATTGGCAACGAACTTAGGAAAATTTGAGCCATTTTCTTCGTTTGTACGTGATTTTACGCACTAAAAGCAGCATATATTGACACAAAATGGTGTCGTAAAATTTGTTAATGCAAGGTACATTGAATACATTTGCCCTGTTTTAAGTTTAGTGGAACCATATCGGTGCCGTTCCCCAAATCAGAAACATCAATACAATAACTAAAATTATGGCAAGGAAAAAGTACTCGTTTTTGTTGGGACTAGTCATCCTGGCGTGTTCCACCTCTGTTTTAGGACAGAATAATGTCTGGTCTGACTCATCTTACTACCAGTCAAAGAAACTTCCTCAGTACAATGAATTCATGAACAACCTGTACGCTTTTCCTCCCAAGCCGAGGAACATGCTTGAGGTTGGTGTAAAAGTAGGTGCGCCAACGATCATCGGAGACGTCCCCGGTACTTTCCCAACATTTGGTTTTGGTGTCCATGTAAGAAAATCTTTGGGATACGCACTTTCACTCAGGGCTGAGTATATCAATGGTACCGCTACGGGCCAGAGCTGGCAGGCTGCGTCAAACTATCAGAAGAACAGTGCGTGGATGACTACTGGCTATGTGCCGGATCGGGTTACACAGAGTGGCGACAGGCTGGGTGCTCTTGACAAGGTGTACTATAATTACCAGACCAAGATCAATGATCTGAGTCTCCAGGCCATATTCAATTTCTCAAACATCAGGTTCCACACAGCCAAAACCAAGATGGGCCTTTATGCTATCGCTGGAATTGGTGTTACTGCCTACGAGAGTAATGTCAACGCTTTGAATGGTAACGCCAAGTACAATTTCAACAACATTGCCAGCGGTACATATGATAACAGGAAAGACGTGAGGAACGCAATCAGGGATGTATTGGATGATTCATACGAAACTCCTGCCGATAATTCAGAGACTACTCGGATGAAGATGTTTGGCAAAACAGCGGCTTTCCATGGCACCCTCGGTATGGGTATTTCTGTAAGGTTATCGCGCCGCCTGAACCTGGCACTTGAAGATCGCATCACATTTGTGAAAGATGATCTGCTGGATGGTCAGCGTTGGGCAGAACAACCAATGGGAGATGCCAGTATGACCAGGAATTTCGATTCATATAATTTCCTGTCATTGGGCCTTAACATTAACTTATTCTAAATTCTAACAGCCGAATAATATGAAACCATTAAAAATAGCCCTGTTCCTCTTAGTGGCGCTGGCGTCGATGCAGATCGATGCGCAAGCCCAGAATAAATCTAAGAAATCCGTAGAACCCCTTTATTGGGAGAATCCGTTGAATTTTGCTTACAGTGAGTTGAATTCTCCTAAGAGGATGAAATTGCCAAAACCAGTACTGGACGATACCGATGGTGACGGCATTACTGACCAGTTCGATTCTGAACCCAACACCCCTGCAGGTGCTCCTGTTGATGCTCACGGTGTTAGCCGTGACTCGGATGGTGATGGTGTTCCGGACTTCAAGGACAAGCAACTGATCACGCCAACAGAGTGCCAGCCTGTAGATGCTGACGGTGTTGGTAAGTGTCCGGATCCTGCGTGCTGCCAGAATATGGTTCAGAAGGCAGCTGGTTGCGGAATTGGTGATCTACCAAGTGTTACTTTCGCCAAGAATTCAACATCAGTAACCAAGGATGCCCAGGCAGTACTTGCTTCCGTAGCTGATAAGTTAAGGAATAATCCAACTTGTAAAGTGGTGGTAACCGGATATGGTGAGCCATCAAAATCAAGCCAGCAGCTTAGCTGGGACAGGGTAAATGGCGTGATCAACCACATGGTTGACAAGCAGGGTATTTCTTCAGACAGGTTTATCTGGAGATATGGGCAGTCTGAAGGCGATCCTAATACAGTTGATCTGAGATCAGCTGCAGAAGGTGAAGAAGGGCCTAACACCGTTCCTGCTCCTCACCCGAACCTCAGAAAGGTTAAATAGTTTTTTGCAGATCGAGCATAATTACTGAACCCTCCACTGGAGGGTTCAGTTGTTTTTAAGCCTTGTTTGGAAACTGTTGCGTATTCATGATAGCTTCAGGGGCTTTAGTTTTTTATTAACGCTCAACGAATCTGATCTTCGCATTAGTTCCATCTAAATTCCTATTTTTGCCCAGCTTATGAATATACGTTCAGTGTATTTAGTGGTATTGGCAGCTGTGTTATCAGTCTCATGCTCCAAGTTCAATAAGGTGTTGAAGAGCACGGACTATGACTATAAGCTCAAGATGGCCCAGCAGTACTATGAGAAAAAGAAGTACCGCCAGGCCCAGACCCTGTATGAAGAATTGTTCCCTATCTACAAAGGAACTCCCCAGTTTGAGGAACTCTATTATCGGTATGCTGATTGCGCCTTCAAGCAGAAGGACTATGCGGGTGCCGAGAATCTGTTCAATGGCTTTCTGGGTATGTTTCCGAACAGTGAACGGTCCGAGGAGGTGGAGTATTTGGAGGCATACAGTTATTATAAACAGTCTCCCAAGCCCGAACTGGACCAGACGAACACCATTAAGGCGATGGGGATGATGCAGACCTTTCTCAATACCCATGTTGGGTCAACGAGGGCTAAAGAGGCGGAAGAGATCATTAACTCGTCGTACAAGAAACTGGAAATGAAAGAGTTGCAGGCTGCCGAACTTTATTATAATATGGAGCAGTGGAAGGCAGCTGCGATCAGTTACACCACTGTGATCAATAATTACCCTGACTCGCCGAAAAGCGATGAATATAAGCTGATGATCATCCGGTCTTACTACAAGTATGCGACCATGAGCATGCAGGAAAAGCAGGAAGAGCGTTATGTAAAGGTGATCAGCGAGGTGCAGGATTTCCAGGACCGCTACCCGGAAAGTAAATTGTTGAAAGAAGCGGAACGTTACTTAACTTTGTCGTCCAACAGGATAAAAACTTTAAATAAATGAGCAGGTTACGCAGGCAGATAGGCAACAGCATAGGAAATAATCTTGAAACCAAGGACGTGTCCAAGATCAAGGCAAAAACGGGCAATGTATACGAATCCATCGCCATTGTTGCCAAACGTGCGAACCAGATCAATATCATGCTGAAGGAAGAGCTCCATAATAAACTGGAAGAGTTCGCCAGCCATACAGACAGCTTGGAAGAGATCCATGAGAATAAGGAGCAGATCGAGATCTCCAAAGCTTATGAGAAAATGCCAAATCCCGCTTTGCTGGCAACTCAGGAGTTTATGGAAGACAAAGTCTATTTCAGGAAGAATGAGGGCGATCTTTTTAGCTGATCCAATAACTGTATCGATCTAATTTTATTATAAAAGCGGCAAGTACTGTCGCTTTTTTTATGCTATTCAGATGAGCTTGAAACATAAAAAAATATTACTGGGCGTTACTGGCAGTATTGCAGCGTACAAGGCGGCGGTATTGATTAGGTTGATGGTAAAAGAGGGTGCGGAAGTTAAGGTCATTATGACCAGGGCTGCCGCTGATTTTATCTCGCCGCTGACGCTATCGACGCTTTCGAAGAACCCTGTTTTGCAGGATCTTTTTGATGAAGGGACCTGGTCCAATCATGTGATGCTGGGTAGGTGGGCGGATGCCATGCTCATTGCCCCCCTGAGCTGCAATAGTTTGTCGAGGATGGCAACCGGAACCTGCGATAACCTACTGCAGGCCGTATATCTCTCTGCTACCTGTCCTGTGATCGTAGCTCCTGCGATGGACGAGGATATGTGGAAGCACCCTTCAACAAAGAAAAATCTGGAAATGATCTCGGCATATGGGAACAAGATCATTCCTGTGGCTACTGGCGAACTCGCCAGTGGCCTGTATGGGGAAGGAAGAATGGCTGAACCTGAAGAGATCGTTGCCTATCTGAAAGCTTTTTTTGAACACTCAGCGGAGTTGAAAGGGAAAAAAGCACTGGTCACGGCCGGACCAACATATGAGCCCATAGATCCGGTACGTTTTGTTGGCAACCACTCCTCAGGGAAAATGGGTATCGCCCTGGCGCATGAGTTATACAAAAGGGGCGCAGAAGTTACACTGGTGCTTGGGCCAGGTGCAGTGGAGCATGACATGAATGGCATCAAGGTGAAAAGGATAAGCACCGCTGAGCAAATGTATCATGCCTGCAAAGCGGAGTTTGATCAGGTCAATATTGCCATCATGGCTGCGGCGGTGGCCGATTACACGCCAGAGCAGGCAGCATCGGAAAAGATCAAGAAGAAAGATGATAACTGGAGCCTGAGTTTTACAAAAACCAGGGATATATTGAAGAGCCTGGGTAAGGAGAAGAAAACTGGGCAGATACTGGTGGGTTTTGCATTGGAAACCAATAATGAAAAAGCGAATGCGTTGGAGAAACTGAAGAGTAAGAATGCAGACTTCATCGTGCTGAATTCTTTGCGCGACCCGGGAGCCGGTTTCGGTCATGATACCAACAAGGTCACGATATTTGATAAGTCGGGCCAGGAGTACGCTTTTGAAATGAAATCAAAAACAGAAGTTGCGAGTGATATCATTGACGTTATAATCCGTTCATGAAATGAATAACCTGAAAAAAATTCTTTTTACAACTGCCCTGACCATTTTGACAATTTCGTCAGATGCCCAGGAACTGAATGGCAGGGTGACAGTGGTCTTTAGCCAAATCAGTACAACAATCGACAGAAAAGTATTTAAAACACTTCAAACGGCATTGACTGATTTTTTGAATAAGCGAAAATGGACCAATGATGATTATGGTCCGCAAGAGAAGATCAGCTGTAACTTCCTGCTCAATCTTACGGCAAGCCCTGAAACAAATGTGTACAAAGCATCGCTGACGGTTCAGGCAGCAAGGCCGGTTTATAATTCCACCTACCAGGCCCCATTGATCAATTTTATAGATAATGATGTGGTGTTCCGTTATGTGGAATTCCAGCCGTTCGAGTTCAATGAAAACAGGGTTCAGGGCACAGAACCACTGACGGCCAATCTTACTGCTGTTTTTGCCTATTATGTCAATATCATTCTGGGGCTTGATCATGATTCTTTCTCGCCAAGAGGCGGGGATGTTTACTTTAAGAAAGCGAATGCTATTGTGAACAGTGCGCCCGATGGGCGGATGATCTCGGGTTGGAAACCATTCGACAGTCAGCGGAATCGCTATTGGCTGGCAGAGAACTTAGTGAATAGCCGGTACAGCCTGGTGCACGACGCCGTATACACCTATTTCAGGCTCGGGATGGACCAATTGTCGGAGGACGAGAAAAAGGCCAGGCAGGAGGTCATCAACTCCCTCAGCAGGCTCTATACGCTGCATGAGGACAACCCCAACATTATGATCTACCAGTTTTTCTTCCAGGGTAAATCAGATGAGTTGATCAGCATGTTGAAGAAAGCAAATCCCGGGGAGAGGGCCAGGGCGATTGAGATGCTCCAGAAAATTGACATCACGAATGCTGCGCGTTATAAACAGGAATTGAAATGAGATGGATTTGTATCATAGTGATTTCAATACTGATGTCGTGTGGCCAGCGCGATAAAGTTCCTGCCGATGTATTTGGTCCTGATAAAATGGGTAAGGTCTTAAAGGATGTCTTGCTTGCGGAAAGTTTTGCGGAAGGATATTTACTCATGGACACAACCCGTACACGGGACGAGGTGTTTTCGGGGGAGTTGAATAAAGTATTGGCTATTCAGAAGATCTCGCCTGCGGAGTTCCGTCGTAGTTTGAATTTCTACAAATCGCGCCCTGATCTTTACAAAGTGCTCATTGATACTGCATATAACAGGGCACAGCGCAACCGTGACCATGTCTATGACGAACAAAAAAAGCAGAGATTAAAAGTTGAGTAGGGCTTATGCCTTTTTATCTGTATGACTCCATGGTTTCTGCATGATCACGCCTACGGTAAAGAACAGGAACTGGATGAAGAACATCACTACATAAAGAATCGAGAATTCATTTTGATCGTGGTAGTCCAGGTCATTTGATTTTTTTGCCGTAAGGAACAACAGGCTGAGCAGACCAAAATGAAAGAATATTCCTGCGGTAAACCAGAAATCAGGAATACTTAGGATATTTTGTTCCAATTTATTCAATTTGGAGAGCAGCACCAGTATGGAGACCAGGAAAACCAGTAGAACACCTGTGAGCATCAGGGTGGAGGAGTTTGCTCTGGGCAGAAGGGACACGTAGGTGATATATACGGATCCAAAGATCAGGATGGCCGTGAGTATACTGTAGCGTAGCACACTATGATCGGTGCAGAATTTCAGGAGTAGGCCGGTAAAGAAGAATTCCACCAGGAAACTGACATGGATGAAATCATCCTCCAGTCCTGAACCGGATGCTATGAGCAGGAATACATGGGAGAGGATAGATGCTACGCAGAGCATGGCCAGTACCGTGAGTGTTTTCCCGTTGCGGGTTCTCCTGATCAGTAAAAGCAATAAGGGGATTGCAGGCGCAACAAGCAACCAGGGCAACAGATATCCGGCAATGATCTCTCCGATCAACATAATAATAGGGTTATGGTCTCCTGGATAAAGGAAAAAAAACTAGTCGATGAGATTGTTCTTCACCGCAAAAAATACCAGTCCAGCGGTATTCTTGGTTCCGAACCTCTCCATCAGCCTGTCTTTAATGGCTTCCACCGTGCGGGGACTGATCTCCATTTTCTGGGCGATCTCCTGGGCGGTGTATTCCATGCATAACAACCTGATGACTTCCCGCTCTTTGTCGGTCAAAACAACTTCGCTGTTAAGCGATGGGATGATTTTTGCACGGGCATGGGATTTTTTGAGGAGCACGCGATTCACGAAGTTACTCAGGTAGTAACCCCTGATCATGACTTCTATGATAGCTTTTTTTATTTCAGAAGGATCAGCGCTTTTCAGCAGGTACCCGTTAGCTCCATTTTCCATGAGATGCGACACAAATCGTTCGTCTTCATACATGGTGAGCACCAGTACCTTGATATTTGGATATAACTTGCTGACCAGCTTAGTCGTTTCGATGCCATCTTTTTGGGGCATTCTAAGGTCCATCAACACCACATCTGGCTGTGATTCAGCAAGGCCTGCAAGAAGTTCGTCACCATGTTCTGCTTCCTGTACAAATATGATATTTGGATAGGTACGCAGGGAAAGGATGACGCCTTTCCTGAAAATCTTGTGATCATCAGCGATCGCCACTTTGATCTGAATCATCTTTTTGCGGTTTATAAGGACCCTAAGTTGATCTGGCTATAGCTTCTACATCCACAGGTATTGCGATGCTGACTTTGAAATAGGTCTGTGACAGATCTTTTTCAAAACTGATTTCGCCTTGTAATACTTTGATACGGCTTTGGATATTCTTCAGTCCGAGTCCTATAGCGCTCTTATTGAGCTTATCGAAATCGGACTGGGTAATACCCCGGCCGTCGTGATTGATGTGTATATAGAACTTATTGTCGTAATAATTCTGGGTTACGTGGATGAAACTGGCGTTACTGTGTTTCAGGATGTTGTTGACGAGTTCCTGGATGACGCGGAAAATCAGCAGTTCCTGTTCCGGGCGAAGGCGGGTACGATAATCGTGAAACCTGCTGCTGGCGTTAATGGATCCGGAGCCGCTTAGTTTTTGGAAGAGGTCATTGACAGCGGATTCCAGTCCAAAGTTTTTCAGGGTAGGGGGCATCAGGCTATGGGAGATATTGCGGATCAGCTGAATGGTGTCATCAATGATCTGCTTGGCGCTGAAGATACTCTGAAGCTGGGTATTGATATCCTGATGAACCAGGTTCTCGTTCAGGTAAAGGCGGGCGGTTGCCAGAAGCGGGCCTGCATCGTCGTGCAAATCAGCCGCGATGCGCTGGCGTTCTTCTTCCTGCCAGCGTATAGATGCGTTCAGGAGGATCTTTTGCTGTTCGTCCTCGAGTTTCTGAAGCTGCATTTGGTATTTGATGACCCTCCGCTGGTGGAAAACGATGAATACCACCAAGCCTATGGCCAGTACCAGCATTCCTATTGTTCCGAAGAACAGGACGGACGTGATACCCTGGGAACTTGGGGTTGATTGCAGAAAGATCATTCGTATAGTAACTCGGGCTTTTAGGGTTAGATTATTGCAGAAACTTTGTATTACTGGCTATCCGGTCAGATTTTATGGTTTTAGATTCATTTTTTGCTATTATAAACGCTATTAAGAACAGGATATTTTCGATTAAACTTGAAATACCCATAATTAATTTGAAGGTCTTGTTGAAACTGGGCAGGTGGGCATTGTTCTGGGCATAGATAAACACGAAAAAACTGCCTGAGAAAAATAGGATTACCCCCACAATGATCCAGAAATTGGCGGTGTTATATAGGAAAAGTGACGAGCTGTCCGTCAGTTGCTCATAGAAATAGAAGATCGACAACGCGATCAGGATCAGGCACTCTACCATGGTTGGCAGGGAGTCAAATGATTCAGCCTTGGTTTGAGTGAGATCATAAATAGAAATACAAATGAAGAGTACTGTGAACCCAAGTAAAGCTTTTTTTGCCTTAGGGTTTAAAAGTATAAAATGGAAAAATGTCAAAAAACACAAACATTCGATTGCTGTATAAATTCTATAACTAAGAAATTCCTTATTCGAAACGTTCTGAATGGCAGAGTTTAATACGAGAAAGCTTAGTAAATTGTATGAAATATACAGCACTAAAATCCACAATTCTTTCTTTTTCGGGGAGCTAAAAAAGAATATTGCTAGTATGCTTAGTTGCAGAAGGGTGTTAGTTATAATTAAAAAAGGTTCTATATCTGAGGTTATTTACTCAAATATAGAACCTATTTACTATAATTCTAAGAACGCTTAGAATTCTAATTCTGTTAGTCGAACCATCCTTTGATGTCGTTCCAAAAATCTTCAAATTTTAGACCGCGCATATATTACTTGGTTTAGTGATGAAAAATACAATGTAAATATGCTGAGGGTCAATGTATTATGAAACAGGTACATATTACATAAAATAATAATGATAACATAGAATTTGCATAAAATAATGATATACAATAAGTTATGATTATTTATTAAAATTTTACAAAAATAAAAAGCGAAGTTTTACGGGATTAAAATAGTAAAAATACTATCGCCATTTGGTGTTTTAACGTATGGGAAAGTAGTAAAACAACGTTTGTCTAACAACAAACCCGCTGAAATAGAAGAAGTTAAATGATTTTTCTTTTATGTAGTTAAGGGAATAAATAGTTTGCCCCCGACAGAAAAAGAGAATCCAGTTACTTGATCCTTTTATCCATTTTCGGAGGCGGAGTCCGAAGACATTTATAAAAAATCGAGTATAATCAAGTGAGTACCAAACTTCACTGATCGTTTCAGCAACGACATAGAAAAATACAGGATCTGCTAAAAACAATTGCTAAGAGTAAAAATACTAAGTAAAAATACTCGATATTTGAAAAGGAAAAGGCGGATGTTCGTAAATCATAATTCATAACCCATTAATTTCTATATGCCTACAGCTACTGAACCCATTAAAGTTGCCATCGCAGATGACCACAAAATTTTCAGGGACGGCATCAGAATGGCCTTGTCTGGCAAGGAATATTTAAAAATAATTTGGGAGGCGGAAGATGGGAAGGACCTGCTCCATAAGATTAAAATCAAGCTTCCGAACGTGTTGCTGATGGACATCCGAATGCCAGAAATGGATGGAATAAATGCAATATCACTTTTACGCAAGGAGTATGAGGATGTCAAGATCATTGTTCTAACCATGTATGATGATCAGGAAATGATCTCCAAGATGATGGAGATGGGAGCAAATGCTTATTTGACCAAGACCACCGATCCTGCAGAGATCTACAACGCCATTCTGACCTGTATGAACGACGATTTTTACTTCAATGACCTGGTCAATAAGGCGGTTCTAATGAAGCTTCAACATAAAAAGAACGCTAAGCAGTATTATCCAAACCCCGTTAAGTTCAATGAGAAAGAATTGAAGATTCTTAAATTATTGGCAGAGGATAAGACCACTGAAGAAATATCCAAAGAAGTGTATCTATCACCTCGTACTATCGAAACCATCAGGCAGAATATGAAAACAAAAGCCGGTGTAAAAACCATTGGCGGCCTTGTGATGTATGGAATGAAAAATAAGCTGATCGATTAAATTGACACCAATCCATGTTTAATAGCATACATCGCTAAGCCAACCCTGCTTTTTACATCAAGTTTTCCGAATAAGCTATCTCTTATTGCATCCACCGTTCGGGGATTAAGGCCTAACTCCTCAGCAATTTCCTTGTAGGTTAGTTCCGAGCACACCAACTTCATGAACGAGAGTTCCTGATCCGTCATTATTTTACTCCAGATCGGTGTACTTGACGAGTCCCTGAAAAATCCTGCAAGTTTTGTGCTGGTCTGAGCAGAATAGTAATAGCCTTCCTCAACAACCGAGTGGATGGCTTTGTGCAGTTCGGAAGGATGAATGTCTTTTTTCATGAAGCCCTTGACACCCGCCTGAAGCATTTTGATCAACATCATTTCTGTGTCGTACATGCTTAGTATTAAAACGTGTACATCTGGATAATTTTCCTTTAGCCATTCAGAACACTCGTGTCCGTTTAGATCTGGCATATTGAAATCCAGAATAGCAATGTCCGGCTTTTTCTTTCTGATCATCTCGCAAAATTCTCTTCCTGTGTTTGCTTCGAAGATTACTTCACAGTCACCATAAGAATTGATTAGGGCCGCCAATGCATTACGCAATAGTTTGTGATCGTCTGCCAACGCGATTTTTATCATCTTCATTTATATTTGAACTAAAGGGAATACTTACTACTATGTTAGAACCTTTGCCAGGGGAGGATACGATCTCCAATTCGCCCTTAAGCGATTCCGCTCTTTGGCGCATGTTTTTCAGACCTGCCATTTGACCTGCTTTCTTATTCTCATATACCTTTCCAGAATCAAAACCATTTCCGTTATCTCTAATAGAGATAACGAGATTTTCACCATCTTTCTCAATTTGCACGTTGAGCAAAGTTGCTTCAGCATGTTTCATGACGTTGCTAAGAGCCTCCTGAATGATTCTGAAAATGAGGAGTTCTTTTTGCTTATCCATAAACTGGACTGATGTTGAAACTTCTAAATTGATGGCGTTTTTGGAGAATTTTTTCCATCTTTCAATTTCATATTCTACGGCGTGAATGAGGCCATGACTTTCAATTATATCCGAATCAAGGCTCTTCGATAAGCTGCTTAGGTCAATCAAGGACTTGGAGACCAGCTCTTTTGAGTTTTCTAAGCGGGTTATATTTTCTGCATTCCTAGTCAGTTCGAGGCAGTTTAAATGTAATTTGGCAAGGCTCAATACCTGGGTAATATTGTCGTGAATTTCCATTGAAATGAACTGAAAGGTCTGCTCTTGTATTTCAATTTCTGTCTGCAGTATCATTTTTTCCTGTTCAAATTTTAACTCCTCCAGTTTCAATTGTAGTGCCAAAGACTTCGCATTATAGTTTTGAATAGTGCGGTATATCAAAAACCCATAAAATGAAATTATGAATGTTGTCAGTATAATTATCGTTACAATGATATACCAACTGGTGCTTGTTTTTTGCATTTAAAGGCTTTATAAATGAATATGTTCAAAATTATATAGCATAATGTTCCGACTCTAGAAACAGTTGCAAACAGTAGTAAGTCATATTTTGACTGTTCAATATTCTGGTAGATGTTCGGGTCAAGTAAATTCGAAACCGCCATTACTGTGTTATATGCGAAAGGTAAGCTATAGCAGAAAAACAGACCTAATACGATAAGTGTCACAGGATCTTCGAGCACATTCTTTGTTTTTATCTCATCGCCCAATTGCAGAAAGTACGTAAATGAAATCGATGTTGCAATCAATGATTCATAGGCAAATACGGGGTCAAAGGATACCCAGGTCCACTTTTTCGATGCTAAATACGGAATAAATAGTAAGCTACATAGTAGGAGTAGGCTAAGAGCAGATTTCATTCTTGTGTTGTTGAGAGCAATTTGAGTTATTATTAGCAGGTATAGGATTTCAACAACAAGAAATAGGATAAATACTGAAACTGCGAATCTCTCAACTAGCAAAATATGAAAATTATTTACAATGCTGCCGACGATGCAGCTCATTAAAAAAACAATTGTTGAAATTGTTATCGTACGATTGTCTGAAGTGGTTTTCCTGTAAGTAATTACTTTTTGAATGGTAATGACGCAGGATACCAAATAGAGCAATTCCAACGCAGCAAACAGTATGAAAAGTATAGTACCAGCCTTATCCATCTGTCAAATCTAACTAAGCATTCGGCATTCGGCAAGGGGAAAATCAACGAAAAAAAAAAGAAAAACACCACCAGAAAGTGCTGAATTGGCGGAATGGGGTTTTCGGCAGCACGTAATTCGGGTAGTTTTACGCTGGCCTTTGCCTGATAAATTACTATAATTGCAGGGGTATATTTACATCCAAACCCTTAGCATAAAACCCTAATACTGAATCCAATGAAAAAGGAATACACGGGCAATCAAATAAAAGTAGCCATTGCAGACGATCACGTTCTTTTCCGAACAGGAGTAAAGACGGCGCTTTCCATGGAAAAGGATATCAAAATGGTCGCAGAAGCCGATAATGGGATGCAACTGCTCACCCTCCTTAAACACATACAGCCCGACGTGATACTCCTTGATATTCAAATGCCTATCATGGACGGTATCACTACGCTGCCTGAAATAAAAAAACTCTATCCAGAAGTAAAGGTGGTTATGCTCACCATGCATAATGATCACTCCATGATCTCTAAACTGATGGAACTCGGTGCCAACGCATACCTCACCAAAAATTCGGATTCAGATGTGATCTATGAAGCTGTTAAAACCGTTCACACGACAGAGTATTATTTCAACGCGCTAACGAACAAAGCCCTGATCGACGGCCTCAGGATGAAACGCCAGGCAGAAGCCGGCCTTGCCCTTGATACCAAACTCACCGATAAAGAAGTCACCATCCTGAAACTCATGTGCGAGGAAAAAAGCACAAAAGAGATCGCAGATGTGGTAGACCTGAGCCCGCGCACCGTAGAAGCGATCAGGGATAAACTGAAAACAAAGACCGGTGCAAAATCAATGGCGGGCCTCGTTATGTTCGCCGTGAAGAGCGGTATCATAGATAAGTAATATGCCCGGGCTTTTTATTCATAATGGTAAGTTCCACCAGGAGCATGATGCCGTTATCTCCCCAGATAATCGCTCCTTCCGATACGGAGATGGCGTTTTCGAAACCATTCGTTTCCATAAACACCAGATGCCATTATGGAACTACCATCAGCAAAGGCTATTCGGGGCGCTCGATAACCTTAAGTTTAATGTACCCAAGCTGCTGACGGCAGATTATTTACACAACCTGATCCTGGCCCTGATAAAAAAGAATGATCTTACCCATGCCCGCGTCCGGATCACCATGTACCGCGGAGAAGGTGGTCTGACCGACAAAAATCCGCTCCAACCAGGATTCGTGATTCAAACATGGCCCATCGCTCAAGAAGCACTTTCTCTCAATGTCAATGGTCTAAGGCTCGGAATTTTCCGGGAAGGAAGAAAAGCCATCGACCATTATTCCCACCTGAAAACAAATAATTTTCTGGTATACGTTCAAGCCGCATTGGAAGCCCGGGAACAGAAATGGAACGATGCCCTCGTTCTAAATTCGGAAAACCGAATTGCCGATTCCGCCATCGCCAATATTTACTGGGTGAAAGACAACCGCATTTTCACCCCACCGCTTTCCGAAGCCCCCATACAGGGAGTTATGCGTCGCTTTCTACTCGAACAGCTCCCCATTCACGAACACCCGCTCACCATAGAAACGCTGGAGCAGGCCGACGAGGTTTTTCTGACCAACGCCGTACGCGGTATACAATGGGTCGCTTTTGTGGGAGATACCCCTTACCCCTCCCAGATAACAGCAGCTACCTTATACAGAGACCATATTGCCCCCTTATTTTCCTGATCCCTCAACCAATTTATCCTGCGGATGTTATTGGTTATCATATGCCCACCGCTGTCAATATATTCTGGTTCCGCAGAGACCTTAGGTTCAATGATAACGCAGGACTCTACCAGGCCCTCAAGCAAGGGATTCCGGTTATTCCCATCTTTATTTTCGACAGGGATATTCTTGACAAGCTGGAAGAGAAGCACGACAGGCGGGTAGTTTTCATTCACGAGGCCATACAGTCGGTTCAAGAACAGATGGTGGCCATGGGCAGCAGTCTCCAGGTGTTTTACGGCAAGCCGATGGACGTATTCAGCTCACTGAGCGAAACATACCAGATCGCTGGCGTTTACACAAATCACGATTATGAACCCTACGCTATACATCGCGATGACGCAGTCTCCAATTCCCTGAACAAAAAAGGGATATCCTTTTATTCGTTCAAAGACCAGGTGATCTTTGAGAAAGATGAAGTAATGAAAGATGACGGCACGCCCTATACCGTGTTCACTCCATACAGCAAGAAATGGAAAAACAAACTGAATCCATCTCACCTGCAGCCGTATCCAACCGAATCGCTGAAAGAGTATTTGTATCAGCAGGCACCGCAAACCATCCCATCCCTCAAACAAATGGGCTTCCATGCCATAGATCTCGATTTTCCCTTGAAAAATGTGGAGGAAGACATCGTTAAGAATTATAAGGAGCAGCGCGACTACCCATCCATAAAGGGGACTTCAAGACTCAGCGTCCATCTTCGGTTCGGCACCATCAGCATTCGCCAGCTTGCCAAACAGGTACGCTCACTTAGCGAATCTTTCCTCAATGAACTCATCTGGCGGGAATTTTATCAAATGATACTCTGGAACTTTCCAAGGGTAGGCCAGGGACTCGCTTTTAAACCTGCCTATGATTTTATAGAATGGCGCAACGATGAGCCGGCGTTTGAAAAATGGTGCGAGGGCCAGACCGGATACCCCATCGTTGACGCCGGCATGCGCGAACTGAACGCAACAGGGTTCATGCATAACCGTGTCAGAATGATCGTTGCTTCTTTCCTTTGCAAACATCTCCTGATAGACTGGCGATGGGGCGAGGTATATTTCGCGGAAAAGCTTCTTGATTTTGACCTCGCTTCCAATAATGGCGGCTGGCAGTGGGCCGCAGGAAGTGGTTGCGACGCGGCCCCATATTTCAGGATCTTCAATCCCAGGTTGCAGACTGAAAAGTTTGACAAAAATCTTACCTATATCAGAAAATGGGTTCCTGAATTCCAGGAGTTTAACTATCAGAAACCCATGGTTGACCACGATTTCGCCAGGAAAAGATGCCTTGAGACATACTCTAAAGCGCTAAAGCCAAACTAAACGAATACTTCGAAAGATCCGCTTACTGACTGCGGATAGATCTGCTCCGCCACCTCAAGCATCTGCCAAACGGCTGCCCTCCCTTTCTGTCCTAAATCCAGCGAGTAATCATTCACATAGAGGTCGATATGCTGGCGCATGACACCGTCTTCCATTTCCTGAGAATTGTTCTTTACAAAATCAGTCAGTTCGGGATAGTTTTTTCTGGCATAAAGAAGGCTTTCCATGATAAGGCGATTCACCTCCTCCATGGTCCGGTGGTCATACTTCCTGTTCATCACAATACCCCCGAGCGGAATAGGACCGCTTGTATGCTGCTCCCAGTAATCACCCAGATCAAGCACTTTGTATAAACCTTTTTGCTGGTAGGTGAATCGGTTCTCGTGTATAATGACTCCGGCATCAACCTCGCCATTTAAAACTGCGTCTTCGATCGACGAGAACAACATGAATTTTTTCTTTTTCGCCTCAGGGAAGGCGATGGAAAAAAGCATATGCGCCGTAGTGTTCATGCCGGGAATGGCAACCGACATTTCATTTACTTCTCCTGTAGTAGTTGGCCTGGAAGTAACAAGTAATGGTCCCACCCCCATCCCTAAGGCACTGCCGGCATTAAGTACTTTGTACAAGGGCAATATCCTCGATAGTACGCCATAGCTGATCTTGCTGATATCAAGCTTTTCCGAGAGTGCCATACGGTTCAGTGTTTCCACATCTTCCATGATCACCTCAAAATTAAAATTGCCGGTATCGATCTTTCCATTGACAAGGGCATCAAAAATGAAAGTGTCGTTTGGACAAGGGGAAAATCCTAATGTATATTTCATTTTCAGTGCGGTTAATATGGGTCTGTCACTTGATTCAGAAACTTAATGATCTCACTGTTCAGTGCGCCGATCGATTCGCCCAGTTTCCATTTTTGCTTATCCCTTTCACCCACCATGTTCGATATGCCCCTGAACTGAATAAAAGGGATGTTTTCCTTCAAACAGGCATAATGAAAAGCGGCGCCTTCCATGCTTTCCACCACCGGCATATACTTGTCTTTCATTCCCTGGATAAATTCAGGCTGGGTAGAAATGCGATTGACCGTTATAGCCCGTACACACTCAAGCTGGAGTTTCGACAAAAGATTCCGGTGCGGATTCATCAGCTTATTATCCTTAAAGGGTGGCGTATTGGGATCCGCCAGCCCCAAATCACAGAGATCCAGCCATTGATCGTTCTGCATTACGCCCAGATCCCCGATCATGTCTTCTTTCACAGTAACCACCATGCCGGGCGCAAAAATAGGATGGAAGGTACCGGCAACCCCCGCCTGGATAGCCAGAGTGGGCTTGTATTGGGCAAATTGTTTGGCTAAACAATACGCGGTGTTCATCATTCCTACACCCGTTGTGACGATTTCCACCTTTTGGTGTTTACGCAAATAGATCCTCTCAGAAAGGTACAGAAGCAAGGGCTCTATCTCTTTACGGGTGGCAGTTACCAAAACGATGTTCATTGGGCAAATTTCTGAAATTAATCCGTTAAGTGTTAACTTTGCGCCTCTTTACTATCATGGTATTTCTAACAAGGGTTGAACATTTCAATGCGGCTCACAAGCTCTCCAATCCCAACTGGAGCAAGGAGAAAAACGAAGAGGTCTTTGGACGCTGCGCGAACGAAAACTGGCACGGGCATAATTTTGAGCTTTTTGTAACCGTAAAAGGCGAGCCTGATCCTGAAACCGGGTTTATTGTAGACGCGAAATGGCTAAGCAAGATCATTAAGGACCAGGTGGTCGAGAAGCTTGACCACCGGAACCTGAACCTCGACGTTGATTTCATGAAAGGCAAAATGTGCTCCATTGAAAACCTGGTTACGGGCATCTGGAATGAGCTCGAGCCCCTCATGCCGCCCGCCGTCAAGCTTCACTGCATTAAGCTGGTAGAAACCCCCCGTATCTTTGTCGAGTATTACGGTTAGGGTATTTGGCCTTTTGCCAAACCTTTTTAAATTAAAACCGTTATCTATACAGCATGGAAAGAAAAGTGGCTGTTTTTCGGAGAGAACATTTTAATGCGGCCCACAGGCTGTACAATCCGGCATGGGATGATGCCATGAATGAGCGGATATTCGGTAAGTGTAATCTTCCCAACTATCACGGACATAACTACGAATTGATCGTTAGGGTGACCGGCGTGCCAGATACCCAAACGGGCTATGTGATGGATATGAAGTTGCTCTCAGACCTTATTAAAAGACAAGTGGTGGACAGGTTCGATCATCGTAATTTAAACCTGGATACTGTCGAGTTTAAAGACCTTAATCCTACAGCCGAAAACATCGTTTTGGTGATCTATGACCTCTTAAGAAAAGAAATAGACATCAAGTTTGACCTGAAGGTCACCCTTTATGAAACACCCCGAAATTTTGTTGAGTATCCAGCTTAGGTAATAATTATAACAATCAGCATCATGGCTTATAAAAGAGTTGAACAATACGAAGATAAGATCACCTCATCCCTGACAGCGAACTACCGGGAATCCCTGGGCCTGCTGGGTGAAGATCCGGATCGTGAAGGGTTGCTTAAAACGCCGGAGCGCGTTGCCAAAGCTATGCAATTCCTTACCCAAGGGTATCAATTGGATGCTAAAGCCATCTTGAATTCCGCCAAGTTCCACGAAGAGGTGAGCGAGATGGTTATCGTGAAGGATATTGAAATATACTCCCTCTGCGAACATCATATGTTGCCTTTCTACGGCAAGGCCCACGTTGCTTACATCCCCAATGGCTGGATCACCGGGTTAAGTAAGATCGCCAGGGTCTGCGATGTATTCTCGCGGCGCCTCCAGGTGCAGGAAAGGCTGACCACTCAAATTTTAGATTCCATTAAGGAAACACTCAATCCGCTCGGCGTTGCTGTTGTTATTGAAGCTTCACATCTGTGTATGATGATGAGGGGTGTTCAGAAACAGAATTCAGTAACCACTACCTCTGCTTTCTGGGGCGAATTCGAAAGAAATGAGTCCAGAAGCGAGTTCATCCGCCTGATCGGCTCCAAGCTGCATTAGACCGATCCGGTCAGCAATTAACAAGGTGCTTTTGCTTAGAAAGCTTAATTTCGCGGGCCAACCTTAGATTCATGAAGCATGCTTATATTTTCCCCGGACAAGGTTCCCAATTTCCGGGCATGGGTAAAGATTATTACGACAACAGTGCGTTTTCAAGTAGACTGTTTGAACAGGCTAACAGTATTCTTGGCTTCAGGCTCTCGGACATCATGTTCACGGGTTCGGAAGAAGATCTGAAGCAGACGCGCGTAACTCAACCCGCTATCTTCCTGCACTCCCTGATTGCATATAGAGGCCTCGAAGGAATTACCCCGCATATGGTTGCGGGTCATTCACTGGGCGAATTCACAGCGCTTGTGGCCAATGGAACTTTATCTTTTGAAGATGGTTTGAAACTGGTTAGTGTCAGGGCTGAAGCGATGCAGAAAGCATGTAATCAAAATCCTTCTACTATGGCCGTCGTTCTCGGCCTTGACGACGCAAAAGTGGAAGAGATCTGCCATACCGTTCAGCAGGAGTTGAACGATGTGGTTGTGCCCGCCAATTACAATTGTCCAGGTCAATTGGTCATATCAGGTTCCAACAATGCTGTACAGGTTGCCTGTGAACGATTGAAAGAAGCCGGCGCGAAAAGGGCCATGCTGCTGCCTGTTGGCGGAGCATTTCACTCTCCACTAATGCTCCCGGCAAAGGAAGAACTTGCCGCTGCGATAGCGTCAGTTAAATTCCATACGCCTGTTTACCCCATATATCAGAACATCGTTGCTAAAGCCGTGACCAGGCCTGACGATATCAAGCAGAACCTGATCGATCAGCTCACCGGCCCCGTGAGATGGACGCAACTGATCAACGCCATGATCGCAGACGGAGCTACCAAATTCACGGAAGTGGGCCCCGGGAAGGTGCTGCAGGGACTCGTACTTAAGATCAACAAGACCATGGAGGTCAACGGATTTAATTGATTTTATTTCCAATGTAATGAGCACTGCTATTCATATTCGCCCTGCTGTTAAAGACGACTGTGCGCGTCTCATGGAACTTATATACGAACTGGCCGTATACGAGAAAGCGCCTGAAGAAGTGACGGTTACGCTTGATCATTTTATAGATAGCGGATTCGGCGCAACACCCGTTTGGTGGGCCTTCGTAGCGGAAGTGGACGGCAGGGTGGAAGGTTTTGCCCTCTACTATGTTCGATACAGCACCTGGAAAGGTCAACGCATGTACCTGGAAGATATTTTAGTGACCGAGAAAATGCGCGGGCGGGGTTTAGGGAAATTGTTATTCGACCGGCTCATCAAGGAAGCAGAAGAAAAGAAATTTTCGGGCATGGTGTGGCAAGTGCTGGATTGGAACGAACCCGCGATCAATTTTTACAAAAAATACGATGCCCGTTTTGATGCGGGTTGGATCAATTGTTCAGTTGGTCCTTAATCCAGTCACTGAAGAAGCCAAAACCACGTGCGCCAACTACGATGTCCATCACTTTGCCATCGACAAGCAGAATGGACACCGGTCTGGTATTGATGCTGTTCATCAGATTGTTTGATTTGCTGAAATAGCCCGACTGAAAACTGAACTTGTTTTTTGAAAGATATTGCTTGATCATATCCGGACTTTCATCAGACAAGGCCAGCACCGAAACGCCTTTACCCCTAAATGATTTTTGTAACTCATCCAGCTCCGGCATTTCCTTCCTGCACGGAGGGCACCAGGTGGCCCAGATGTTTAGAATAATGATCCGTTTAGACTGCTCTGCCAACACTTCTTCCCTGCCAGAATTGAAATTATAATAACTAAAAGCGGGGAGCTCCTTACCCTTGAACTGCATCACTGCCTCCATGGGCTTTTCATAGTTGTTCGCGATCATGTTCAGCAAGAAAACAGTGAGTCCTAAAAAGAAAACATCACTGACCAATCCGGTCCATTCTTTTTTTTGTTTGGGTACGATGTACTTCCTCCTCACCATGTCCCTGACTATAGTGAATAGGGTATATGCGGCAAACACATAAACCGCGATCTTCAGCCAAAATATGAGTGTTGTAGTGATGGCTATGCTATTTATTCAGTGAATGATTCCATCGTTGCACCTTCAACCTCCACACGCCATACCTTCCAATAACTCCGCCAGGTGAATATGCTTCTTTTTCAGTTGGACGATTGGTTCAAGGGATGCGGACATCTATCCCAATGCTTGCTCCAGATCCGCCAGGATATCCTGGGCATTTTCCATGCCAACGCTCATTCGGATGAGGCCATCCGTAATGCCATACTTAATTCTGTCTTCCCGCTTCACGCCATAATGCGTCATGGAGGCGGGATGACATAACAACGTATCGCAAGTGCCCAGTGATACTGTACGCGTGCAAAGCTGCAATTTGTTCATGAAACGGATGCCGCCTTCAAGGCCATCAGCATGTTCGAAACTCAGCATCGCCCCGGGGTATTTCATCTGTTTTTTTGCGATTTCATAATCAGGGTGGGAGGGCAGACCATTGAAATTCACTTTCGCCACCTGTTTATGAACCTGCAGGTACTCTGCAACAGCAACGGCATTGGTACAATGACGTTCCATTCTAACTTCCAGCGTTTTCATTCCATTGATCAGCAGGAAGGCATCAAATGCATTTGAATTTCCACCCAACAGCCGGTGAATTTTTGTGGCATGTGAATTCATAAATGCGAGATCCCGCCCTATCAACACACCCCCAATTGCTGTTCCATGTCCGTTCAAAAATTTGGTGGTACTGTGAATCAAAAAATCCACATCGTACCTGAAAGGCTGTTGCAGAAACGGTGTTGCGAAGGTATTATCACAGGCCACGATCTTACCATATTTCTTTCCGAGAGCAGACAACGCTTCGATGTCTACACATTGGATGGTGGGATTGGCAGGCGTCTCTATATAGATCATACGGATAGAGGGGTCTTCTTTCAATTTATCCTCGGCTTTCTGAACATCTCGCAGATCCTCAATGATTACACCCATACCTAATGAAGGCAGTAGTCTTTGTATGATCTCTTCCGTACCGCCATATAATGAAAAATGGGTGAGGATCTTGTCGCCCTGCTTCAGATTGGCCAGCAGTAGTGTTGATATAGCAGCCATCCCGGATGCATGTAGGATGCCTTTTAATTCTAGCGGCTCCCCCTGTCCGTTACGTAAACCGAAAGCTTCCATGGCTGCGATCTTCTCTTCGGCCTCGGCCATGGTAGGGTTGCCCCAACGGGAATAAATGTATCCCTTCTCCTGCCCACTAAACCTGCGCATGCCCTGCTCCGCCTCATCAAACACATAGGTGGAAGATGCATAAATAGGGGTAAGATGGGCATAATTGGGATCCTGAATGTGCCCGCCATGGATAGCCAACGAACTGAAACCCGAAATGGGGAAATTTTTATCTGCCATATTGATAAACCCTTTTTATTTTAGGTGGGCAAGATCAAATTTAAACCAAAATTCATGAAGGAACTCCTGCAACAATTCGCTGCATACAACTATTGGGCAAATAAAAGGATGACCGATACCATCCTGCAGATGGATGAAGCTGCCCACCAGCAACATGTTCCCAATAGCTTTACCAACCTCTATGCCACTATTCTACACATGTGGGATGCAGAAAGTATTTGGTGGCAGCGAATGAAATTGCATGAAAAACTCCTGATCCCCAGCCAAACCTTTAACCCCAATATGAAAGAAGCCATTAACGGCCTGATCAGCCAGTCGCAGCTCTGGGCAGACTTCGTGGCATCAGCTTCGGATATGAAACTGCTGCACGTGTTTGAGTACAAGAATTCTCACAAGGAAATATTACGACAGCCGCTGAATGAAGTGGTGTTGCATGTGTTCAACCATGGCACTTATCACCGGGGTCAGCTCGTGACCATCATGCATGCCCTGGGTCAAACTAAGATTCCGCCCACTGATTTTATTGTCTGGAGCAGAAAAGGGTAAGCTTAGGGTGCCGTCACCTGCATCGCTTGATCATGCATCGCTCAACCATGGATACTCGCTCCAATCCATTCCCACATTCCCCACATTTATCACATTTCTTCCTCACATGGCCCACTTCACCAGCGTTGCCCCCCACGTGAACCCGCCACCAAAAGCAGCCAGTATCAGGTTGTCGCCCTTGTTGATCTCTTTCCGGTAATCCCAGAGGCAAAGGGGGATCGTTGCAGCTGTAGTGTTGCCGTATTTTTCAATATTCAGCATCACCTTGCTGTCGTCAATGCCCATTCTGCGCGCTGTGGCATCAATGATCCGTTTATTTGCCTGGTGCGGAACAAGCCACGCAATATCATCGGCCGTTAAATTGTTTCTTTCCATCAGCTCGTAAGACACATCGGCCATGCCAACGACCGCGAACTTGAAAACGGCCTGGCCCTCCTGATAAGCGAAATGTTCTTTATTGGTGACCGTCTCAATAGACGCAGGCCTGAGCGAGCCGCCTGCTTTCATATTCAAATATTTTCCACCGCTTCCATCACTCTTCAAAATGCTGTCCAACACCCCGTACCCCTCGATGTTGGGTTCGAGGAGTACGGCGCCCGCACCGTCACCGAATAGAATGCAGGTGGTGCGATCGGTATAGTCAATGATCGAACTCATTTTGTCAGCGCCACACACTACTACACGGCGATAACGACCGCTTTCTATCAATGACGCACCCATCGTGAGGGCATAGAGAAACCCCGAGCAGGCTGCCAACAGATCAAAGCCAAACGCATGTTTTGCGCCTACCTTATGACAAACGAGGTTAGCCGTAGAAGGAAACATCATGTCCGGTGTGACCGTTGCAACGATCACACAGTCAATGTCTTCCGGACTGATCCCTCTTTTTTCACAAACATGTTTTACAGCTGGAACCACCATATCCGATGTGGCCAGTCCTTCCCCCTTCAATATCCTTCTTTCCTTGATGCCGGTCCTGCTCTGGATCCACTCATCGTTTGTGTCCACCATCTTTGCCAGATCAGCATTGGTAAGCCGGTCCTCAGGAACGTAAGCCCCTATAGCGGTAATGGCTGCAGTTATTTTTGTTCTCATGTAAAAAATTTCGCATACAAAGCTAGTCATTTTGAAATTGATGGTTGCCCACTGCCATTAATGGCTGATTTAATGGAGATTAGTCGCTATTTTTGGTCACGAAAACGGTACAATGATTGCATACCTGAGTGGTATTTTTTCTTATAAGTCGCCCGCTGTAGTATATGTTGACGTGAATGGGGTAGGGTATGAAGTGAATATCACCCTCTCTACCTATTCCCACATTGAAAAGCAGGAGAAAGGGACTTTATATACCTATCTTCAGATCAAGGAAGACGGGCATACGTTGTACGGTTTCTCAAATCTCGCCGAAAAGGCTATGTTTGTGAAGCTGATCAGCATTAGCGGGGTTGGTGCAGCAACCGCCAGAGTCATGTTGTCTTCTCTCAAGCCGGAAGAGATTACAAGGGCCATCGTGCAGGGAGAATCCAGGGTGCTTGAAGGGATCAAAGGAATAGGAAAAAAAACAGCTGAAAGGATTGTCCTTGAACTGAAAGATAAACTAGGTAAAAATGACGGGTCAACACCCAATTCGGCGTTCATACACAATACTTTAGAGCAAGATGCGTTAATTGCTTTGCAGGCCCTCGGTATATCAAGGCAGCAAGCTGAAAGCGCGGTTAAAAAAGTACTTAGCGGCAACGAAACATATAACCTTGAACAACTGATAAAAAAAGCCTTACAATCTATTTGATTTAGACTTCTACCCTACCAACATCCAGTTTCATTGCCGAAAAGGTTAGTACCTTTTTTATTGTTTCTTATCTTTCTGATAACCGGTTCGTCCATCGGGCTAGCGAGTTTTGCCCAGACGCCGGATACCAGCAAGCAAACCCGTGCAGACTCAGGTCGTATTGTGAAAGACACGCTGAGGCTTACACTGGCTGATACCGTTGTGACCGGAAACGACTCCCTGCGTTTCCCCATTGCTGACCGGAGGGGAGATGCCATGCTATATCCGCAGAAAAACAGCTTCGATCTCGGTGATCCCGCTAATGTCAAAGATTCATTGGTGTACGACCCGGCTACCAATTCCTATATCATCTACGAAAAGATCGGGAATGATTATTACCGCAAACCGGGCCGACTTAGCTTCGAGGAATATTATCGTTTACAAGCCAGCCAGTCGGAAAAGTCTTACTTCAAAGACCGGGCAAATACCACATCCCTCCTGAACAGGAGGCTGGAGAAACCAGCGCTTACGGCTCATGATGGCCTGTTCAACAGGCTGTTCGGAAAAGGTAAGATCGATATCAAGCCACAGGGTGAGGTGAACATCCTGGGTGGTTACCAGGGTCAGAATATCAAAAACCCCACACTTCCGGAACGGGCCAGGAGAAACGGGGGCTTCGATTTCGACATGAATGCAAACATCAATGTAATGGGAAATATAGGCGATAAGCTGAAAATGCCCATTAGTTACAACACACTCTCCAATTTTGATTTTGAGAACCAGCTTAAACTGGATTATACCGGAACGCAGGACGAGATCTTTAAAAAGATAGAAGTCGGTAACACGTCGTTTGCCACCAAGGGTACCCTTATCCCGGGAGCACAACAGCTGTTTGGTATCAAAACACAAATGCAGTTCGGTAAATTTTGGGTTTCAACCATTTTCGCGAGCCAACGTTCGCAACGCCAGTCATTGTCGCTCCAGGGTGGAAACAACAACCAGCAATTCACTCTTAAGGCAGACGCCTACGATGAGAACAGGCACTTCCTGGTGGCCCAATACTTCCGTAAGAATTACAACACGGCGATGAAGAATCTGCCCATTATCAATTCCCAGGTGCAGATCATGCGTATGGAAGTTTGGGTGACCAACAGAACGGGTACCACAACAGATACAAGGGACATTGTGGGTCTGATGGATATCGGTGAGACCGAGCCCTATCGCCTTCCACCGATCATTAACCCCCGTGGCGGAACGTTTCCAAACAACGGCGCAAATGACCTCTATTCAAAGATCGTCTCTGATCCAAACAGCAGGGATCCTGCTTTCATAGTGAATAAACTCACCGGCATCGGCCTTCTGCCTACACAGGATTTTGAAAAAACCTTTGCCCGTAAACTGGATTCCACCCAGTATACCTATCACCGGCAACTCGGTTTTTTATCGCTCAATATCACGCTACAGCCAGATGAAGTGCTCGCCGTGGCATTTCAATATACCGTAAATGGAAAAGTTTTCCAGGTGGGCGAATTTTCTCAGGATGTACCCGTTGATTCTTCATCGGGCGTACAGAAGATCCTGTTCCTTAAATTGCTTAAAGCCACATCACCCCGTACGCGTCTTCCAATCTGGCAACTGATGATGAAGAATATCTATCCGGTTGGCTACGGTCAGCTCGAGCGGTCAGATTTTCAGTTCAACGTATTGTATGAAGAGCCTGGAGGTGGTGAGAAAAGATATCTTCCAGAAGGCGATCAGGCCGGCGTACCCCTTCTTACCCTGGTTAATCTGGATCGTTTGAACAACCAGAACGATCCGCAGCCCGATGGCGTGTTTGACTATGTGGAAGGCTATACGGTGATCTCGCCGCAGAGCCGTATCATCTTCCCCTTACTGGAACCTTTTGGCCGTGACCTCGAGTTCGCATTTCAGACGGATCCGTCACTCCGGCAAAAATATCTCTACTATCCATTGTACGATACCATTAAGGCCATTGCCCAAACCTATGCTAACCTGAACCGGTTTGTATTCAAGGGTACGGCCCGATCATCGGGCGGGGGTGGGGCAGGCGACATCGCATTGAATGCCTTCAACGTTCCCCAAGGCTCCGTGCAGGTGACTGCCGGGGGGCGGATCCTTCAGGAGAACGTGGACTATACCATTGACTATGTTTCCGGAAATATCAGGATCATCAATGAAGCCATCAAGAATTCAGGCGTGCCGATCAAAGTTGACTACGAGAATAACGCCACGTTCGGCGTGCAGCAACGAACCTACCTTGGCTTGCGATGGGATTACCTGATCAATCAAAAACTTTCGATCGGTGGTACGATGGTCAGGTTGAGTGAAAGACCATTTTTTACCAAGATGGAATATGGGATGGACCCCATCCGAAATACCATGATGGGCGTTGACATCAACTACCAGAGTGAGCTGCCGCGTTTGACAAAGTGGTTGGGTAAGTTGCCTAATTACAAGCCTACAGGTAACTCCAGCATCACCGCTTTTGCAGAGGCTGCGCAGCTGAAGCCGGGCCACTCGCCGCAAATTGGAAAAGGCGCAGAAGGACTTATCTATATTGACGATTTTGAAGGAACTAAAGCCAGTATCGATCTTCGTTTCCCACTGATCAGCTGGAACCTCGCATCAACACCAAAAGGCGCTACCGACCGCAATGGGAATATTCTTTTCCCGGAAGCGGATCTGTTCGATAACCTTGAATATGGAAAGAACAGGGCCAAGTTCGCCTGGTACAATATTGAACCAGTACTCCAGGAAAGAAGAAATCCAAATAATCCCATTAAAGACCTCGAAGAACTGTCTGATCCCCGGGTTCGGTCGGTTTCCCAACAGGAGATCTTTCCGCAGCGTACGCCGGATTTCGGACAAAACCAGCTGGTTACCTTTGATCTTGCCTATTATCCAAAAGAAAGGGGCCCATATAACTATGACGCAACCAATGTTGATCCCTCCGGGAAACTGCTCAATTCCAACAAGAGATGGGGTGGTATCATGCGCGGTATCGACCAAACAGATTTCGAAACGGCCAATATAGAGTTCATTGAGTTCTGGGTGCTTGATCCATTTATCAAAGGAACAAATCCCGCAGGCGGCGCGCTTTATTTTAATTTGGGTAACGTGTCGGAAGATGTGTTGAAAGATTCGCGTCGGTTTTATGAGAACGGGTTGCCTACGCCCACCATTCCTTCGGCGTCCACTACATCCACCTGGGGCCGATCGCCACTGAATCCGATCCAGGTTACCCAGGCCTTTAGCAATGAGCCGGAAGACAGGCCTTACCAGGATGTTGGATTCGATGGTTTGAACGATACGGCTGAAGTTCGCGTAAGAAAGGACTACCTGATGGACTTGGGTAACCGATTTGGTGTGGGTTCTCCCGCCTACAGGGCAGCCAGTACCGATCCATCTTCAGATAATTTCAGGTACTACCGTGATCCGTTGTACGATCAGCAGACTACAGGTATACTCGGTCGTTATAAGAGCTTCAACAGCCCGCAGGGCAATTCCCCTATTGCGGAGAACAATAGCCAGTTCGCCTCGGCTTTTACTTTATATCCTGACTCGGAAGACTTCAACCGCGACAATACACTGAACGAAACGGAAGAGTATTTTCAATACAGGGTGGATCTCAAGCCATCTTCTTCAGCCCAGATGCAGGTTGGGCAAAATTTCATTGTTGACAGAAAGATCGTTAACGTTAGTCTGGCCAATGGCAACAAAGAGAACCAGCTCTGGTACCAGTTCAGGATACCCATCTCTCAGTATAATCAGAAAGTAGGTGAGATCCCTGATTTCAAATCCATTCGCTTCATGAGGATGTTCATGACAGATTTTGTGGATTCTGCTGTACTTCGTTTTGCTAAACTTGAGCTCGTGAGAAATAACTGGCGCCGGTTCACATTTGACATAGATACTGCTGGTCAGTATAAACCCATTGACCTCGCCGGTGCAACAACGTTCAATGTCTCGGCGGTGAATATTGAAGAGAATGATAAGCGCGATCCAATCCCTTACCGTGTTCCTCCCGGGATCGAAAGGGTGCAGGCGCTGAGCAACGGGGGTATCAATATTCTCCAAAATGAGCAGGCCTTGAGCGTGGTCCTCTGTAACCTGCAGGAAGGCGATTCAAGAGGTGTTTTCAAAACCCTGAACCTCGATCTCCGTCAGTATAAGAAATTGTCGATGTTCATCCACGCCGAAAGCCTGAAAGGCCAGCAATCGTTGAAAGATGGCTCCGTGAACGCGGTGATCAGGATCGGAAACGACTTCATCAATAACTTCTACGAGATAAAGTATCCGCTTAAAATAACGCCGTTTGGAGCTTCAGATCCGGAAGTCATCTGGCCAGAAGTAAACAGTGTTGATTTCGATATGGGCGTGCTGGTAAAATTGAAGGCTGAACGTAACCTTGCTACCGCTAATCCTAACACGATCTACCGTAAAGAAGTAAACGGCAAGATCTATTCACTTGTTGGTAATCCAAACCTCGGTGAAGTTAGGGGTATACTTGCCGGATTTGAAAACAACAAGGATCCGGATGGTACTGGCGGACCGATCTGCACGGAAGTTTGGATCAACGAACTGCGTTTGTCGGGCATCGACGAAGAAGATGCATGGGCCGCAGTAGGCCAGGTCAACGTGCAACTGGCCGATCTGGGAACCGTGTCCGTTTCAGCAAATATCCACACCCAGGGTTTTGGCGGCCTTGAGCAAAGAGTCAATGAAAGGTTCCGGGATGATTTCAGGCAGATCGATTTTTCCACCAACCTGCAACTGGGCAAACTGCTTCCGAAGAAATGGGGCATCGAAATTCCGTTCTTTGCTAATTACTCGGAATTGATCAGTGCTCCACAGTATGATCCTTACGATAAAGATATCCTGCTGAAAGATAAATTGAATGTATTCAGGGATAAGCGCGATTCCATCAGAAATGATGCCGTGGATTATACCAGCATACGCACCGTTAACTTTACCAATATCAGGAAACTACCTACCGGGAAGATCAGGCTTTGGAGTATTTCTAATTTCGACTTCAGTTACTCTTTCACCCAAACTTATCAGCATAATCCGCTGATCGAGTCGAACGACGTACGGAGGCAGCAGGGCGGAGTTGGGTATACCTATACAGGCCAGCCTAAATATTACGAGCCATTCAAAAAATATAAATCGAAAAGTAAATACCTGGATTTTGTAAAGAGTTTTAACCTGAACTACAATCCAAATCTTATCGGGATTCGCTGGGATGCACGTCGTCAATTCGGTGCCATCAGGCCCAGAAATGTTGGTGGAGGACCATTCAAGATACCTGAGACCTACGACAAATATTTTGTCATGGATAGGATCTACAATATGCGGTGGGATGTATCCAGGTCATTCAACGTTGACTTTAAAGCAATAAACAACTCCAGGATTGACGAACCTTTTGGAAGGATTGATACCAAGCCGGAGAAAGACAGTATCAGGAGAACCTTCTTTAGTGGCGGCCGGAACACGTTATACAACCAGGCCGTGGATTTCACCTACAATCTACCCACCGCGCTGTTTCCATTCCTCGATTGGGTAACCGCAAATCTGACGTACAGAACTACGTACGGTTGGATAGGCGCATCACGACTGGCCGTGAGCCTCGGTAACACCATCCAGAACAGCAATGCCAAAGGTGCAACACTGGAGTTCAACTTGCTTCAGTTGTATAATAAGTCAAGACTGCTGCGTAAACTCAATGAGCCACCCGGACAGTCGCTGCCGCCGGATACATCCGATACCACCAAGAAAGGTAAGCCACGCGCTAATCCTGAATTGCGTGGAGCAGGCAGGGTATTTGCCCAGTTGCTGACTTCGGTTAAAAGGGTAGGCGCTACTTATAATGAAGGGGCCAGTACATTCCTTCCGGGTTACATGGATTCTACCCAACTGTTCGGCCAGAACTTTAAAAGTATGGAGCCGGGCTTTGGATTCATCTTTGGCGGTCAGCCCGATAGCAACTGGCTTTTCCAAAAAGCAAAAAATGGTTTGATCACCCGCGATCCGATCCTGAATAATTTATACAGGCAAACGTATGATCAGCGATTTAACCTAAGCGCCAGCGTTGAGCCATTCAGGGATCTTACCATCGACCTGAACATGGAGAAAACACTTACCCGCACACACAACTCTTTATTTAAAGACACTACCGGCCTTGGAAGTTTTGCCAATTTGAATCCCTATGCCTCGGGAGGTTTTAGCGTGAGTTATATTTCGTTCCAGACCCTGTTCAGGAAATTCGATCCCAATAACATCAGTGAAACATTTAAACAGTTCCAGAATAACAGGATCATTGTTTCTGAACGCCTCGGATTGCAGAACCCGTATAGTCAGGTCAAGGGATCAGATGGTTATTATAAGGGCTATGGAAGATATGCACAGGATGTGCTGGTACCTTCTTTCCTCGCGGCCTACACCAATAAGGACGCTAATTCAATTGAACTGCTGAGGTCCGGTAACGGAAACTATGTAAAAGCGAATCCTTTCGCCGGGTATCTTCCAAAGCCGAACTGGAGGCTGACATTTAATGGCCTGACCAAGATCAAGCCGCTGGATAAAGTGTTTACGAATTTCTCTGTTACACACGCTTATAACAGCACGCTGAGTATGAACAGTTTCAACTCGGCGCTGCTTTACGATGATTACCTGTTGCTTGGATTCCCTTCATTTCTGGATACCATTTCAGGAAGCTTTATTCCTTATTTCCTCGTACCGAACATCTCCATCAATGAGCAGTTCGGACCCCTGGTAGGCATTGATTTTACCACAGTGAAACAATTTTCCGGAAGGTTCGAATACCGCAAGAGCAGGCAACTGAGTCTATCGCTGGTGGATTACCAGCTCGCAGAGGTCCGTTCAACTGAACTGACATTCAATATGCGATACCGCAAACGTGGCCAACTGCCTTTTAATATCAGGATCGGTAAGAAGAAAGATGGCGGCGGTAAAACTGAAAGCGATGTCACCTTTGCCATCGACTTCAGCATCAGGGATGATATCAATTCCAACTCGAGGCTCGACCAGACCAATGCATTTGCAACCGGCGGCCAGAAAGTGATCACCATCAGACCAACCATCGATTATGTATTGAGCAACCGGGTCAGTTTACAATTCTATTTTGACCAAAGAAGGGTTACACCGTATATTTCCAACTCGGCCCCGCAGGTGAATACCAGAGCGGGAGTGCAGGTGCGAATTTCCTTGGCGCAGTAACCGCCTCAACGCGTGGCGTTGGCGCGCCAATGAAATTAATGTGATGAATGTGATGAATGTGGGAATGTGGAGAATGAATGTGGGAATGTGGTGAATGTGGTGATAAATGTGATGAATGCGATCAACAAAAATGAGCCAATGAGTCAATTAGCTCAAGCGAGTTCTTTTTATTTTCGAAGAAAATAAAAAGAACTCGCTTGAGCGGTACAGGTCAGAACCAGATCATTGATACATACATGTGCAGGTAGGGTGGTGCAGTAGTACACCACGTTGGCAACGTCTTCCGCGTGCAGGGGTTCGAACCCCTGGTACACTGATTTTGCCGTGTCGGCATCGCCTTTGAACCTGACCAGCGAGAACTCGGTTTCTGCAGCGCCGGGATGTATGGCAGTTACTTTTATGCCGTGACGAAGTAAATCGATTCTCATGCCTTTCGATATCGCATCAACGGCAGACTTACTGGCGCAATAGACATTTCCTTTTTCATAGGCTTCTTTGGCCGCGGTGGAACCTACATTAATGATGTGGCCTTTTTTTCTCGTAGCCATACCAGCCGAGATCGCTCTGCTGACATAGAGCAAACCTTTTACATTGGTATCGATCATCGTCTCCCAATCTGCCAGGTCTGCTTCTTCGAAATAATCCCTGCCCAGCGCAAGTCCTGCGTTGTTGACCAATACATCAATGTCTTTCCAATCATCAGGCAAACCATCGATCGCCTTTTTCACCGCATCTTTATCCTGCACATCAAAACAAAGCGTGTAAATGGCTACATTGTATTTTCTTTCGAGTTCATTACACAATTCTTCCAGCCTGTCGTCTCTTCTCCCGGTTATGATACAATCGTCACCGTTTTTGGCGAAGGTCGTGGCAATGGCTTTCCCGAAACCAGAACTGGCTCCGGTAATAAAGATCTTCCTGTTCATACTATCGGATTAGCGTTGAAGTCCCTTTTTTAAATATAGTCTTTCCCGTATAGTCCACACCCTGTACATACCATACATAAGTGCCTGTATTCTGTTCTTTCCCTTTTATCCTGCCGTCCCAACCTCGTCCAATCTGCGTGGTGTTGAATACCAGTTCGCCATATCGATTATATACTTTGAAGTATTCAAGCTTTGTGATACCAACGGGTATTGGGATCAACTGATCATTTTTACTGTCGTTATTCGGAGTGAATGCCGTGGGAACAAAGATATCTGGCTTGCTATTGAATACTTTTACGTTGATCGTATCTTTGGCAAAGCAACCTTCCGGGGTACTTACCCTTACAATGTAACTGATATTGCCTGTAGGATTTGCGACTGGACTACTGATATTCGGATTGTTGAGCCCAGTGGTGGGCGTCCATGCATAGGTGGTACCGCCCGTTGCATTTAACTGAAGTGGCTGGTTCAACACGATGGAGGTATCGTTACCTGCAAAGGCGGGCACCTGGGGCACCACCCTTACCCTCACTGAGTCGATCCCCGGCTTTGGGCAGCCTTTATTGTCGAATACCGATACGAGGTAGCGGATCGATCGGGTGGGACTGGCTGTTGGGTTGGCGATCGAGTTATTGGATAGTCCTTCTGAGGGCGACCATCGGTAGGTAATTCCTCCCGAAGCAAACAGCCGGGCATTATCACCGAAACAGATCGACGTGTCATTGCTTGCAACGGCTACTGGATATGGCACAGTGCTGACAATGATGTTGTCGGACGACTGGCACTTGCCAATATTTGTTGTTACGGTATATGTGGTTGAATTAGCGACCGGTTTCGCAATGGCGTTTCTTGAATTGGGATTTTCCAATCCCGCTGCCGGCGACCAGGAGAATGTAAGCCCGTCCCCCATAGCATTGAACCTTATTGAATCAGTGAGACAAATGGTGGTATCATTGCCGGCATTCACCGTTACAAAATTTTTCACATCCACAAACACGGAATCGATATTCACGCACCCGGGCGCGGATGTGAGGGTGGCGTAGTATTTAGTTGGCCGGTCAGGACTCACCAACGGCGACGCACCGGTGGTACTGCTGATCATGTAATTGGGCGTCCATGTAAATGTTCCGTTTCCAAGGGCTGATAACCTTACTGTATCAATATTGCAGATCAGGGTATCATTGGTTAGCCGGATCGTTGGTTTTTCGAGCACGTTGACCGGATTGTCAAGCGTATCCCTACAGCCAAAACTACTGCCTACAATAAGCTGGGCCTGATAGGTTCCTGTAGTAGGGTATGTATAGGTTGGATTCTGAAGATCAGACTTTGCAGGATTAACGGTTGGATGTCCGAATGTCCAGTTCCAGAAATCTACAACGCCATAGCGGGTTGTTGTTTCGTCAAGAAATTGAATGGGCACATTCTTACAGCCATCAAGCACGCTGAATTTGGGAAAGAACCCCGGGTATACTTTCGCTATCGTATATGCGGTGTCTGAACAGTCCCGGTTCCGGTTGGTGATCAGCATTACCCTGTATTGGCCGGTGTCCGGGAACGTAAACGATGGCCTGTCGAGATTAGAAGTGTCCGCATTGCCGGGCAGCCCGAAATCCCAGTAATATGATTTGATGAGGCTGCTCGGGCTCCTGTTTTGAAAGGTTAGGTTAAAGCCGTTACAGGTGATGTATTCAGGTTGAAGATCTGCTGCGGCAATAGAACAGGCCGCCACTTTGATCTGAAGGTCTTTTCTGTGCCGGTTGATAACAACGTTGCCTCTTTGCTCAATGGCTACTACGGTGAGTACATAGATGCCTGCTTTGGGAGCAGTGCCACTGACGAGGCCGGTATTTGGGTTAATGATGACCCGGTCACCCATGGGTCTGAGTGCGCTGAAGGGAAAGGCATAGGGTAGAGAGCTAAATGGTGGAGGTAATGAAGTGGTGGGTTGGGGGGTACCCGTACTCGCACCATCGTAAGCTTGCTCAAATTGGTAAGTAAGCAGATCACCATCCGCATCATAAGCCCTGAAATCATAAGCGAAGCCTGTATTTTCACAGATCACTACCGTATCACTGGTTCCAAAGGTTGCACTGCTGTTCCTTGGGGCCGTTGCCCCAAGTGAAGTACCTGGAATATTCGCTGCATAGGTTGCACCTGTGTTGCCGGAGTTATTCACATTACTGATGCCTTCAATGCGGCAACAACGTTGGTAAGAGATGTTGAAACCGAGATTACTTACAGGGAGTTCAACGTCCTCAGTATAATAACCAATTTCATAACATACAACAGGTGGGTTATCGATACAGGGGCCGGGGTTGGTCAGTTGAAGCACCTCTGTCCTCGCACTCGCTACGGAGAGATTCATGATCGGTGTCGAAATTCCGGCGGGATAGATGGTAATTGCTGCACGAGAATCGAGTGGGGCGCCTCCCGACAGGCAATCGCGATATAATTTAAGTGTGATTCGGTATTTCAAATTGCCGTCTGATCCCAAACCCAGGTATACGTATGACATTTCGCCACCTGCTATATGCCTTGCTTCTGCCACCAGGCAGAGCAGGCTACTGATCAGAAAAAGGGGGAAGATTTTTTTCACTCAGTTTTCATTTAGATGCACCAGGAACTTCTTCATAGCATTGGTGGTTTCCGCTGATTTTTCTTTCATGCCCATATGGCCTGAAGGTTCAAGCATGTGTACGTGACTTTCTACGGGGACATGGCATTGAGCCAGACTGTCCGATAAATTTACTGTTTTATCCTCAGTGCCCATAATAAAAAGTACGGGTTTTTCGAAGCCTGAAAGCACTTTTGTCCGGTCAGGTCTTTTCATCATCATCTCCAAATATGCGATGAGTGACTCAGGATCAATATCTTTCGAGGATTCAATATGTCTTTCAACTTGTTCTCCGTTATTTACTTTATAGCCATCCCAGTATAATCCCGGTATCATTTGTTGTAAAAAAACATTTGAGCCATGATCCTTGATGAATTGGATGGATCTTTTCCGGTTATTGATCTTTTCTTCGCTGTCTGCATAAGCCGTAGAATGGACCAACCCGAATCCCTTGAGCATGCCCGCGTATTTTTCTGTAAATGCAAGGGTAATATAACCGCCCATGCTATGGCCTATGAGGGTGAATTGACCGAGATGCTCTTGTTCCGCAATGGCTTTAACCACCTCTGCCATGGCTTCAATACTTTGTTCAGGAAGATGGGCGAGCGCAGGCGCTGAGATACCCGTTCCAGGGAGGTCCGGAACGATCACTGTAAAGGCTGATGCGATTTCTTTTGCCTGATCCATCCAAATGTTTCCGTCTTCCCCAAATCCATGCAATAAAATGACTGGTTCTCCTGAACCAGCGATTCGGTAACCAACCTGATCACGAAGTCTTTTTTGAGTGAACTCCATCTTCACGATAAATTTTCCAGGCCCTGACACCACCAAGCAACAGAATGGGAATGATACCCGGATTCAATGCCTGAGGTAAAAAAGGCCATACCAGCAATGTAACAACTGTAACTAATAAATAGATGAAGAAATACCTGCGAACGTTGATTTTTTTATAAAACAGCAGGAGGGCGGCAATGATATGGGTGGGCCATGCCCATAAAATGTTGTAATTATCCGCTGTCTGTTTATGGTCTGTGCCAAACCACATGAACAGGAATAAACAACCCAGCAGTCCAATGAGAAAGAAAAAAGTGACATCAAACCATTTCAGAAAATGAGCGGCGGTCTTATTTGGAGTCATACTCAGGGCGATGATCGCGGTTGAGAGCAAACCAAATACGATCAACGGGGTAAAAAAAGGCTTACCACCCGCATCTTCCGATTGTTTCACTACGGGGTATTGTTTGTTCGCTACCAGGGAGTCTGTTGAATTACCCGTTTTGTCTAAGGAGTGTTCCAGAAATTCAGGCAGGAACATCGCTTCGCGATTATTCATCTTTAAATCGATCCTGCTGCCCAGCAGCAGATCAATCCCGAACTTACTCCAGTACATGTTGCCCCTATTGAGGTAAAAGTGGATGCCATCCCTGAAACTCATACCTTTGGCGGTTACAACAATGCCTTCCTTCAGTTGGGGGTTACGGGATTCTTCGATCATATCCCTTAGCCGCGTGGTGCAGTTTTGGTAAAGGAAATCATATTTGTAATACCTGTTCTCTTCCTGCATGTTGATGAACAGCAGCTTTTGAAGCTCTTGCTTCTTTTTGCAATCGATATGAAGTATTTGTTCTGCAATGCTCCGGTTATCAGCCAGGTATTCGTAAGCAAAATTTTGGAAGCTGGATTGTGATAGAGAGTACAGGAGCTTGCCCCTTACAAATTTCGAGTAGAAATCTGGATCGTTGAAATCAAAAGTGCCATAGTTATACACGATATCAGTACCCGTTGAACTGTCAACAACGCGCAATGCACTGTGTCCGAAAATGGAATAAAGGTCAGATCCCGGCGAACAGGTTAGCAAACTCACTGTTATCCCACAGGATTCCTGGGCCTTGCTCGGAATGCCTGTAAGCAGGCTTAGGATAAGAACGATGTTAAGCCATATTCTTTTTATATGCATATTCTTACCTGCTGTAATTCGGCGATTCCTTAGTGATGTGTACATCGTGGGCATGTGACTCTTTCATACCTGCATTGGTGATCTTAATGAACTGCGCAGCATTTTGAAGCAAGCTCACATCCTTTGATCCGCAGTAGCCCATACCGGCTCTTAATCCGCCTACATATTGCGCTATGACTTCACTGAGGAAACCTTTATAGGCAACGCGACCTTCAATTCCTTCAGGCACCAGCTTTCTGACATCGTCTTCAACATCCTGGAAATATCTGTCGCCACTTCCTTTCTGCATGGCTCCAATGGATCCCATTCCGCGGTATTGCTTGAATTTTCTTCCTTCGTAAATGATGGTCTCACCGGGGCTCTCCTCAACACCTGCGAATACAGAACCCATCATCACGGAACTTGCGCCTGCAGCCAGGGCTTTTACCACATCTCCGGTATAGCGAATGCCACCATCAGCGATCAGGGGAACGTTCAACTTCTTCAAGGCCGAAGCGGCTTCCATGATGGCCGTGATCTGGGGAATGCCCGCGCCTGCAACGATACGCGTAGTACATATGGAACCGGGGCCGATACCCACTTTGACTGCATCAGCGCCAGCTTCTGCAAGGGCTTTCGCGCCCGCGGCCGTGCCTACGTTGCCTGCGATCACCTGTAATTTTGGGAACGATTTCTTTACAGATTTAAGCGCTTCGATAACCCCCTTTGAGTGGCCGTGCGCGCTGTCGAGGCAAACCACATCCACCCCGATCTGTTGCAAGGCTGCAGCCCTGTCAAGCATGTCGCCCGTGATGCCCAGAGCTGCGCCAACCAATAGCCTGCCGAATCCATCTTTTACTGCATTCGGGTAGCTGGAAAGCTGTAAGATATCACGGTACGTGATCAGTCCGATCAGCTTGCCAGTGCGGCTTACCACGGGGAGCTTTTCAATTTTATATTTCTGGAGGATCTTTTCAGCTTTTTTCAGGTCTGTGCCTTCGGGCGCGGTGATCAGGTTTTCGCTGGTCATCACTTCGCTGACTTTCTTGTCGGGCGTTCTTTCAAACCTTAGATCACGATTGGTGAGGATACCTACCAACTTACTCTTGCTGTCGACAATGGGAATACCGCCGATCTTGTTTTCCTTCATTAGCTTCAGGGCATCTCCAATGGTGGCGTTTTGGAGGAGGGTGACCGGATCGAGAATCAAGCCGCTTTCACTTCTTTTCACTTTTCTTACCTGCTCTGCCTGGCGTTCGATGGACATATTCTTATGCAGCATGCCAATGCCGCCTTCCCTGGCCAGCGCAATGGCCAGTTGGGCTTCAGTAACGGTGTCCATGGCTGCTGAGAGAAATGGAACGTTGATGTTAATATTTTTTGTAAGCTGTGTGGTGATGTTTACATCCCTTGGCAAAACCTGGGAATATGCTGGTACCAGCAAAACATCGTCGAACGTAAGTCCTTCACCAAAAAATTTAGGGGGAAATTTAGCCTTGGAGGAGCCGTTTAGTGTTGCCATGTGCAAAGATAGGGGGCAGATGGGAAAATAAACAAATTACGTTAGGTTGATTCGATGCCTTCGAAGTTGTTCGCATTTCTATCAGGTTGATCCTACCGCCCACCTTCCTCCGGGCTGATGTATCAGCATGCCTGCAAGCTCAAGGTTAAGCAGGGCCGCGTGCATACGACTTCGGTTTATTCCTGAAAGCTGAATCAACTGTTCGAGTTGAATGGCGTCAGTATCACGAACGATGTTCATGATGCGTGCCTCATCTTCCCCCAGTTCCGGAAAGATCTTTTGTTGTTTTATGGTAACGTGTGCGGCCTCCCAGTTCATGAACGCTGCCATATCTGCAGGATGCATGGTAAGCCGGGCTTTATTATCGCGGATCAGGATGTTGCAGCCCGCGCTTTTGCGGTCATGTATTCTGCCGGGTATGGCAAAGATCTCGCGGTTGTATCCGGAGGCGATATCGGCGGTGATCATACTTCCTCCTTTGACATCAGTTTCTGCTACCAGCAGGGCATCGCAAAGGCCGGCCACGATCCGGTTGCGGCGGGGAAAGTTTTGCTTGTCGGGCTTTGTCCCGCTCAGGAATTCCGTGAGTAAACCGCCCTGCCTGGTCATATCCCTGGCCAATGCAGTGTGTGAAGAAGGGTAGATGATGTCCAGCCCGCTGGCCAACACACCAATGGTTTTTAACCCGTTGTTCAGTGCCGCTTTATGGGCGATCTGGTCTATGCCATAGGCCAGGCCGCTGACCACCAGCACATCATGGCAGGAAAGGTCTTCGAGATATTCTTCTACCAGGCCGCGGCCGTATTCTGTTTGTTTTCTTGTGCCTACCACGCTTAATACTTTTTGGACGTTCAGGTCTGCCTCCCCTTTAAAGAACAGGATAGGCGGCGGATCCTCGCAGTGTTTTAGTCGTTGGGGATATCGTTCGTCATGAAATAGCAAAGGAGCGATCCTGAATTTTTCAATGAACACCATCTCCTTTTCTGCTTTCTCAAAGTCTCGAAAACTGCAAATGTTTCTGGCCCTGATGATGCCAATACCGGGGATTTTTTCCAGCGCGGATGGCCTGGTATGGAAGATGGTTTTTGCAGCTTTAAAATGTTCAAGGAGGGTTTTGCTGTGAACGGAACCGATCTGGGGAACCTGGGTAAGGGCGATGGAATAAAAAACTTCATCCGGATCTTTCATCCGGTAAAACTAAGATGGAGCTGTTGCTATTTACTGATGACTTGCAACTCCGTTCTCCTGTTTTTTGCCCTTCCTTCGTCGGTGTTATTATCAGAAACGGGTCGTGTTTCTCCAAAACCTTTTGACAGCAGGCGCGCTGGTTCAATGCCTTTGCGCACGAGGTAGGCCACAACGGATTTCGATCTGTTGTTAGAGAGCGCCAGGTTGTCTGCCGGTTTACCAACGTTATCGGTGTATCCATTGATCTGGATCACCATGGTATTGTTTTCTTTTAGCAGCTCTACCAAATTATCCAGCTCTGCTTCTGATTCTTTTTTCAAATCAAATTTTCCCGTTTCGAAGAAAATATTTTTAAGTACCACATTCGCGTTCACTTCAATGGGCTGAAGCGGGATGTCGACCTGGTAAACTGAATCAGATGGTTTGCTGCTTAAAGGAAAGTTTTCCGAATAGATCAGGTAGCCCTTCCTGTTTACATTAAAGGCGTAGTCTTTCCCAACCGGCAGCGTGATCAGGTAATCACCGTCTTCGTCTGTCTGAACTTTGGAAGATCTCTGACCCGTAGCTACGTCTTTTAATTCAACAGCACTGGGCAGGCCTTTTTTTGTTTTAGCGTCGAACACTTTTCCTTTTACCCATAATGTTTTCACTGGCCTGATGTCTTCCCGCAAGGTAAAACTGTATAAGTCGAGTGAGCCTTTCGAGTCTGATCGGTCACTGGCGTAGTAAGCGGTAGTACCGTCGGATGTTACAAACAGTGTGGCTTCATCATCCACGGTATTGATGGGGTAGCCTAAGTTCTCGGGTTTGCCCCAATGGCCTGTAGAATCTTTACGGATCAGGAAGAGATCCATCTTGCCATATCCTGTCAGTCCGCTTGAAGCAAAGTACAAGGTCTGATTATCGGCATGAATGAAGGGTGAGGTTTCATCTCCGGTCGTATTTACGGATGGCCCCATGTTCATCGCCGGGCCCCATTTACCACTGGGCATGATGTAGCTTGCATAGAGGTCTGAGCCACCCATGCCGCCGGGGGCTCTTGCTGCAAAATAGAGCGCACGTTTGTCGGGCGCAATGGTGGGTTGGGACTCCCAGAATTCTGAATTGATCACATCGCCGATATTGATCGGCTGGCTCCAGCCTTGTTTGGTCAGGAGTGAATAATACAGATCGCAGCCGCCAAATCCGTCGGGTGCATCACAGCTGGTGAATACCAGAACTTTCCCATCCTGGGAGATATGCTGCGCGCCTTCGTTACGTTCCGTGTTGACGTTACCTGGAAGGGGCGCGGAGGTGGACCAGCTGCCGTCTGGCAGGAGCCTGGCGCCAAAAAAATCTTCATTAAAAAAGTTCAACTGACGCGTGAACACGAGTTGGTTTCCATCGATCGTTAACGAAGGAAAATATTCAGGGAATCTAGTGTTGATGCTATCGCCCAAATTTTTAGGCTCAAATACATATTGTCCCTGGTGGGTTTTGGCATGCGCTATGGCGAATTCAAAGCTTTTTCTCCGGTAAGCAGCAGCCTTCCTGCTGTTTTCGCCGAGTGAGGGGCTCGTAGCAAAATCATCCACCGCCTCGAGTGCTTTTTCAAATTCCCCTATTCCCGCAAGATTGATGGAGTATGGCAATTTGTAGTCTTGCGTGTAAACAGGATCGAGGGCGAAAGCTTTCTCATAATCGGCCACTGCGTTTCGGTGGTTTTTTATTTGTCCGTTGATCCCTGCCCTTGACAGAAATGCATCAACAAAGTTTTTGTCTGTGGAAATAGCTTTATCCAGCATTTTTATCGACTCCATATATTGCCCGTCTTCCGCCTTTTGGATGGCGAGATCGTAGATGGTTTTCGCCTGCTTGCTGACCTTTTCGGGATTGTATTTTTGGGCCCGGAGGGATGCAGCGAAAACGAGGCACCATGCGAAAAGTAAAAATTGCTTCATACTAAATAGACTGAATAGCTGACCGGCTATTGGATGGAATGATGAAATAACGGATTATCAGCCACATGTATTGCCTTTTGGGTATTCAAGCGCGTACAATTAACGTATAATTAGAGTTGCCGCATCAGGGTTCTAGGGTACCTGGATATACTTATGCATTTGCAGTGAAAACTCCCAGTTTGGATGAAGTTTGATGTAATCAATGATAAGCGGGGTCATCTCATCGGATTTTTCCCATTCAGGTTGCAAAAATAATTTGCAGTCGGGGTTCACTAATGCTGCATATTTCTCTGCCCAATCCAGGTCGGATTTATGGTAAACAACCACTTTCAGTTCATGCGCGAAAGGGATCACTGCATTGAGGGGCGATTTGAATTTTTTGGGGGAAAGACAGATCCAGTCGGGCTGCCCGCTGATCGGATATGCTCCCGATGTTTCAATGTGGACCTGATAGCCTTTGTATTGCAGTGTGCTGATCAGGGCATTGAGATCATACATGAAAGGCTCGCCACCGGTAATGACCACAATTTTGGCAGGGGTGGAAATGATATGACCCATGATCTCGCGAACTGAAGTTTGCGGGTGCTTGTCTTTATCCCAACTTTCTTTGACGTCGCACCAGACACAGCCCACATCACAGCCTGCGAGTCTTACAAAATAAGCTGCCTTTCCCTGGTGGAATCCTTCGCCCTGCAGGGTATAGAAATGCTCCATGAGCGGATACATCAGGGCATCGGTATCGTTAGAAATCATATTCATTTGTTCCTCAACTGGCATGCCTTATAAGTATTCATTAAAAGCGCAGCGATGGTCATGGGCCCCACGCCGCCGGGCACCGGGGTGATGTAGCTGCATTTTTCTGCGACCCCTGCAAAATCAACATCGCCTTTGATGGCAAAGCCGGATTTCTTAGATGCGTCCTTCACCCGGGTAATGCCTACGTCGATCACTACGGCGCCATCCTTCACCATATCGCCTTTCAGGAATTCCGGGCGGCCCAATGCAGCAACAATGATATCGGCCTGTAAACAGATCTCTTTCAGGTTGGGTGTGTGGGAATGACAAACCGTTACGGTACAATTTCCCGGATAGTCGTTGCGGTTCAGGAGGATGCTGATAGGTCTGCCCACGATATTGCTTCTGCCGATCACTACGGCATGTTTCCCTTTTGTTTCAATACTATAGTGAGCGATCATCAGCAGGATACCGTAAGGTGTTGCCGGGTAAAATGTGGGCAGGCCTTGTACCATTTTTCCTACCGATACGGGATGAAAACCGTCCACGTCCTTATCTGCGGATATGGCGTCTATCACCAGTTGCTCTGAAATATGTTTGGGCAATGGCAGTTGTACTAAAATGCCATCTACGTCGCTATGTTGGTTCAGCTTATTGATCTCTGCCAGCAGTTCTTCCTGGGTTATGGCTGCATCCAGGCGGATCAAGGTGGAGGTGAATCCAACTTCTTCGCAAGATTTTACTTTAGATGCCACATAAGTTTCACTGGCTCCATTGTTACCCACCAGGATAGCTGCCAGATGGGGTTTTTTCATTCCATGGGCCACCTGATCAAGTACATTTTTTTTCAGGTCATCTTTTACAGCCTGTGAAACCAGTTTGCCGTCCATGATTTTCATGCCGCAAATTTAGGCAGGAAAATACCAGCAAATGTTGTTTTTTTTCACAAGGAATCTGTTTTCGGTTGAGCGAGTTTTGGTATCATATGAAGTGGTTGATGGTGGTGTGGATGGGTGTAATGAGTTCAGTGGCCCCGGCGCAGTGGAAGGATCCGAAATGGCTTGCAGGAGCAGAAGGGTTAGGGCAAACCGATGGAAATATTTGGAGCGCCACAGCGTATCCTGCTTCCTTAACCCGCAGGGTCGGGTCATCTTTAGGTGTTTATGGAGAGAAAAGGTTTATAACGGACCTCCTGTTTTTCGATCTCGCTTATGCAGGGAAGTTGGGGGAGTTGCCTTTTGTGGTGCAGGCCCAGCGCGAGGGGAATGCTTTTTTTTCAGGGAATCTAGTCGCGTTCGGCGCAGCAAAATCAGTTCATGAAAGGTGGGATATAGGCATAAGGCTGGGTTATCATGCCACGATGGCCAGGGGATATACTACAACGGGTTCGGTCACTGCCGGTTTGGGCAGCCTGTTCAAATGTAATGAGCAGTTGACGATAGGTTTTCAGGCAGATGGGATCAATCATTTTTTTTCCCCGGAATCGAGCCTGGGCTACAGGGTGAGGGCCGGAGCGGGTTACCGGGTGTCAGAATTTTTTACGCTTACTGCTGAAGGGTTGAAAGAGCAGAGCGATCCGGTAGCGATGTTGGTGGCCATGCATTACCGCTTTCTTGAGCAGGCCTGGGCAAGAATGGGATATATATCAAAGCACAACAGTTTTGTATGCAGCGTGGGCTTTGTATATAAAGGCGTGGAGACCGAGTTGTCCTCAACCTATCATTTGTCATTGGGCTTGAGTGCAGGCCTTTCCCTGATGTATCGGTTTAAACAGGACCAATGAAGTGGCTACTTGCATATTTATTGTTGATGGGGGGATATGCGTGCGCGCAGCATTCGGATCAGATCCGCATGATGGAAGATCAGGCCGACGTAGAGGATGTGAAAGAGGTGGAGGAGGACCTGATCCAGTTGCAGGCCTTTCTGGTAAAGCCGTTGAATTTGAATAAAGCGGGGTCTGATGAGCTGTCCGTATTACCTTTTCTTACACCATTTCATATTGAGCAGCTGATACGATACCGGAGGTTGGCCGGCGAGTTGGTTCATGTGCTTGAGATGCAGGCTATTCCGGGGTGGGGACCTGAGCTGATCAGGAAGATCATGCCCTATGCAACCGTAAAGCCGGAGCTTTCTCTACGGTCAACCGTAGGCGAAAATATCCGCAAGGGTACGCATATGGTTTTATTTCGTTCGTCGTTGTCGGCCCAGGCAGCATTCCTTGCGCGCTATCATTTCACATCCCCCAATCTGCAGTGGGGTGTGAATACAGAAAAAGATGGTGGCGAAAAATATCTGCAACCCGGTAAGGGGCTTGCATTTGTTTCGGCTCATATATCCTTGCGCAACATAGGCCTGATAAAACAATTGGTGGCAGGGGATTTCATTGTGAATATGGGGCAGGGGCTTATCCTTTGGCAGGGCCGTGCCGTCAGGAAAACCGCCATGCCCATGGCCATCAAGAGGCAGTTGCCTTTTTTGCAGCCCTACAGGTCCAATGATGAAAACAGATATTTCCGGGGTATTGGCATGCATGTGGTCCGAAAGCGTTTCGATCTTGGGGTATTTATTTCCGCGAACAGGCTGGATGCAAATCGCAGGGAAGATACGGTGAGTGGACGCAGTTATGTTAGTTCGTTCCTGCAAACGGGTTATCATCGGACGGCTGAGGAGTTGGCGGATAAGAATGTGCTTGGGCATGTTGCCGTAGGGGGCATGATGGCTTACCAGGCCGGAAATTTTCGTGTAGGGGTAAACGTTATTAAACATCATTTTTCCCTTCCCGTCATCCGGGCGGATGAGCTATACAATGTATTTGCTGCAAGGGGCCGGGACATGACCAATTATGGGTTGCATTACCATAAAACATGGCGGAATATTCATTTGTTTGGCGAGTTGGCTTTCGACGGCGAAGGGGACGCTGCTGCTATCCAGGGGCTGATGGTTGCTGCTGACCCGCGGTTGGATTTTTCCATCGTAGCGAGGAGAATAGCCAAAAGCTACCGGTCATTCCAGGGAAATGCATTCACGGAATCCGGGGATCCTTCCAATGAAGAGGCTATTTATGCAGGGTTCAGCTACCGGATCCTTCCGGTTTTGACTGTAGATGTCTACGCCGACCATTACCGGTTTCCCTGGCTGCGTTACAGGGTTGACGCTCCCGGCTGGGGGAAGGATCATCTTTTTCAACTCAGTTACCGGCCCGATAAGAAAACCGCTGTATACATCAGATATCGGGTGGAGCGAAAATCCGGAGCGGGTGTAGCGGGCCCCATGCGATCCGTGGCGGAGTACGAAAAGCAAATGGGCAGGTTACATATTGAGTTCCGGCCCGGTATGGAATGGGAGTGGAGGTTCAGAATGGAAGTGAATAGCCTGATGAATAGGGAGTTTGAGAGAGAAAACGGCTTTCTGACCTCCTCAGATCTTTTTTGGACCCCTTTGGATAAGGCGGTAAGCCTCAATGCCAGGGTGATGATATATGATACAAAAAGCTATGATTCAAGGATTTACAGCTTCGAGAACGATGTCCTCTATTACAATATAGTCCCGGCGTTTTACGGTCGCGGGGCGAGGGTGTACCTGAATACGCACTATAAGTTTTCCAAGAACTGGCATGGGTATATGAAGATATCCAGAAGTTTTAACGGCTTCAGAGAAAATTGGAATATCCGTTTTCAGGTTGTTTTTCACATGTAAAAAGATAATAATATGCTTATCACTATGGCAGATGGCCATAAATGAGCTATAATTCAATTAATGTCTGCCAAATAGGAGATATTCCAATCATTTCGTCCTCATTATTCGAAATATTTCATGGTTTTCTTGTGTTCGTTAATAAGCGTCAAGCGTCGTTTCTCTCTTTGCTTCATAAAATTTCGTTCTAAAGCAGCATTTTACACCCTCTATTTGTCATAATTATGCCAGAAATAAACAAAAATTTAACATAAAGTTGAAGATTGTTATATTTGGACCTTGAATTTTAAAACCAAAACAAAGCAACATGAGAAAATTGATAACACTGTTGACAGTGTTCGCGCTATCATGTGGATTGGCTTTCGGCCAAAACCGACAAATAACAGGTAAAGTAAGGAACGACAAAGGAGAAAATGTTCCATTTGCTTCTATCCTTGTTAAGGGAACTAAGAACAGCGCAGTAGCAGATGCTGAAGGTAATTACCAGATCACCGCTAAAACGGGTGACATCCTGGTGATCACCGCCACGGGTGAGAAAATAGTGGAAGAGTCAGTGAGTTCCAGCAACATGATCGTCACAACAATGACGCAGGCCAGGGGCGAACTTGAGGAAGTGGTAGTAACGGGTGCCTTCGGTATCAAGAAGTCGCAGCGTAACACGGCATTCAGTTCACAGGTAATTAAGGCTGAAGATCTTAACATCGTTCGGCAGACAAACGTTAATAGCGCCCTTGCAGGTAAAGTGGCGGGTGTGCAAACAAGAAGCCAGTCAGCCGCAAAGCTTGACGAAGAGGCTTTCTTGCGTATTCGTGGTGGTTTAGGTCTTGGTGAGCGTTCAGCGATTTATGTTGTCGATGGAACCATTACCGGTTCTTTTGACATCAACCCGGATGATATCGAAGATATTACAGTTTTAAAAGGTGCAAACGCTACAGCCCTTCTGGGTAGCCAGGCAACGGGTGGTGCGATCATCATCACTACTAAAAAGAAAGTGGGCCGCGGTACTGGCGTTGGCATTGAAGTGAATACAGGTGTCACCTTTGACAAAGCCTATATTCTTCCTCAGTATCAGAATTTGTACGCAGGTGGTGGTGTAGCTGATTTGAAGGCGTTCAAGTGGCAGTCTGGTATGCCTAACGAATGGAAGGCGCTGGACGGCCAATATTTCCATGATTATACGGACGATGCGAGCTGGGGTCCACGAATGGTAGGTCAACAGCATATTCCGTGGTACGCCTGGTTTCCCGGTCACGCAGATTCTTATAAAACGACAGCACTTAACCCACAGCCGGATAACGCCAGAGATTTCTGGCAGACAGGTATAACTTCTACCAATAACCTGAGTTTTGGCAAGAGTGGTTCCAACTACACTTATCGTGCTTCTTATACGAACCAATACATCAAAGGAGCTTTGCCAAATTCTTCTTCTTCCAGGAACACAGTTAACCTGAGCGGAAGTTTTGATTTAAATTCTCATTTTACGATCTCATCGAACATGACCTTCTCCAGCAATGTGATTAAAGGTTCATTTGATGACGGCTATGCGAATAATTCTCAGGGATCTTTCAACCAGTGGTTCCACCGTGATCTTGACATGGATAAGATGAAATCATTGTCTAATGTGAGATCTCCATACGGTACGTATGGTACCTGGAATTTGAGGTTCAATCCTGATGGATATAATCCAGCGGCGCCTCAGAATTTTTATAAGGCCAACTATTGGTATAATTTCTACTCTTATTTTGATGAACTCATTAATAGGCAAGACCGGAACAGGATGTTCGGTGATATAGGCCTTACTTACAAAATAAACCAGCACTTTAAGATCAGGGGTACGTTACGCCGTAATCAGCTCATGACCTATAACGAGGGGATCACACCAAGCATTCTTGAAGAAAGTGCGCTTCAAACTGGTGTTCTCGGAGGCTATAGTACTTCGTCAACCAACCTTCAAAGGATGGATTATGAGTTGATCGGTTTCTACAATAATACGTTTGGAGACTTTGCTGTTTCCTCACAGTTTGGTGGTAACATTTACACGAATAAGTATACTGATGTTTCTGCAAGTACAAACCAGGGACTGAACGTTCCCGGACTTTACGCAATTTCAAACTCAAAGGCAAATCCAAACGTAGGAAACAATCGCCAGCAGCAACAGGTGAATTCTATTTTCGGTTCATTTGATCTGGAGTATAAGAAATTTGTGAGCTTGACTTTTGCCGGAAGGCAGGATTGGGGTTCAACCCTTTCGCCCAGTAAACCAAGTTTGTTCTATCCATCAGCTGGTGCAAGCTTTATTGTTTCCCAGTTGTTCCCGAACAGGCCATCCTGGTTCTCCTTTGCTAAAGTATTCGGTAGCTGGGGTAAGAAACCTGAGAGCTTGGGTCTTTTCCAGACAAACTTTGCATATAGCGTCAATCCTTTCCAGTGGGGATCTAACTTCCTGATGTCTACACCCAATAACTTCCCTGATCCAAGATTGCAGGGTGCTTTGATCCAAACAATTGAAGCAGGTATTGATATCAAATTCTTGAAGAACAGACTCGGACTGAATGTAGTGTACTTTGATGAGGTGGCTGATAAGATTCCTGTAAACGTACAACTTAGCGGTGTGAGCGGATTCTCATCAACATCCGTCAATGCTGCAAAAGTGGAAAGACAAGGTATCGAGATCGTGTTGAATGGCCGCGTAATATCTAATAAGAACTTCACTTGGGATATGAGCACTAACTTCTCATATCTGATCAAGAATCCAGTGAGTCAAATCATTGATGGTCAAGACCAGATCCTATTGGAAGGTGGAGCATTCGGAACCCGAATGGCCCGTGCGTTTCAGGTGAAAGGTAAAGACTGGGGTCAGTTGATCGGTGGTGGCATGAAGCGTAACGCAGATGGTATTCCTTTGGTCAATCCAGCAACAGGACAATACGTCAGGGACGAGTTCAGGAACTGGGGTTCTATCGTTCCAAAAGTGAATGGTGGTTTCTTAAGCAACATTGCTTATAAGCAATTTACCTTTGGGTTTTCACTTGACTATCAGGTGGGTGGTAAGTTCTTCTCCCTCTCTGAAATGTGGGGTCACTTCTCTGGTCTGATGGCAAAAACTGCTGCGCTGAACGATAAAGGAGTGAATGTCAGAACTGCTGTCCCTGATGGCGGTGGTGTAAAGGTGACGGGTGTAAGCTCAGTAGACCAGAAGACTCCGGTTGATGTTTATGTAGATGCACAAACTTATTTCCATAACTTTTACTTTGATCAGATCGCTGAGCCATACATTCATAGCTTGTCGTATGTTAAGTTGAGGGATGTAAGTATTGGATATAATATTCCGGTTAAGAAAATTGGCAATCTGGGTAAATATTTCCAGGGTGCACATTTTTCCCTGGTTGCCCGTAATGCCTGGTTGATCTGGTCTGACGCTAAGAACTTTGATCCATCTGAAATATCAAATACATATGGAGAAGACGGCAATTTCCCCGGTACACGCGGTATCGGCTTCAACCTTAAATTAAGTTTCTAAGCGATTTAAATCTATTTAAAATGAAATTGAAACTAAGAAATATTATACTCGTTACGGTCATTGCCGCCACAATGGTTACGGGACCGTCTTGCGAAAAAGTTGATTTTGGATCAATGAACCAGAATCCGAATCTGACCACGGCTCCAATTACTTCTGCACTTTTGGCCAACGCATTGTCTGCCATGGGCAATCGTACATGGGATGCAGGTGGAGTAGTGACTATTGCAGGAATGTATGGCCAGTATTTTTCTGAAACACAGTACACGGATGCTTCCCGCTATGCGACCCAAAATTTAAACTGGGACGGTTTTTACAACGGTGTTCTGTATGATCTTCAGAATATTATCAATTATAATTCTGATCCTGCAACGGCACCAATAGCAGCGGCAAATGGTTCTAACAAGAATCAAATTGCTGTCGCCAGAATTTTGAAGGCCTACAATTATTGGATCCTTACTGACCTTTGGGGAGACCTTCCCTATTTTGGCGCATTGAAAGGAAATGGTCTGGTTCCTTATGATACGCAAGAGGCGATTTATACCGACTTGCTGAAGGAACTCAAAGAAGCAAACGCTGGTTTTGATGCGGGTCTGGGACCTAAAGGAGACATTCTTTTTAATTCGGATGTAAGTAGTTGGAAGAGGTTTGCAAACTCCCTTCGTGCGCTTATTGCCTTACGTATGTCAAAGGCAAATCCAACACTGGGAAGAACAGAATTTGCATCGGCTTTGGCTGATCCTGGTGGAATTATTGCCTCTAATGCAAATAACGCTCAGTTGTCCTATCCTGGTGGCAACTACCTGAATCCATTCTACAACTATTATGTTGTTACCAAGCGTGATGACTATGGTGTTTCAAAAACGCTTCTTGACTACATGAATGCCAGGGGCGATCAGAGAAATAGGGTTGTTGGAACTTCTACCGTTGGCTTCCCCTATGGCCTTACCCGTGACCAGGCTGTTGCTTTTGGAAATTCCAATACAGGTTTTGCCAGGTTAATGAATTCCAGCGTTGCTCAAGATAAATCTCCCGTACCCATCATCACTGCTGCGCACATTTTTTTAGCGCGGGCTGAAGCTGCTCAGTTGGGTTGGACCACAGAGAATGTTGCCACCATGTACGCAAATGGTGTTACGGCAAGTTGGGAACAGTGGGGCTTAGCTACTACTGGTACTGCGTTAACTGATTATCTGGCGAATGCGGATGTATCACTTGGCGGAGGAGAACAAGCAAAGAAGATTGCCACCCAACAGTGGTTGGCCTGGTATCCTAATGGACTTCAGGGCTGGAGTGTATGGAGGAAAACAGGTTTCCCGGCACTTACCCTTCCTTCTGGGCAGACTCAGGTTCCAAGAAGGTTGAGTTACGGAAGTAATGAACCGCAGCTGAACGGAGCAAATTTTAATACAGCAGCCGCTCGTTACAATAGTAATTCAATGTTTGCCAGAATGTGGTGGGATAAGCCATAATTTATAAAGTAGGTTCATTAAAAATCATAAATATGAAATCAATGACTAAGACACTTCTATTCCTTACCATTATAGTTATGGGTGCTTCTTGTATTAAGGAAGTAGACTATAACGAGGGAATCGCGAACAATGAGAAAACATTGATCAAGCTTCCCCAGGCATCTGAAAAACTTTGGCCTTTCGCTCTTGATGCGAAACCTGGAATCATTACTTTAGATGTTCTGGAAGTAAGGCGCGATGCCATCTCAAATGCTGACCTGAACCAGCCGTTAAAAGTTAAGATCGCTCCAAACAATACCGCCATTGCCAATTTTAATGCGATACCCGCAAACTCAGCCAATCCTCTGACTCTGTTCACAAACTACACGCTGGATCCTTCAGTAACCCAGGAAGCAGGGAACTGGGTGCTTAATTTTGCTCCGGGTGAATTTGTGAAATTTATCAAGATCAAGTTGGATCCATCTACGCTTGATTTTAGCAAGCGGAATGCACTGGCTTTTAAAACAGCCGATGCGGGCGGAGCCCAAATCAGTGCTGCTGCGAACGAAGTACTGGTTGAGATCGCCGTGAAGAACAAGTATGATGGAGTTTACAAACTGGAAGGCACGATGGTCGATTATGCAAGCGCAGCCATTACTGGTTTGTATCCCGTTGAGATCGCCCTGATCACAACAGGATCAAATTCCGTGAAAATGTACGACTACTACTGGCCTGGTGATTTCCATCCGATCCAGAGTGGTGGTGCTCGCTCGGTGTACGGTGCATTCAGCCCCCTGTTTAAATTTGATGAGAACGATAACGTGATTGAAGTAGGAAATAGCTACGGTGTTGTTTCCAATACACGTGCGGGTCAGCTCGATCCCACCGGTGTGAACAAATACAATCCAGCTACCAAGAAACTGACGGTTAAGTATCGTATGCTTCAGCCCAGTGTGATCACTGCTCCGCCAAACATCCGTGTGTTGTTTGATGAGACCATGACCTATGTACGTTCTCGTTGATCGTCTCTGAATTTTATATCAAGCCGTTCCATTTGGGACGGCTTTTTTATTTTCCAGATCTTTCAATCAGCGCTACCTTTAGCGAAATTTATTGTTATGTCAGACTCACAGGTCCCGAACCAACTGAACATCGAGATCTCGGAAGAAATGGCTGAGGGCCAGTATGCCAACCTGGCGATCATCACCCATAGCCACGCCGAATTTGTGCTCGATTTTGTAAATGTGATGCCGGGTACACCTAAAAGCAAGGTTAAGTCGAGGATCATCCTCACCCCCCAACACGCTAAGCGTTTGATGAAAGCCCTGGCAGATAATATCCAGAAATTCGAAGCAGTGAACGGCACCATTAAAGATCTGGAAGATGTGCAGATCCCGATGCATTTCGGCGGGCCGACTGCGCAGGCATGATCCAATCTATCGGACCGATCGTGCAAGCAGGATTTTGATCTTAAAGACCCTCGCGAAAGCGTAATTCATTCTTCTACCCACATCACAGCTCGGAAGCCGTTTGGCAAAATACTTCCAACAAGAAGGCTCATAAAAAAAGCCCCTCGAGAGGGGCTCTTTATTTTTATTCCGTAGGAATTACTTCTTAGCTGCAGGAGCCGCTGCTTTTGGAGCCGCTGCTTTGGCAGGAGCGCCTTTAGCAGGTGTTGCTGCTTCTTCCTGCTTCAACTGCCTGGTCATGGTCACAGAAGCAATAGGGATCCTTGGTGAGTTGATGATCTCGTAATGATCGAGCTTAACATCCTCCACCCGGATATTGCCATTCAGTTCCAGGTTGGTGATATCCACTTCGATGTTTTCCCTCAGGTATTTTGGAAGGGTTTTGATCTTCAGGGATTTCATTTTAGTTACCAGTTTGCCACCGGCTTTTACGCCAACTGACGTACCTGTGAATTTAAGGGGGATCGTAGCTGTTACGGGTTTATCTTCTACAAGCTCCAGCAAGTCAACGTGGTTCAGTTTGTCTGACACCTTATCGAACTGCAGGTCTTTCAAAATGCACCTGTACTTTGCGCCGTCAACGGTGACCTCTGCAAATTGGAATTGGGATGTGTATACCAGTGTTTTGAAAGCCACTTCAGGAGCCTGGAAATTGACTTCTTTAGTGCCGCCGTAAATTACACCAGGTACCATGCCCCGAGAGCGTAACGAGCGAGCGGCTGATTTGCCCGTTCCGGTCCTCGGTTGTCCTTCGATTGTAATCGTGTTCATGTTATAAATATTAATTGTTGACTTCGTTAGGCCTAATCATTCCTTCTCTGCGAGTGAATAAAGAGGCTGGTGATACTCTGGTTCTCATATGCGTGTTTGATGGCTACAGCAAAAAGATCGGCTACAGAGAGCACCTTGATCTTTGCTGATTGGCCCCTGAGTGGAATGGTATCACAAACCACCAGTTCTTCCAGTACACTGCTGTCGATATTGGCATAGGCATTTCCACTGAGAACAGGGTGTGTGCAAAGCGCCCTGACACTTCTGGCCCCCTTGTCTTTCAACAGCTTAGCTGCCTTGGTAAGGGTTCCTGCGGTGTCACATATATCGTCAATAAGAACTACGTCCCTGTCTGTCACATCACCAATGACCACCATACTGGCGATCTCATTGGCCCTTTTCCTGTGCTTATCGCAGATGACCATTTCCACATTGAAGTAGCTGGCCATTTCACGGATCCGGTTCGCACTACCCACGTCAGGGGCGGCAAAGGTAAGATTTTCCAGCTTAAGATTCTCTATGTAAGGGATAAAAATGGCTGAGCTGTCGAGGTGATCCACCGGTATATCAAAGTACCCCTGGATCTGGGGGGCGTGGAGGTCCATGGTGATCACCCTGTCGGCCCCTGCCGCGGTTAGCAGGTTGGCCACCAGTTTGGCACCGATCGCTACCCTGGGTTTGTCTTTCCTGTCCTGCCGGGCATATCCGAAATAGGGGATAACCGCGATGATCTTGTAGGCCGAAGCACGCTTAGCGGCGTCTATCATCATCAGTAATTCCATGATGTTATCCGACGGAGAAAATGTGCTTTGCACAAGGAAAACATAATCGCCTCGTATACTTTCGAGGAATACAGGCTGGAACTCGCCGTCGCTGAACCGTTGGATATTGATTTTACCCAGGTGGTCGCCGAAGCGCTGGGAGATCCTTTCCGCTAAGTACTGTGAGCTGGTTCCAGAGAAGACTTTGGCGTAGGGGGAGATTCTGTCCATAAAACTGAATGTGCCGCAAAAATAGACATTAGGGCCCTATGGAACAAAAGAAAAGGGAAGAGGATTGTACCACTCTTCCCACAAAATGTTGATGATGACTTATGTAGACTTACTTGATCGATGCCACGATGGGGGCTGTTTCTGCCGTCTTGACCTGCAGTGCAGACTTACCCGCGATAGTGGGGTATTTCTGCGGATTCATTGCTTTGAAAATGGATGTGCAGACGAATACTGAGAAGATCAGTACCACACAGTACATACCAACACAGAACAGGAAAGGCTGCAGCGAGCCGATAATGAGTTGACGGTTGGATGGTTTCATGGACATTTTAGCTTTTAAAAGGATACAAGGATTACAACACTAAAGTATAACCGATATGGAACGCAGGCAAGAGCAAAACTTCCCAATTTTGAGATGGGCAAAAGACGATAGGCCAAGGGAAAAACTACGTTTAAAAGGCGTAGAAATACTGAGCGATGCGGAGTTGTTGGCTATCCTCCTGCATAACGGAACGCGCGACAGAACGGCGGTTGACCTGGCTCGTGAGCTGTTGGGCCAGAGTAAGCACAATCTTAGGGAGCTGGGCAGGCTCTCGCTGAAGGAGATCATGAAGATCAAAGGCATCGGAGAAGCCAAGGCCGTGACAATACTGGCGGCGCTTGAACTGGGGCGGCGGAGGCATGCAATGGAGAACCTGGAAAAACCGATCGTCTCCGGGTCGGCATCGGTAGCAACTTATTTGCAGACCCTGTTCTGCGATTATGACCACGAGGTTTTTGCCGTGCTGTTTTTGAATAGGGCAAATAAGATCAATCATTTTGAGATCGTCAGTTCAGGCGGTATGAGCGGTACGGTGGCTGATCCACGGATGATCCTGCGCAAAGCGCTGGAAGAAAAA
>JBBAJO010000015.1:0-87389 GCA_040404005.1 Chitinophagaceae bacterium
ATCCGTCAATCCGCCAATTTCTTCAGCTTCTCCCACATCTCGGGGATCCTTCTGATCCAGATCAGCTCGCGCTTCTTTATGCCTGCCTCATCAGTAGGCGTCCCCCAGTAAACCTTCCCACCCTCCAGATCACCAGGTATGCCGCTTTGGGCAAGTACAACAGCGTTCTCACCAATGGTCAGGGTTTTACTAACGCCCACCTGGCCCCAGAGCACCACGCCGTCTTTAACCTCAACCGCGCCGGCAATACCAACCTGTGCAGCGAACAAGCAGTTCTTGCCAACCACCGTATCGTGGCCGATATGAACCATATTATCGATCTTGGTTCCCCTGCCGATCACCGTATCATGTGTTACGCCCCTGTCTATGGTACAACCGGCACCGATCTCCACGTCGTCGTGGATAACTACCCTTCCGCAGCTTTCCATTCTCTTGTACCATACCTCACGGTCTTTCTTCGTATTATAGTAAAAAGCATCAGAACCGATGACCGTGCCTGACTGTATCACTACATTATTGCCAATCACACAATGATCCAAAATCACTGCGCCAGGCGCAATTTTGCAATCCTCACCTATACTTACCTGATGGCCAATAAAAGAACCCGGAGCTATATAACTGCCCTTTCCGATCACGGCAGAAGCACTCACCATTTCCCTTGCCGGAATGAACGGACGGAAATGATGAACGATGGCAAGATATGCGTCGAAAGGCTTGGGTACTATAAGCAAAGTCTTTCCTGGCGGGCATGCTACAACATTATTAATCATGATGAACGAAGCATCAGATTGCAAACACTTATCATAATACTTCGGGTGATCAACAAAAACAAGATCGCCTTCTTCCACTTTGTGTATCTCATTAATGCCGTTCGCAAATGCATTTGCATCACCGATCAATTCGGCGCCAAGGAATGTTGAGAGCCATTTCAAAGAAACTGGTGAAGGAAATTTCATGCAGGAAAATTTTTGAGTCTTACAAATGTACAATTGCTGAGAACAGATTCAGAAAATGCTTAAAATGCGATTTGAAGGTTATTTGACCCAAGTAATTCACATCCTCAGAAAAAATGTGAATAAAATTTATCAAAAAATTTTCGAGTTAGAAAAAATTATTTTTAATATTGTGGAGGGAATTAATATTCCCGGACTTACTAACCCATCCATATAATGAAGCTCAGTGCAAACTGAGCTTTCTTATTTTAACACACGAACTAGTTTACCTACCTTTCTCTTACAAATAAATTTCACGTGATATGCTCAAATCCATGACGGGTTATGGAAGATCAGAACAGTCTGTGTCAGATAAGATCTTCCTCATTGAGATCAGGTCTCTGAATGGCAAGCAGTTTGAGATCCTGCTGAAAATGCCGCAGCTTCTGAAGCCATATGAATTTGAGATCCGCAATATCCTTTCATCTTCGCTTGTACGTGGAAGTGTTGAATGTGTCATTACCCTGAAACAGAACGGTGCGGCCAGGCCGGTTACCATTAATACTGAACTTGCCCGTTCCTATTATCAACCGCTGGCCAGCCTTTGCGAAGAGCTGAAACTCGATCCATCACATATCCTGAGCAGCCTTATCAAACTCCCGGAAGTGGTCACGCCTTCCACCGATGTGCTTACGGAAGATGAATTTGAAAAGTTCAAGGTCTTACTGAACCAGGCCATCTCAAACATCAATATCCACAGGGTGGAGGAAGGCAAAGTGTTGGAAGAGGACCTGATGCTTCGCATAAATAACATCATGCAGCACCAGGAGAAGGTAAAGGAACTGGAACCCCAGCGTAAGAAACGGATCCGGGAGAATATGGTAAAAATGCTGGAAGAGAATGTTGGGAAAGATGGTTTCGATACGAACAGGCTGGAGCAGGAACTGGTTTATTATATCGAAAAACTGGATATTACCGAAGAGCAGGTTCGCCTTCTCAACCATTGCCAGTATTTTAAGGACATCCTGAATGAAGTGGATGATGCCAAGGGTAAAAAACTCTCTTTTGTACTTCAGGAGGTGGGCAGGGAGATCAATACCACCGGGGCCAAAGCCTATGATTCCGCCATGCAGAAATTTGTAGTGCTGATGAAAGATGAGCTGGAGAAAGCCAAAGAGCAGGTATTGAATGTTCTTTAAACTCCCTATGCGGTGGGTACGCGGAGAATCCCAACTGGCTGCCGCTATCTGTTCCCTGCTTTCGCCAATATCTTATCTTTGAAAAAATAATCTATTTGAGACCCCTCATCATATCCTTATTTGCCTGTCTCCTTTTGCAGTCCTGCCTCCAAACGGGCCTTTTTGAGAAGCACGTTACTTTAAAGGATCATGCCTGGAGCAGCAACTACACACCGGCCATTTCATTTGACATAACAGACACTACATCCGCCTATAATATCTTCTTTGTGGTTAGGCATACGGATGCTTTTGCCTTCAACAACTTATGGGTAAGGGTCAAAAGCAAGAGTCCCGGCGATTCGGCCTTTTCCTCACAGCAATTCGACCTCCCGCTTGCCACACAAAATAAATGGACGGGTACCGGGATGGACGATGTTTTCGAACACAGGATCCTTCTATTCAGACGCCCGGTGAAATTCTCTAAGCCCGGGGAATACAAATTCATACTTGAGCATATTATGCGCGAAAACCCCCTAAGAGAAGTTATGAATATCGGAATAAGGCTGGAAAAAACAGCTCAGCAATGAGCCTCACTGGATTCTACAAAAAAAATAAACTCCGTATTGCCACCTGGGTATATTGGATTCTGCTGATGTACATCATCGCTGCGCTGGTTTGGTGGTTCGTGGAACTCTACCAGCAGAATATGGAGATGTATCTGTTCAAGAAAGACCTCCTCTCGCTGGATGACCCCAACTACCAGGTTAAGAGGAACTATATCGAAGAAGCAAAACGAAGAAACATTGCGCAGTACTTGGGAGAAGGGCTTACTTTTCTGGCCCTGATGCTCCTGGGCGCCGTGTTTGTATACCGGGCGGTACGCCGGCAGATCAGGCTGAACGAGCAGCAACAGAATTTCATGATGGCCGTCACGCATGAACTGAAGACGCCAATCGCAATCACCCGGCTGAACCTTGAAACCTTGCAAAAGCGAAAGCTTGACCAGGGTCAGCAGGAGAAGATCATCGATGTAACGCTGCAGGAAAACGCAAGACTGAACGATCTTTGCGAAAACATCCTATTGGTGACCCGAATGGATTCGGGTCACTACATGATCCACCCTGAGGAATTTGAACTGAGTGAACTCCTGCATGGCTCAGTAAGAAATCTGAGGATCAGGTTTCCGAAAAGGGAGATCGCAGAAAAAATCAGCGATAGCCTGTTTTTCAGGGGTGACAAACTCCTCATACAGCTGCTTTTCAACAACCTCATTGAAAATGCCATAAAATATTCGCCGGCAGACAAACCGGTTATGGTGAGCCTTGAAAAAAAGGATCATTCGATCAGGTTGGCCGTGGCAGACCAGGGCAGTGGAATCCCGATGCAAGATCGTAAAAACATTTTCGATAAATTTTACAGGGTTGGAAATGAGAATACCAGGAGCACGAAAGGCACTGGCCTCGGTCTTTACCTGTCGCAAAAAATCGCAGAAGATCACGGAACGTCCATTCTCTTAAAAGATAATCAACCCGCAGGTAGTATTTTTACTGTCGAATTCAAAGAATATGCCCAATAGCAGAGCAACGATTTTGATTGTGGAAGACGAAGAGAACCTCAGGGAGGCACTCAAGCTCAACCTCGAATTGGAGGGTTATGAAGTAACCTGTGCCGGCGACGGTTTGGAAGCCCTTAAAAAGATAGAGAATGAATTCTTTGACCTGGTGATCATGGATATTATGTTGCCGGATGTAGACGGCATCAGCGTTACCGAGACCCTGCGGTTACAAAACAATGAGGTGCCCATCCTGATCGTGAGCGCAAAAAGCAGCAGCGCGGACAGGGTACTCGGACTAAAAAAGGGAGCGGACGACTACCTCATCAAACCCTTTAATCTGGAAGAGCTTTTCCTCCGCGTTCAGAAGCTGATCGACAAAAATAAAAGGATCAGCCAGGGGTCTTCGCTGGGTGACATTTACGAATTTGGGAGCAACTCGGTCGACTTCAAAGCGCAGCAGGCAAAAAATTACAAAGGTGAACTGATCGAATTGAGTAAGAAGGAAGTCATGTTGTTGAAGCTGCTGATCGAAAACAAAAATGAGGTAGTATCGAGGGAGAAGATCTTACAGTCTGTCTGGGGCTACCAGGTATTTCCAACCACCCGCACCATCGACAACTTCATCCTCAACTTCAGGAAGTACTTCGAAGCAGACCCGCGAAACCCGCAATATTTCCATTCCGCCCGCGGAGTTGGATATAAATACGCCGAATAAACACCTGCAACCCTAACAAAAATCTATCCGGGTACGTTCGCCTGACAGCCGATCATTGTTCTTATGAGTGCATTGGTTCAGAGGCCCGGTTTAGCAAATCATCTTCTCGATACGGGCCAGGTCATCAACCATTTTTGACTCCATCACAAAAGGGGTGTACATGGCCATGGCGGCATCTTCCTTCAGTACGCGGATGGTTGAGATCGTTTCCGGATCAACACCCGTTCTTATCAGCACGGATTCCCAATTTCCCGGATCTTCCACTTTGTATTTTTTACGTAGGCAATCGTTAATCACAAAGCCCAACTGGCGATAAAATTGACGGGAGTCGCCATTCTCGAAAGCTTCCCGAATGTGCTCCAAAGGATCGCGTTCAATGGTGTTCTCGCGGTCGCCTGAAATCTCTGTCACAGCAACCCGGCTTGAGGGCGACGTTGCACTTCTCTTCATCATTAAATACACGCTGCCCCCGACCACAATGAACCCTGTGATGTAGAGGAGCCACATCCATCCCCGCGATGAATCCGTCTGCACTGCCGGAATATTGATCTTTCTGGGTGTGGATTTTACCGCTACGGCTTCCACATGCAGTGAGATGGGATCCGACTGGGCAATAGCGTAGCTGGCTTTCTGGGGATCGAAATAATGCAGTTCAACCGGGGGTATTACCAAATCACCGGCCTGCTGAACAGTAAATGGAATACTATACACCTTGGAGCCTGCTATCGGGCTAACGAATTTTGAAAACTGCTCCTGGACAGATGTCTCAAATACTTCTGTTGAATCCGGCCATTTCACTGCCGGCGATCCAAACATGGGAAAATTACCTTTGCCTGATACCCGGATCACTAAATCAACCACATCGTTCTTACTCACCACGTTGCTAGAAACCATCGCCTTCACTTCAAAATTCCCCACAGCACCTCCAAATCCGGCTGCAGAGGTTGTTGGAAGAGGCTTAACCTGCACAAAAGAGGGCACCGTAGCAAGATTCACCTGCTCACGTATCACTGCTTCGTCCTCGTTTCCTTCCGCCAGATTTTTTAGTACCCGCCCAAGCGAAAGCCCTGATTTCAGTTCCTCCCTTTTCACAAAGGTGAGGTTGTTCTCCACTTCAATAGGATCCAGATCGATCTTGCCGGACCGGAGAGGATATAGCTGCACTTTTCTAAGGATATAGACATTGTATTCCCTGCCATTGACCTGTTCCCGGTATGGACCTTCAGACTCAGGATTGACCATATCATACACACTGAATCCATTGAAAGATGGCCGCCTGACCACTTTGGATTCTGACCGCAGCCTGGTGTACAGTTTATATGTGGCGATAACGGGCTCACCTTCAAAACAGGAAGGTTTATTGAGATCAAGTTTCAGAAATATATTGTTGCGAACCTTATCACTCAGGGACTCACCTTTTCGCATCACAAGTTCTTCAGCAAAATTCATGTCGTCCGAAACACCGGGTATGGCAGAAGCTGCCACTTCAACCATAATTGATTTGGTCCGGTAAACCTTGCCATCGATTTTGGCGGTAGCCTGTGGAAGAAGAAACCGCCCTTCCTTTTTCGGCTTCAGCAAGTAGCTGAACGACACATACTCTTTCAGAACGCCATCCTCCATATTCCATCCGGAGGCTTGCTCCGGACCTTCCACTATTTCAAAATTGGAGAGATCAGGAGGGATGAATTGCGAAACTTTTCTGCTGTTCTCGATCAGATATTCAACCTGCAGAAAGTCGTGCATGCTGATCCTGCCTGAACTGACCGTTACGGTAAACCTCACATCTTCCGCGAACGAAGAAAATGCTGTCAAAAGCAGTAATAAAAAGAAATGAAGTCTGATTTGCACTTTGTAAAACAACTAAAATTATAATGCCATTTGTTAAAGATCACCTAACTGGGGGCGAAGGATGATATCTTCCACACAAGCGGTGGCAGACAAAGATGAAGCTGCATAAACCATATTGGCAACATCTTCCACTTCCATGATCCTTGACTGATCTGCAAATCCTTCCCATGCCTTCGTAAATGTGGCTCCAGGATGAACGGAGGTCACTTTAACGCCATAAGGTTTCAGTTCTTCCCTCAGATTCTTGGAAAAACCTTCGAGCGCAAATTTACTGATGCTGTAAGAACCCCCATTCGGATAGGCAGCCAAAGCAGCGATCGAGCATAAATTAAAGATATGGCCCTTCTTTTTACGCATCATTACCGGAACAAGCCGGCGTGTAAGATGATAAGCCGAATACAGGTTCAGTTCAATCATTTGTTCGAGTTGACCTTCCGGCTCGTTGTAGACGCTCCCTGGAACAAAACTTCCGGCATTATTAACCAGTACATCGATATCTTCCCAGGCACTAAGCACTGCATCGGCAAAAGCAAACACTTCCTCGCGCCTGGAGAGATCGGCGTTAAAAGAAGAAACTGATATTCTATACTTTTCCATCAGTTCCTGTTGCCACTTCGCCTGCTTATCCATATTCCTTGATACGAGGAACAGGTTCGCTCCCTCCTTTGCAAACCTTTCTGCAATCCCCTTTCCTATTCCCTGACTAGCCCCTGTAATTACTACATTCATATTGATCATTTAACCTTAGATGTCCAAAGCTATAGTATGTTTGCGTCTTCAAAGCGATACCCCGGATGAAATATCAGCATGTTTTCTTTGACCTCGATCATACACTTTGGGACTTTGAAACCAACTCCAAAGAAACGCTGTACGATCTTTACCATGAGCTTGAACTGGCCTCTTTTGGCGTACCGGCATTTGAGCATTTCCATGAAACCTACCACCATCATAACAATATTTTCTGGGATAGGTTCCGAAAAGGGTACATAACCCGGGAAGAATTACGATGGAAGCGAATGTGGCGGACCCTGCTGGATTATAAACTTCCCAACGAACCCCTTGCCCGTCAGCTGAGCGAACGCTATCTTCAAATCCTTCCTACAAAAAAGAACCTGTTTCACGATACGGTGGAAGTACTGGATTACCTGTCGTGGAAAAAATATCCCATGCATCTGATCACGAATGGATTTGAAAAAACACAGCTGGAAAAACTCAAGAACAGCGGGATCTCCAAATATTTCACTCACATCGTAACCAGTGAAGCGGCGGGTATCATGAAGCCGCATGTCGCTATCTTTGAATACGCACTAACCGCGGCCGGGACTACAGCAGCAAGCTCCATCATGATCGGCGATACGTTGGATGCCGATATTGAAGGGGGGAACAATGTTGGAATGGATACGGTTTATTTTAATCCCGCTGTTCCGGCCAATGGAAAAATAATACCTACTTATGTTATCCAGAATCTGGGGGAGCTGAAGAAGATCCTTTAATCGTTCAACCTCGCCAAAATAGTAATGCCACCTTTCACGTTCTGACCCAAAATCACTTCCGTTTTGGTGCCTGGTGGCAATAATACATCCACCCTGCTGCCAAATTTGATGAATCCCATTTCGCTGGTCTGCTTAACCTGCTGCCCAACTTTCAGATAATTGACAATTCGTTTTGCCAACGCCCCCGCGATCTGCTTCACCAGCACGTCTCCGTTACTGTTTCTGATCACCACACTATGGCGTTCATTATCGGTAGACGACTTTGGGTCCCAGGCAACGAGAAATTTTCCTTTATGATGCTGGCTGTACACCACTTCACCGGACACGGGATTTCTGTTAACGTGCACATTGGCGGGGCTCATGAATATAGAGATCTGAAGACGCTTATCGTTGAAATACTCAGGATCGACCGTTTCCTCGATAACTACTACTTTACCATCCGCAGGCGCAATGATGCAGCTTTCCTCCACGGTATGCTGCCTGGCCGGCACACGAAAAAATGAGATCAGGAAGCCAAAAAGCAAAGTTGTGGAAACAAAAAATATCCAGGCTATCGCGGGGTAATTGGCACTGACGAAAGTAAACACCAACCAGTTTAACAGCACGTAGATGAAACCACCCAGCGCAATTGATTTGTAACCCTCCTTATGTATGGTCATGCGGCAAATGTAAGAATAAAGCGGGTTTACTCAATACCGGTAAGGTGGGTTCTCAGAAATCGTATTGCGTTCACATGCATGATATTCCCGACATCAGTAATGCTGTATCCCCTGTCTGCCAGAAGGTTTGGAAGTTTCAGCAGGTCGCTGATGGTCTCTATATCTGAAGGGCATTGCTCGCGCCCAAACCCGCCATCGAGATCCGAACCAACGGCTACATGCAAACTATTTCCTGCAAGCTGGCATATGTGATCGATATGATCGATGATACGGTCCATGTTGCAGCCCATATTCTCGGGCGTTGACCTGCCCCTTTCCCAGTCCGGCACGATCATCCAGGCATCAAATGCTGCGCCGATCAATGCACCTCTTTCAATGAGCACTTTGATCTGCTCATCACTGTACTGCCTGTTATGATGAACCAACGCCCGGCAGTTATTATGACTGGCCCAGACAGGACCGCTATAATGTTCAAGTGCCTGCCAGAACGCATCGTCGCAAAGATGGGTGCAATCGAGTATCATCTTCAACTCGTCCATCCTCTTCAGCAGCGCAATCCCTTCAGGCCCCATCAGCCCTGTAGCATTGGTTCCATTGGCATACCTGCCGGGACCATAATGAGCAGGTCCCAATGCACGCAATCCATATGCATAGGCTTTATCCAGGTAGCTGAGATCCACTATGGAATCTGCCCCTTCCAGACTGAGGATATATCCAATGGGCGATGACTTAGTATCATAGCCCTCAAGATGTTGTTCTAACTCTATCCCATTACGGATCTGCCGCAATTCACCAAGTTCCTCCATAGCCCTGTACCAGGCCAGTTGACCCTGCGTCTGCGCCCAGGCCTGTTCCGGGGATGACCAGCCCTGAAATGCAGATCCCGGCGCTACATACCTCGCGATTTGAGTGGCCACTACAAGGCCGATACCACCGTTACGAAGTTCAGGTAATGAGACAGTAGCATTTCCCCGATCGGGTTTATCGGTCATGCCGCACTCCCGTTCATTGATAACGTTTACGGGCAACCGAAGATTTCGGTTCCACTCCATGGCGTTCATGGAAAGATCAAGATGAAGGTCAACGATCACTACAATGTATGGTTATGGTTATGATCAATGCCTGGCTTTGATATACCAGGAATCTTTTGCGCGATGTTCGGTGACCACCATCATCTGCTGATACAAATTAACGGTTGGGCAGATGTGGTAAGGCAGTGCATACAGTACGTCACCGGGGAGATAGGGATGACCCTCTGCAATTTCCACAATGCCGTGCTCCTCGCTCTGGCTGATCAACTTCAGCCCGGGCGCATTCAGAAAAACCGCTCGTTTGGAGATATCATTCTCCGATGCTATGGCTTTATGGCCCATATCGATGCAGATCCTTCCGGGAGCGGGCAGAGACAGCACGCGCGTGACCACAAGCGCAGCAGGTAAAAAAAGCTGTTCACTACAGATACTGCCGTAGCCCTGATCCCAGAGAACGAATGTACCCGGACTGCACTCCACGTCCTTTCTTTCTGCATGGATGGGAAAACTCGGCGAACCACCTGCAATGATCAACGGTTTAGCAAGGCCGGAACTGACTATGCGATCTGCCAGGTCTTCCACTTTCCTGAATGTTTCATTACACATCTCCCTTCGCTTGTTGATGTCGGGGTCCCTCAAATGACCATCGTACGCGTGAAGACCCCTTAGATGTAATGCAGGCAGGGAAGCGCAAAACGTATACAGGTCAAAAGCCTTTTCGAGGCCCACCCCTGTTCTGTTCATTCCAACATTCAGGTCAATGAAAACATCAATGGTAAGATTCAGCCGGGCAAACTCATTGTTTAATCTCTCTGCTGCCGCGGGATGATCCACCACGCAAGAAAATGTAGTGGCAGGAAAGTTAATGATGAGCTCTGCCAATTGACCAACGCGGGGGCCCACCGGCTGATATGCCATCAACACGTCGGCAGCTTTCTCTTCAGCCAATAATGCACCTTCTTCCGCGGTAGCAAATTTGAATTTAGTGATCCCCGCATGGATCATCATCCTCACAACTTCAGCGGTTTTATTGGTTTTAATGTGGGGCCTCAGCCGGCTGATGTCCCCGACCATGGCGATCGCCTCGCGGATATTATGCTCCACGCGATCAGGATAAAGCACCAGCTGGGGTGAGGGAACATCTTCCACATGATCGATCTGGTACCACAACTTCATATCAGATATTTTCATGCAATTCAAACAAGGCTTCTACTTCCACAGGGATACCATCCGGAAGGGATCCCATACCCACAGCGCTGCGAACGCCGATACCATTTTCCTGACCCCAGATCTCTGCAAACAACTCGCTGCAGCCATTGATCACGATAGGGTGCTTATCAAAATCGGGAACAGCATTCACCATCCCCAATACTTTGATCACGCGTTTCACCTTGTCGAGGCTGCCTATATGCTTTCTGATGGAAGACAGGATAAGCAATCCAACAAGCCGGGCCATCTTCTTGGCTTCTTCAACATCCATATCCCTTCCTACTTTCCCGGTAATGCGGGTGAAATCGGCGCGCATGGGCACATGGCCCGAAACGTACAAGTGCCTGCCGTCGATAAGGCAGGGCTTATAGATGGCTTTGGGTACTGGTACCTCAGGCAATTCAATGCCCAATTCGATCAATCTCTCTTCTGCTGTCATATCATGTTTTATAAAACGGCATCAAGCGCCAGCACACCGGCAAGGCCCACGATTGAAACGATGGTTTCCATCAGCGACCATGACCGGATCGTTTGCTTGATGGTCAGGTTAAAATACTCTTTAAACATCCAAAAGCCCGAGTCATTCACGTGTGAGAACATCAGGCTACCTGCTCCTATAGATAGAACCATAAGATTAGGGTCCACTTGTGTCCCTGCAATGACCGGCGCAATGATACCTGCCGTAGTTAATCCTGCGACGGTGGCAGAACCCATGGCCACCCTGATCACTGCTGCGATCAGCCAGCCCAGGATCAAGGGATGCATGCTCCAACCTTTCAGCATCATAGCCATATCGTTACTGACTCCACTGTCGGAAAATATCTGTTTCAGCGCGCCTGCCCCTGCAACGATCAGCAGGATGATGGAAACGTCTTTTACTGCATCCACATAAAAATTCATCACTTGTGTCATGTTTCGCCCAGGGCGGATACCCAGGGCAAACGTGGCAAAGATCAGTGCGATCAGCATTACGATGGATGGTTCAGAAAAGAAAACAAGAAGGTTTTTCTGGCCATCCTCCAACGTAAAGAGGATGGGGATCAAAGTAGTTACCGCCAGCATGAACACGGGCAGCAGGGAAGCTGAAAAACTCATGGCGGCAGAAGGCAGTTCAGATTCCGGAATGGGATCTTTCTGAAAGGTCCGCATAGGCTCTACGGTAATATGCTTGAGGGTTTTCGCGAAAACAGGACCTGCTAAGATGATGGCGGGTACCGCAACAATAAAGCCGTACAAAAGCGTCAACCCCATATTGGCATTGAACTGGCCCACGAGGGCGGTAGGTGCCGGATGAGGCGGCAAAAAACCGTGGGTAACCGAAAGCGCAGCCAGCATAGGAACACCTACGTACACTGCGGGCATTTTCATCTGGTAAACAGCGGAGAAGATGATCGGGATCAACAGTACAAAACCAACATTGTAAAAAAGCGGGATGCCTACGATGAAACCGGTGATCATCAGTGCCCATTGAATACGTTTGGGCCCAAATGCCCGCATCAGCACATTGGTGATCTTCTGTGCCGCGCCAGCTTCCGCTACCAACTTGCCAAGCATTGCCCCCAGGGCGATAACAATAACCAGGGATCCAAGCGTATCGCCGATGCCTTTTTGCACGGACTGCGTGATCTTGTTCAATGGGATACCTAGCATGAGGCCGGTACCTATGGCAACGATCAAAAACGCAAGAAAAGCGTTGATCTTACCCCAACTGATGAGAAGTACCAGAGTCAGGATACATATCAGTACGATGAATACGGTCATACAATCTCGATTGGGAACTTACATGAAAAGTACGGCATATAGCCATACAAAAGGCACGGCAAACAGAAGCGAATCAAATCTGTCGAGGAATCCCCCGTGCCCTGGCATGAATGACCCGCTGTCTTTCACATTGGCCATTCTTTTTAATTTACTTTCAAAAAGATCCCCGAAAGTTCCGGCAACGGCGGCGATCAGGGAGATGGCCATATAGTGGACCCACGGGGCCTTAACAATGAAAGCACCGAACAAAGTAACCAGGGTAGCACAAAGTAGAATACCTCCGATCGTGCCCTCCCAGGTTTTCTTAGGCGAAATGGAGGATAGAGGGGTTTTCCCGATGAAAGAACCGACAAGGTACGCCATGGTATCGTTGATCCAGATAGAGACGATGATGATAATGGGTACAAGCAACCCTGTATATGCCGCGCTGGCCATAATGATCCGGTCAAACAAACTTTCTTTAGCATCTGTCCGCCAGATATCCCCACTTCTCAAATGCACCATCAGCGACAAGCTCAACGATATGTATATCAAACCAACCAAGGATATAGCGATATTCCTTTGCTCAAGGTTGCGGGTGAAAAGCAACTCGGTAATGGGCAATACTAAAATGAAAATGAGACTTAGCCACAGGCCGATGGCTGAAATAGAGAAGTCGCCGATTTCCCAGAAATCAGCCGTAGCAAAAAGCATCGCCCCCCAACCAGCAATGATCACCCCGTATTTGTGGAAGGGACTGATATCTCTATATGAGGGACATGTTTTTGCCATCAGGGTCTGGTACTCCAACCAACAGCCAACATGGATCACGGAAAAAAGAAGGAGAAAACTCCAGTGACTGGTCAACAAGCCGGCAGCCATTACGGCTACAAAAATCATAGCTGTCCGCGCGCGAACTTTAAATACAGGCCAGTTAAGTGCCATGTTGGAAATTTGTTGGATCAGGAAGTTACGTTCTTCCGGCAATCTATTGATCAGTTATGTCATCCATTGATCTTCGAGGGCTACTGTTTCTGCCGGCACTTTGGTTTTTCTATCCTCCGCCGCAAACTCTTTGTAGAATTTAAAAAGAACCAGGAGTACCGCGATGCCGATCAGGCCCCACCAGAGCGGGAAGGTTTCGTTCATGGCGTCCTCCACAGATTTTCCCTGCCTTGTGTAGATATAGATCTGGGTTACTACGAGCGCGTTGTTAAAAAAATGGGCAATGATCGCCAGCCAGAGGCTTCCACTGTAATGAAAGATCAGTCCGAGCACGACACCCAACGCAAACCTCGGCAGGAATCCGTAGAACGACATATGGATAGCGCTGAAAATGACACTCGTAATGCCGATCGAGATCCATGGATTTTGAGAAATTTTTTGCAGCAGATTCTGCAGTGCCCCGCGGAAAAGGGTTTCCTCAAAAACGGCCGGGGCCAGCGCCATGATCAGCAGGGCAAGAACATAGGCGCCGGGTGAGTTGATGTTAGCAAGGAGCTTAACCGTTTCTGCGTACCGGTCTTCCATGGCCTTAAAATATGTTTCAAGGTCTTTCCCAACGGGAATTAGTTTATTGAGTTCTCCCAGCGCGCCTACCAGGGGAAGCGCTGCCAGCATGATCAAAATCACTAAGCCGATCTGCTTTTTCGAGAAATAAAAATTGAACCCCAGCAAACGAAAAGGCTTTTTGTTAAGGATATACGCCATGATCACTGCCGGCACGAAGAAGATAAAGAAGGTTGACACCAGCTGCATCACCCGAAGCGCGTTGAGAAAAGTGGGGTTGTTCATATCAGCTTCCATGCTCGCCAGGCCTTTGCCCGTCATACCGAACCATATCAAGATAGAAACCGCGCCTCCGAGAAGCAATCCCATAGCGGACATGATCAGGAGAATGAAAAGCCCCCTTCCGTAGGAGGTGCCGGTGCGGGAATGAATGTCATACATAAATCATCGATTATATAACTCGGCCGCCAAATCGTAACTTCGCGCTGCAGAATTATGATAAAGATAGGCAAGATAGTATTACCCGATTTCCCGCTGTTACTGGCGCCTATGGAAGACGTAAGCGACCCGCCCTTCCGGGCCGTTTGCAAGCAGAACGGGGCCGACCTGATGTTCTCAGAGTTCATCAGCAGCGAGGGCCTGATCAGAGACGCCATCAAAAGCAGGCAAAAGCTCGACATATTTGAGGAAGAACGACCCGTTGGCATCCAGATCTTTGGGGGCGATGAAGAAGCCATGGCATTAAGTGCGAGAATCGTAGAAACCGTACAACCTGATCTGCTGGACATCAATTTTGGCTGCCCGGTGAAAAAAGTGGTGAGCAAAGGGGCAGGCGCAGCGGTATTAAAAGACCTCAACCTGATGGTCCGGCTCACTGCTGCCGTGGTCAAAAGCACGTCCCTTCCCGTAACCGTAAAAACCAGGCTCGGTTGGGATCATGATTCCATCAACATTATGGAGGTTGCGGAAAGACTGCAGGATGTAGGTGTGCAGGCATTATCCATTCATGGCAGAACAAGATGCCAGTTGTATAAAGGCGATGCCGACTGGAGCTATATCGCCCAGGTGAAAAATAATCCCAGGATCCAGATCCCGATCTTTGGTAACGGTGATATAACCAGCCCGGAAATAGCGCTGGAATACAAGAACAGGTTTGGGGTAGATGGAATTATGATGGGCAGGGCAGCTATCGGTTATCCCTGGATCTTCAGGGAGATCAAGCATTTTATGGCCACGGGAGAGTGCCTTCCGCCCCCTACGATCGCTGAAAGGATCGAGGTGATTAAAAAACATCTATACGGTTCCGTTAGTTGGAAGGGACCCATTGCTGGGATCAATGAAATGAAAAGGCATTATGCGAATTATTTGCATGGACTGCCCAATATCAAAGAGTACAGGAACAAGCTGGTGATTTTGAAAACGGTGGCAGAGATCGATGAAGTATTGGAAGAAGTAAAAGCAAAGTACCACGACGAGATGATCATCAGTAAATCGAAAATATCGTATAACGCAGTATGCCAATCCTAAGACTGGCATACTGCGTTTTATCCCGGAGCCTTACGGGGCTCCGGCATTTTCAAGATACGAAGAATAACAATTAAAATATTGCGTTCAGCGCTATTTTATCATTTGATGTGAAAGGCCTTTTTTGTCCGCCTCCGATGCATGCGAGCATCCATGAATTCGCATCGGGTCCTGAAGGCGCTCCAGGGAAAAGGATTGCGCCAACCGTACTTCCACCTTCATTGGCAGTTGATCCACCGCAGCTATACCTCCTGTCCAGATAATCAGTATATCTGAAGCCAATACAATAGCCGACCTCATGGGTAATGACTGAAACGATGGTATTGGCAGGTTGACCGGGAGAAAGTCAGAGCAAGCGCTTCTGCATTAAACCTTGCAACTACAGCGTCAACATGAGATAAATACGCTGCAGGTAACCTTGAGGAAACAATTATGGAGATACGCCTCGGAGCATTTACCAAATTGGTTGTACGATAATGTTCCGTTTGCGCAATCGTTAATGTCCCCCACTGCGGTTAGGCCCGAAGATGTGCATCATCGATAAACATATCGCCTTCTACAATGTATCCACCCTCTTCCCTGATCACACCTTCTTTCGAGAATCCTGCCTTCTCAATAGCTGCGAAAACATCGTCAGAAATAGCTGCGTCAACTGCAGGCGCTTCATGCTGTTGGCACGAGAAAAAAGTAGAGACCAACAGCGCAATACCTAATCATTTCATCATTGAAAAATGGTAAGTTTTCTTTTACTGGAGTACCAGTACAAGATAGAAAATGTGTTACATTTTTATAATATCATTCAAATTTTTCATGTTGCGAAATGTAACAATCTGACATCCAAAATTCAACGATTGCCAGTTAAACGTTAGAAATCAGCTATTATCTCCCTTCAACTTTAGCCGGCACCTGTGTCGCAAGTCTGAATATCTTCTACTGTTCTACTAAAGGAAACGCATCTGTGAAAGTTCTTCGCTGTTGGGTAAGCTTTTTATTGTATCACAAAGCTGATCCTTTTGACCATCGCGTTTCCTTCCATCACCCGGATATGGTAAATACCGGGAGCAAGGCCAATTGATGAAATCGGTTTAACTTTCTCGTTCAGTATTACCTGCACAACCAACCGTCCAACATTATCATAAATCAAAGCCTTTTGATCCTCTGGCAACTCACTCAGCACATGGATATGCTCACCGCGGCGCGCAGGATTAGGATAGAGCAGGAAGCTGCCGCCGTTCAGAAAATAAACGGTTTCCCGGCTTGAGTAGACCACACTCCCATCGTCCAGGTAAACAACAGCCTGGTAGATATTCAACCCCTGGTCCACTTTTCGGTCGATATATTCAATTGTTCTCGATGAGGGGGGCTCTGTTTTGAATAGCACTTTATTATTGGCCGATAGTTTAATGATCTCCACTTTTTTTATTTTGAACAACGAACCCAGGGTCAACCTCACCATGGCTGAATTATCCAGCTGAAGATTTGCAGTAAAATGATCTAAATAACATCCTACCCCCTGTTTTGTGTAATCTGTCGCAGGTCCCCTGACTGCCAGCCGATCATGGAACAATGTTGCCACTGCAAAGTAGGCGCTACCTGTTTTCCGGGTCACTGTTGAAGTGTCAACCGTATTGACAATGGCCTGCATGGAATCACTCACCAACCTGAACAAGCGGTATCCCGAACTGCGGGGAACCCTGTTCCAATAATGTAAAATGGAGGTGTCGCACACATAACCATAACGGTTGATCAACGCGGGGGAAACGAGCAAGTCTCCTGATGTTACGCTGGTCACGCCTGTTGTCATTCTGAATTTCACTTCATAAAGACTATCCCCACTTCTAACGGGATAATATCCCCTTTTAAGATCCACACTATTACTGATCAATTCCCATGGCCCCTGGTTGCGGCTTACTTCAAGCAAGCCTGTATTATTGTTAGAATACCACGAACCCCATCGGAGATACATTTCGTTACCGGAGATGGCTACATCATCGCGAGAAGGAAAATTCCATGAAAAAGAATCTTTGCCCTCAATTTGAAATGCAACTGAGAACAATTGATTTGGCGTTCTGAGAGAGCCAGACCGAACGCGGATGATGTACTCACCTGCTGCCGGATCCACCATGCTGATCTGCTCATTCGTATTGAGCGTGTCCTTTTTTCTTGCAGCGGGCTTGAGCAGAGAGTCTGCTGCGGGATAGCTGTTCAAGGTCCAGGGAAGCACAACAGAACCTCCCGGTGCAACCAGTTCCAGATCGAGATCATTGAGCAGGGCTTTTTCAGAACCCGCAGCCACTGCCGGTTCATTCCAGCCAAGGGTGAGTTTTAGCAAAGCCATTCCAGCCGGCACGTTGATCCTGTATTCCTTCAATGAGGAACCCGTCAGTTCACCGTTAAAAAACCTATTTTCTTTCATGGTACGAAAGGCCATCAGGGCATTCATCTTCCCGAATCCGGACCGGAAATCAGGTCCGGGTGCATCCACATCATCCGCGCTGTTGATCAGCACAGTTCTGATCAAAGCAGCAGGGGCCTGCGACGAGAACAGTTGTTTGTATTGCTGCTGAAGGAGGAGCGCGACTCCCGATGCAAGGGCAGCTGCCCCGGAGGTTCCGTCTTCGCCGAACGCTACCAGATGCGGAGCGATCCGGCCATCATACAACGGACCTTTCGAGCTCAACAAAGGCACATTCCCGGCTGAATCCATGGCACCGGCGAGCAAGATGTTCTTCGCCATCTTCATATTTCCGGTGATATTGGCAAATCCAGCTAACCCGGCGTAGATACCCAGGCCCGGGGTCTGGCTACCGGAATTACCCGCCGAAAATACGTGAAGCAGGTTCGGGTTTTGCTGAACAGAAAGATCAAAGGCCCTCGCATTGATCCCATAAAAATTTTGCAAACCAGTCCCATAGGAGTGATTTTGCACTTCGATTCCCAACGAAGTATAATAAGTGGGCGTATCAGGTAACACGGTGATGAAATCGGAAGAACTATAGCGGGCTTTCGGAGCTACCCCCTTGCCGGTGTAGAAAGAATTGCCAGCCCCTGCGATCAGCGTAGTCATCGCCGTGGCATGTGTTTCATCAATGGGTGATTCAAACGGCGAGCTGACTGATCTTCTAAGCAGGTCAATATCATTGGTATCCATGCGGTTTTCCTTCACCGAAACCACCTGGCCCTCTCCCTTTAATGCAGGAAATTCATTCCAGGCCGCATTGACCCTGTTGACCGTCATATCGTAAAACAAAACGCCTGTTTCGGTATAGGGCCTGAGTTGTTCGTCAAGATAAAGGAATGGAAGGTCAGAGCTCATGATCTTCCAGATGGCTGCAGCGGTTGCAGTCACTATATACATATTTCGCCCTGCTGGTCTCACCATTACTCCATTTACCTGAGGGGCGGGTGAACCAGACCTCATTTCAATGATAAACTCCTTAAGCGTAGTATGATTCTGAAAATACGCTGCAGGTTTGGCCTGCAGGGATGGAGATATCCTGGAAGAAAGTTTCTGCGCCTCCAGTGCGATGACGAAAACCTGAGTCAACAGAAAGATAGCAAGGATACGGATCATGGCATGATATCAACGCTTTTCACCGACAAAGGATTGCAGGCCCCTGAAATATTCAAGCCCCCGCTTCTCCGCAAAGTAATCTGCAGCCAGGCTGATCCCTGCCTGCAAAGCGAGCGCGATGCCGAAACCATACCAAAAACTGCGACCGGGATTCTGCCCGTACATCATACTCAGTATCATTCCGGTAACCAGCAATGCCAATTCCAACCAGCGATAGATCACAAAGTTTCTGTTGACTTTTGCCATGCGGGGCAATTCCTTTTCCTTCAACTCCCCCGGATTCATATCGTATGCATATACATTCCTGATGCGGTCATCATCACTGCGCTTGTAAACGGTAATACCCACCACCAATTGTAACATGCCGATCAGCAGCAAAGGAATAGCAGCGCCTTTAAAAAAGGCCGACCTGATCATAAAATAAAAAGCGATGGCGGCGAGTATGGCCAGGGCTCCAACGATAATAAAGACCAGGCTCTCTTGTTTTTCCGCTGTGAAATACTTTTCGATGTCTGTTTTACTGAACATGGTTAGGGGATTTGAAGGGCTTCTACAATATCTTTGCTTAGTGGGCTTACGGCAGGATCAAAGTAATGGGTAAGTACGCCTTCTTCATTGATAAGGAATTTAGAAAAATTCCACGATGGCGATTTACTGTTCCAGCCGTTTTTATCTTTCTGCGTGAGCCATTGATAGACTAGATGCTGGCCGGCGCCTTTTTTCACAACGGATTTCTGGGTAAGTGGGAAACTGACCCCATAATTGATCTTGCAGAACGCCATGATATCCTCATCAGTTCCTTTCTCCTGCTCCTTAAAATCATTGGCTGGAAATCCGATGATCTCGAACTGCCCTTTGTACTTCTCGTACAGCTTTTGCAGTTCATCATACTGTCCCGTGTAACCGCAATCGCTTGCGGTATTCACGATCAACAATTTCTTTCCTTTAAAATCCGACATACTCTGTTTTTGGCCATTGCTCATCGTGATACTGATGTCATACAATGATGCAGGAGGTTTCACCCCGGATTTATTATCAAGCACGAGGCTATGGGCACCGATCATCCTGTTCAGCGAGGTGAAAACCGGGTATATTGATTTTAATACTTTTTGGCGGACCGACATATCATCATTCTTAGTGGCCAGGAGTACATAAGAGATAAAGACCACGACTAATAGCGTCGCTAAGGCCAGGAACTTTCTCATGCTACCTGAAGATTTTCTTTATCCATTTGACATTGTTCTTATAGGGTGGATACCACAGAGGGGCATCGAACCACGTAGGTGTTTTCATGATACTCTTTACCTGGGTGAAGGTATCGAAGCCGTGTTTGCCATGATACTGGCCAATGCCACTTGTGCCCACACCCCCGAAGGGAAGATCCGGGTTCCCGAGATGTATCAGGGTATTATTCACGCAGCCGCCTCCGAAACGAATATTCTCAATAAAGTACTCCGATGTCTTCTTATTAGAGCTGAAAATATATAGCGCCAACGGGTAGGGATTTGCGGCGATGTGTTGGAACACCTCTTGCCGTTCCCGATAAATGATAACGGGAAGGATGGGACCAAATATTTCTTCTTTCATGATCGCATCTTCCCCTTTTACATTCAGGATCACCGTAGGTGCAATATATCTTTCTGAAGCATCCGTTTCTCCACCGAACAGGATCTCGCCATCACCCAGAAATTTAACGAGAGCTTGAAAACGACGGTCGCTGATGATCCTTGCAAAATCCGGACTTTGCTTAGGGTCATTTCCATACATCTCACATATTACCTTCTTGAAGGAATCCAGGAATTTATCCTTTACGTCTTCATGAAGTAAGAGGTAGTCGGGCGCCACACAGGTTTGCCCGGCGTTCAGCATCTTGCCCCATGCTATTTTTTTGGCTGCGAAATCAACGTCTGCTTCCCTGTCTACAATACAGGGAGATTTACCACCGAGTTCAAGGGTAACAGGACTAAGGTGCTTTGCAGCCATTTGCATGATGCTTCGACCAACGTTCACTGAACCGGTAAAGAAGACATGGTCGAAATGATAATTATTAAGCAGTTCATTGCCAATCGCTTGGCCATCTCCATTTATCACCGCAATATACTCTTCATCAAAATACTCCCTGATCATTTCGGTGATCACTGAAGCAGTATGCGAGGAGATCTCAGAAGGCTTCAGGATCATCGTATTTCCAGCTGCCATGGATGAAATGACCGGCCTCATCATCAGCAGGAAAGGATAATTCCAGGGGCTTATGATGAGTGTAATACCCAGGGGATCAGAATACGTCCAACTGGAGCTCGGAAGAAACGGAAGGGGGGTACCCACCCGTTGTGGCCGCATCCAGTTCTTGAGGCTCCCTATGGTATGTCTGATTTCAGTCAGCAGAGGACCTATTTCTGTGCCGTAGGTTTCAAATGACGACTTCCTGAAGTCTTTTGAGAGGGCTTCAATGATCTTGTTTTCATATTTCTTTACTGCATGCTTCACCTTACTCAGCTGTACTTTTCTGAACGCATAGGAACGCGTAGCTCCTGACTCAAAAAAAGCCTGTTGCCTGCTGTATATCTTCTTGATCTCGGCCGCGAACTGCTGATCCCCGGTGTTCACCAATCCGGCCTCTTTTACCAATGTGTTCATATCATAAGTTTTATTCATTAATGTTTACCTTCGATCGGTCTCAACCTTAAAGTTACGAATCTCTTCCTGCATGTATACAGATGAATATTTCATAAAACTGGCATTGAAAGAAGCTGCCATTGCTTTTGAGGAAGATGAAGTACCGGTTGGGGCCGTGGTTGTGGTCAATGACCGGGTGATCGGCCGTGGGTATAATATGGTTGAAAAGCTGAACGATCCCACTGCCCATGCGGAGATGATCGCCCTTACATCGGCGTTTAACAATCTGGGATCCAAATACCTGCCCGAGGCCACCCTATACGTAACCGTTGAACCCTGCCTGATGTGCACGGGAGCTTTGTATTGGAGTAAGATAGGTCGGGTGGTATGGGGGGCCGACGACGAAAAGAATGGGCACCGGCGGATTACTGGCATTACGTACCCCTTTCATCCTAAAACACAGGTCACCCGGGCAGTGCTGGCGGATGAATGCGCGCTGCTGATGAAGGAGTTTTTCAGGAAAAAACGAATATGATGAATGTGCGGAATGTGATCAATGAGTGTGGTAGAATGTAAATGGCGTGTCGCGGATGTAAATGGCGTGCGTTTCGGATGGATACCGATAAAGTAAGCCGCAAAAGATCACGAATCTGTGGATTACGCGGGACAGACTTATATTAACGGCCGTTTATGAGCCAGGCCTGCTCCTCTCACTGGGTTAGCTTAAAAACTGGTTGAAAACGAAATCTGATTAAACTAAATGACTGAACTGAGCTTGTTTCAACCAATTGCCATTAATTTTGTTTGCAGATTAAGCCTATGGGCACCCGAATTGTAAAACCAAAGCAGTTCATCTCGAAACTTTAAAAAATATTACCATGCCTTTTACATTAGCAGCCCTGCCCTATTCACACGACGCCCTTGAGCCGCATATTGACACTGCCACCATGCAGATCCATCACGGAAAACATCACCAGGCTTATGTCGACAATTTGAACAAGGCCATTACCGGTACTCCCAACGAACATAAAACGATTGAGGAACTGTTAGCCGCAGCAGGCTCTATATCCCCTGCAGTCAGAAATAACGGTGGCGGTCACTGGAATCACAGTTTCTTTTGGGAAAGCCTGGCGCCCCATGCTGGAGGTGCGCCAACAGGAGCCCTGGCAGATGCGATCAATGAAGCATTCGGCTCGCTGGATGGCCTGAAAGAAAAGATGAACAACGCCGGTATGACCCGTTTCGGAAGCGGATGGGCATGGCTTATCAAAGATGCCAGCGGTAAATTGGCTGTTAGCAGCACACCGAACCAAGACAATCCCTTAATGGATGTTGCAGAGGTCAAAGGAACCCCGTTACTGGGTGTTGACGTATGGGAACATGCATATTACCTTAAATACCAGAACCGCCGGGCTGAGTACCTGAATGCGTTCTGGAACGTAGTCAACTGGAGTAAGGTAGCATCCAGGTTTTGACCAATTGGCTCATTGGCTCATTGGCTCATTAGCTAATTGGCTCATTAAGAATTGACGGATTAGCGGATTGACGGATTGACGGATTAAAGAATCTGTCAATCCGTTTTTTATGTGCGAACTTATTGGCTCATTCTAATTGGTTCATCTATTGGACTTCAAGACGAACCAATGAGTTAATGAGCAAATGAGCCAATGAGCCAATCCCTATGGAACAGGGTCATAGCCGCTGCCGCCCCAGGGATGGCAGCTTGAAATACGTTTTATCGAGAGCCATCCCCCTTTGATCAGCCCATGCTTCTTCAGCGCCTGTACCGTGTATTCGGAGCATGTGGGTGCATACCTGCATTTGGGGCCCAGCATCGGTGATATCACCTTCTGATAAACCCTTACCAGGAAAATAAATGGAAGGCTAAGTATGCGCAGGATCTGTTTCATTGATTACGATTGCTAATCTCTGTATGGATAGGCTCATTTTTGCTGATACAAGTTCATGATCCGGTAGTTCCCGGCCCGTGTAGATCACAAATAATCGGAGGACCATCCCCTTTTCTCTCAATTGGTCCTGTAGCGGTGTCTTTTGTAATCGCCAGGCTTCACGAAGCAGCCTCTTCACCCGGTTCCGATCTGTCGCTTTCTTGAAATGACGCACCGAAACTCCAACGCCAAACTGCAGCGGCTGGGGCAATTCCATTACCTCAACTTCATAGATCACCCTCAGCGGGGGGACATTAAAATACTTCCCGCTGCTGAACAGAAGATCGATCTGCTTCCTGCTTTTTAGGCGTTCGTGCCTGGAAAGTGTGAATTGTTTCAAGATGCTAAAGTTACCAAAACAAAAAGCCCCGCATCCGGTATTAACCAGATGCGGGGTAAAATATCTTTCTTAGAAGAAAGGGTTACTTCCCTTTCGATTCATCAGAAACAGTCAGCTTCTTACGCCCTTTCAAGCGTCGGCTAGCCAGCACCTTACGGCCATTGGCTGTTTCCATGCGCTTACGGAAACCGTGAACGGTTTTACGGCGCTTACGATGAGGTTGGTATGTACGTTTCATAACTTTATTTTTTCACGTTGAGAAATGCGGGAAAACCCCGGTTTTAAGATCATATCCAGAGGTCACCATACCCCTGTTTCGTGAAAGGACGGCGAAGGTACATTTTAATTCCAGTCAACCCAAATTAAAATACGCCATTTCATAGGGATGGTTCTGGTTTTTGCGCTTCCCCTCTCTTTCATCCTTACCCGCTCCCGGCCATGCCGATTTACAGCTTAATATGGGTACTTTTTATGCTATCCCCGAAGAAACTCGTGGCGTGCCGGTCAAAATCGTCGGCCGAATCGGTAGTAAAAAATTTTCTGCTCGCATTTTTCCCTAATCGTTGCTCCATCTCCGGATGCCTCCTTAAATAATCAACAAGACTTTCTGCCACAATTTCTCCCTGGCTTACGATCCTGACTGCTTTACCAGCGGCAGCCGCTATCTTTTCTTGCAGCAAGGGATAATGGGTACATGCGAGCAGTATGGTATCTATGCCGGGGGATTTGGCGAGCAGGGCGTTCACGCATTTATCTACAAAGAAATCGGCGCCGGCCGTTTCATGCTCATTATGTTCAATCAGGGGGACCCACAATGGACAAGCCTGCTGGTGGACCTTCAGATCGGGAAAGAATTTATTGATCTCTATTGGGTAGGAGCCCGAACTCACTGTACCCGGGGTGGCTAGTACACCGATTTCACCCGTTTTCGAATACCTGCCAATCACTTCGGTAGTGGGCCTGATTACGCCGAGTACCCTTTTGCCACCGTTGATCGATGGGAGGTCTTTCTGCTGGATGGTGCGCAGCGCCTTGGCGGAGGCGGTATTGCAGGCCAATACCACCAATGGGCAGCCCTGCGCGAAAAGCCATTTCACCGACTCCAGTGTATACGCATACACGGTATCAAAGGAACGGGTACCATAGGGTGCCCGGGCATTATCCCCCAGGTAAATAAAGTCGTACCCCGAAAGTTTACCCACCAGGGACCGCAGCACCGTCAATCCGCCATAACCTGAGTCAAATACCCCAATCATAGAATTAAACAAGATGAAGTTCTGTGGCCCAAAATATAATAACAAAGGCGTCCTGTTTTGGAGGGCGCCTTTTTTATCAGTTATACTTTATTGCTAGTTTACCGACTATCTCTTTGGGATAGCTGGCCTTGCCGCCGGCGCTACCGCACTGGGCCCTAATTTCTTTTTAACCAGCGGCAGCAGGTCATCTGTTTCCGGATAAACGAGTAGTGCTTCTTTTCGGAACACATGACTGTACCCCGATGTTTTAGCGACCTCTGCGATCAGCTGATTGGCTTTCTGGGCTACGGGAGCCAGCAGTTCTTCGTTCTTAGCCTGCATCTGTTGTTGATACGACTGCTCAAAACCCTGAAGGTCAGTGAACAGTTTCCTCATATTCTCTTTTTTCGCAGTTTTCAGGGCATTTGACCATTTCAATGAGTCAACCTTCATGATGCTGTCCTGCCTGTTCAACTCCTGCAGCGTTTCTGCATAATTGATCTGAAGGGCACTGTCGAACTGAGACAGATCACCCATTGCTTTCTTGTATTCAGGCATCATCTGTACCACTTCGTCAACACTGACATATGCTGCTTTCATCGGAGCAGATTGGGCTTTAGCTTCTGTTGAAACCAAACCTGCTACAGCGATGCATACCATTACGACTAACTTTTTCATGTAGATTACTGTTTTGTAAATATTCTGGTTCTGTTATAAATAGTAGCGTATACTCTTTCTTCAGTTGCCTCCCCGGGCCAGTTGTGAATTATTTAACACCTATCTCCTTCAACACGTCGTCACTCTTGTCCAGTTTAGGGTCGGCAAAGATAACGGTAATTCCTTCACTTTTATCTAAAATGAGGTCGTACTGCCTGGACACGGCAAGTTTTTGTACCGCATTGTACACTTTATCCTGAACGGGCTTGATCAGTTCCTGCCTTTTCTTAAAGAGGTCACCTTCAAATCCAAAGCGTTTCCTTTGGAGGTCACGCAGTTCTTTTTCTTTATTGAAAAGCTCATCTTCCCGCTTCTTCTTCAACTGATCACTAAGCATAACCTGCTCAGTTTCAAAGTTTCTGTACATCTGATCGAGTTCCCCTTGTTTGGCATCGATCTCTTTCTGCCACTGCTCACTTAGCAGATCGAGCTTCTTCTGGGCATCCTTATATTCAGGAAGTTTATCGAGGATATACTTAGTATCAATGATCGCATAACGCTGGGCCTGGCTTATACCAGTCATGAACAGAAAGCATACAGCAAGGATGATCGATTTTTTCATGGCGTATATTTTTAGATGGCAATTAAATGCTATTCCGGCTCAAATCCGAGCATGAATGTGAATCGTGACGCATCCTTCATCCTGCCCCCGTTCGTAATCCTGTCTAACCCTATACCGTAGTCAAAGCCCAGCAAACCAAACATGGGTAAGAAGAAGCGCATACCTAAGCCTACAGAACGCCTTAAACGGAAGGGATTATATTCCTTGAAGGAATACCAGCCGTTTGCAGCCTCAAAGAAAGCTAGGCCAAAGATAGTACTGCTCGGGTTGGTAACCAGCGGGTATCTGATCTCCATGGTGTACTTGTTGAAGATCGTGAAGAACTGGGAAGCCTGTTGCTGATCTGGATTCACTGTTGGATCAGACGACTCATAAACAGGATAACCCCTGTGAGCGATGATATCATATCCCAACACCCCGAAGTTATTTGTTAAACCCGCGTCACCCACCTGGAATCTTTCAAATGGCGAGACCGGCAATTGTGAAGTATACCTTCCGATAAAGCCATATTTGATGGCCACACGGAGAACAAACTGTCTGTTCTTCTCTGCACCGGCAGCTTTACTCAGGGGAACAAACCATTCACCCGTAAATTTCCATTTGTGAAACTCAACAAGCCTAAAGATATCAGCCTCATTGATTCCACGCAGTGAAGACCATGGCGGCGTGAACTGTCCGCTAAACATGAAGTTTGATCCACTTCTTGGGAAGATAGGCTGGTCAATGGAGTTCCTGCTCAGCGCGATCTTTAAACTGATATTGGTTGATTTACCATTACTGAACCCGGGGAAAATCGGGTAGTTCCTGGCATTGTAATTAATGAAGTTGAGAGAGGTCACCAGCGTGAAAAAGTCATCCGGCCATTTTAGCTGTTTTCCAAGGGCCAGCGTCATACCGGTTGTTTTCAGGTAGGAAGAATCCGAAAAGCGCTTGTCGAACTGCCCCGTATTGGGATCATATGCATTCGAGAACTTGTTGTTGAAAATGCTCACGGTAAGGGAGTTCCTTTTCTTGCCTCCCAGCCACGGCTCAGTGAATGAGGCATTGATGGATCGGAAGAATCGACCGTTAGACTGGAAACGGATAGAAAGCTTCTGGCCATCACCTGATGGAAGCGGATCCCAGGTTTCCTTCTTGAAGATATTCTTCAGCGAGAAGTTATTGAAGGTAACACCAAGGGTACCTGTCAAACCGATTCCACCACCCCAACCTGCGCTAAGTTCCAGTTGGTCAGAAGATTTTTCCACAACCGAATAGTTGATATCCACCGTTCCATCTTCCTGATTGGGAACTGGCTGGAGACCGAGTTTCTCCTGGTCGAAATAACCGAGGTTTACGATCTCACGCTGGGAACGGATAAGGTCTGAACGACTGAATTTTTCACCGGGAATGGTTCTCAATTCGCGACGTATAACATACTCTTTAGTTTTGGTGTTGCCAGAGATATTTACGTTTTTTATCGTTGCCTGGGGACCTTCGCGAATCCTGATCTCAAAATCGATGGTATCATTGTAAACAGCGGTTTCAACCGGATCGATCTGGAAGAACAGGTATCCATCATCCATATACAGGGAGCTGATATCACCACCTTCCTGCGAAAGTTCTTTACCCAACCTTTTATTTAAAGTCTCGAGGTTATACGTGTCGCCCTTCTTAACATTAAGCAGCAGGGTGAGAAGTGAATCTGTATACTTGGTATTCCCTGTCCAGCTGATATTGCCAAAAGCATATTTGCGACCTTCATCCACTTTCAGGTCAACATTAAGATTGCCTTTCGCATTGAGGTATTGGGTGTCAGAAACGATCTGTGCATCGCGGAAGCCCTGGGAGTTAAGGTAGCTGAGCACCTTCTCTTTATCTTCCCCATATTTCTTCTCATTGAACTTGGCATTGGCAAACATCTTAAACCGGAACCACGGCTCAATGTAGTCACGGATCTTGGATGGGTATAAATAGCCCTTTTCCTTTTTAAACTCAGACCAGCTTTGTGTTTTTACTTCGCCGTAGGGACTTTCAACCTTTTCAGGGAACAAGGTGACCTTACTCATCTCCTTGGTGCCCTTTAACTGGCCCTTTAGCTTTTGCTCAGATATCGTTTCCTGGCCAAAAAAATGAATATTGTCGACCTTCACTTTCTTGCCCTTGCTCACATCGAACTCGAAAATCACTTTCCCTGTTGACTTTGGATCAGGGATCTCGTTGATCTTCACATCAACCTTAAGGAAGCCTTTCTCTATATAATACTTGTTTATATTTTCAATGGCATTCAGCCTCATGTTATCGGTCACCACCCGATTTTGAAAAACGCCAACCTTGTCTTTCAACTCATCAGCTTCACTTTTCTTTATGCCTTTGAAACGAAAGTCAGAAAGCATAGGCCTTTCTGATGCAACGATCTCCACCCAGATATTCCGCCCTTCGAGTTTGGTGATGAATACGTTGATGTTGGTAAACATGTTCTGTGCCCAGAGCCTCGTGATCGCTTTAGAAAAAAGGTCACCACCTGGAAGGGTCACTTCATCACCTACCGCTATACCGGAAACAGAAATAACTATAGCTGGATCGAATAATTTGGCTCCTGTTACTTTAATGTCCTGAATGATGTATTTTTTCGGCGATTTAGAACTCAGAATATTAAGCAATTCAGGATCCACGGAAGTAGGAAGGGTATCCTGCGCAAGGGTGGGTCTGTCTTGTTTAACAGGGATACCATCGATTTGGGCGGCAGCATTTTTGGTAAACAAAAGACCAGTAAAAATTAGGAGAGTACCTATTACGCGCATCCGGGTTCTAAAATTTTCGAATTAGGCGGCAAAATAACGGCTTTTCTTTGAATGCTTTGTTAAAACGCCCTTGTTTTCTGTGTCAGGACAAATGTTCGCTGGCTTCCGTCTTGATCTGGTTGGTGGTTTTCCCGAACCGCCTTTCCCGTTTCTGGAAATCGAGGATCGCCTCATAAAGGTGTTCCTTTCGGAATTCAGGCCAGCGGGTTGAAGTGAAGTAGAGCTCGGCATAAGCGAGTTGATAAAGCAGGAAATTGCTGATGCGAAACTCCCCGCTGGTTCTGATCATAAGCTCCGGATCGGGAAAATCGCTGGTAGAAAGGTACTGTTCAAGGGTATCCTGATTGATCGCTTCGGGCTGTATCTTTCCGGATTTCACATCTTCACCTATCTTTTTCACTGCATTGACCAACTCCCAGCGTGAGCTGTAACTGAGTGCCATAACCAGATTTAGGCCGGTATTGGCGGCTGTCATTTCGAGGGCTTCGTTCAGTTCATGGCGGGCATATTCCGGCAGCATATCCAGCGCACCGATCACATGCAGCCGGATATTATTCTTAATAAGAATGGGCACTTCCTTTCGAATGGTCTCCACCAGCAGTTCCATCAGTCCGGTAACCTCGTGTACCGGCCGGTCCCAGTTCTCGGTGGAAAAAGCGTACAGGGTAAGATATTCTATACCCAGTTCAGCGCAACCTTCCACAATATTCCTGACGCTCTCCACACCATGAAAATGGCCGTAGAGGCGATCCTGACCCTGTTCTTCCGCCCATCTTCCATTGCCATCCATGATGATTGCAATATGCCGGGGAAGTTTTTCTGTATTGATATGATCCTTGAGGGTCATGTTTCAAAGATAATTTATCTATTGGCTATTTGGCCAAGTTCTCTATTCTTAATTCATTAATACTGGCCCCGGGGTGTAGGGCATCTGTAGGAGCTTAGAGCGATGGATATGCTGGCTTCTATGATGATGTACTGATCCTTCTGCGAGCTAAAACCCCTTTGGCGACCGGCTGTGCCGATAGGAGCGCCTTTTTCATAGCTTCTGTCCTGCAAAAAGAACGCTGGTGACTGGGGCGTGAAGGCAGCCGTACCGGCGTAAGTTGTACTGACGTCGTCCAGGTAATCCGTATTGGTAAAACGATAGGCTACTTCGAAGGCGAAGTTTAATGTAGGATTAATACTATATTTTACTCCCATGCCAAGTGGGAAACAAAATGCCGTGTTCCCATAGAACTGGCGTTCGGGATAAAAAGAACTGCCCTGTCCTTCCGTACCCAGCGGGCGGAGAAAGTATTTTTCCCCGTCCAGGTAAGCATAGGGATCGTAACCAAAGACGCCGAACCCAAGTGTTACATATGGCGTGAACATGTATTCAGGGTTGCCGGGTTCAAACCTGAAAAAATTGAAATCCCCCTGCAGGGCCACTTCCCAATTGGAAGAGTTGAAGCTCAAGTTCCTCTGTTGCTGGAATTCATTCTTGCTGTAAATATCTGAGTAACCGAGTTGGGCGTAATGAAAGCCGAGGCGAACGCCGATGTAATTGCCAAATTGTTTGCGGTAAAATGCGCCAACGGACATTTTGGGCCTGTTCAGTGCGGCCCGGTTATTCAGATCGCCGAAATAGTGGGCGACACCCGCAGTGATCCCGATTTCACCCTCATAAACCGTTGCCTGGGGCTGGGCCCAGGCCTTGAAACACACAAAAACGATTAAAATCAGTAAGCTGCTTTTCCTGAACATTACCAAAAAAACGAAATTAAGATGTAAAAAGTCTGTTAATTGGTAGAGTTTAAAATTAATTCCTTGTATCGAAGCCCCAGGCGAGTTTCTTTCTGAGGGTCTGGAGGAAGTTGTTTTCATTCAGCCTGATGAGGCTGATGGTGAAGCTTTCTTTCCTGACAGCGAGTTGGATCTTTTTATCCACTGTTTCTTTCCGGGAGTCCATCGCGCAAATGAATTGGTCTGTTCTGCCCTCCACTTCAAAGGAGATGATGTTGTTGTCCGGGATTACAATGGGCCTTACATTCAGGTTATGGGGCGCTACCGGTGTGATCACAAAACTCCCTGATTCCGGGAATACTACAGGACCATTGCAACTGAGGGAGTATCCGGTTGAACCGGTAGGTGTGGAAACGATCAGGCCATCGGCCCAATAAGTATTGAGAAATTCGCCGTTCAGGTAAGTATGTATCTTGATCATGGGCGAGTTCTCCCTTTTGTGGATGGCAAATTCATTGAGAGCATAGGGTGTCTCCCCAAAAAGTTTGGTATCGGCATCGAGGTGGATCAGGGTTCTTTTTTCGATCACAAAAGTTCTTTCGATCAGCGCTGTGACAGCAGTTTGTATATCCTCCTTACCCAGTGATGCCAGAAATCCCAGCCTGCCGAAATTAACGCCAAGCACGGGGATATTCTTGTCACGGATCAGGGTGACCGTGTCGAGTAAAGTACCATCACCACCCAGGCTGATGAGGCAATCAAAGCTGTCGTCCAGGTCATCGGAGGTTGAAAAGGTATCGTAGCCGTCAGCGGAAGGCAAGTGATCTTTTACCTGCTGGAAATAATCATCGTACAAATAGGCCAGGCTTTTCCCCTCCTGCAGGGCATGCAACAATATCTTCACATCGTTCACATCCACGTTTTCCCCGCCCCTGCTGTAAATAGCTATTTTCATGATGCAATGTTAGTGGAAACTACTAAAATTCGTTCATATGAAGGAACAGGGCCCTTTCACTGAGTTGATTAAAGCTGTATTCAAAACGCAATACAACGTCATAGATCGTGAGTATGTCGATCCCTAATCCACCGGTGTAGAGGAATTTGTTGGTCAGACTGTTACTGGTGACGTTATTTTTGTTGTATGAATAACCCATATCGCCATAAGCTTTCAGGAAGATCCGGAACGGGATGGTTCCATACGTTCTGGAGTTCAGGCCAGTTCTCCATTTGAGGTCGAAGATCTGCTTCCTGATGGTACTCCTCAACATACCGCCGGCAACACCATCGATCACATAGTATTCCATTCCCCGCATGTAGTTATCGCCATACCCCATCATGGGCTGGTTATAAAAAGGCTGGTTGAAAGGCAGCTTAAGGGTAGCGTCTCCGTGCAGTGAGTAAAAGAATTTCCCTGGCAGTGGCCAGTACTTGGCGGCTTTAATGTTGAATTGCCACAGATTCATTGGTCCTCCGAGGCCCCTTTTTGTAAAGCTGAAATCCCATCGGAAGCCCTTGGTGGGATAGGGAATATAGTTCACGCCGAGGTACTGGTAACGATAAAAAAGCTCGGGAAAACTCTGCTGTGTTATGCCATCACCAAAGAATTTGGGATTCAGCACAGCGATGGTATCGTTAACCGTTTCGAAGGTGTAATTCAGTTTCACCGTATGCCTTTCTATAGACCCTTTACGATAGGAGTAGCCGGCACCAACAACAATTTTTTTCCTGATGAATCCGCTTGAATCCCGGAAAAATACCTGTTGGTTATTTCGCGTAGTGTAATTGATCTCCCGGTTCTGTGCCAAAGACAACTCGAATGAAAGACCATGCTTCAGGCTTTTCCCAACAAAAGGGTTCTCGTAGGTCAACGCCACCAGCCGGGTGTATCCGTTCTGGAGGTAAATATTGAGCTTGTCGTTTCGGCCCGTGATATTGTTGCCGAGGAATTTTATGCCATAGTTAACCCGGTCGAAGCTGACATCATATTGATTGATCCAGACGTTCCAGTTTCGATCAACGGGTTTGAAGATCGGGAACGGGAAATAGTACCATCTTTCATTTACATCAACAAGGATATCCAGGGAATCATTGTACCAATTGGTGAAGTCAACGGACACATCCACGAACAGTGTGGTATTCATCAGGTTTTGCCTTCCCAGCTGCAGGGAATTGAGGATAAAAGACATGGGATAGGCCTGCCCCTTGAGGGTTGGCATTTCCCTGGACACAATATGGTCCTTTGTTTTTTTATTCCCTACGATGATGATATCGCGGATGGTGACATTGGATTCGTCGAGCACCTTGCTGACGGGCACGGTCGGTTGCTCTTCTTTTTCCTGAGAATGAGCGGGTACGCAAAGGCAACCAACCACAAGGAACATAACAATATATTTAATCGCAGTCTCCATAGAACTCCACAAAAATAGTCATCCACCAGAAAGGCGAAGCTTTATTACATATTAAGGTAATTCATTAAGTGATCCAGGTTACTTTGCAATTCGTTACGGAAAAGCTCTTCGCCCAGATAATACCTTACTGTAAAATCATGCCGCTGGAAGGAAGCGACCACATCGGAGATTTCTTCCTTGTTGATCCTGATCACAACGGTCATCAGGCTGGTGGTGGGGTCTGACCAGGAATTCAGTTGTGTGATAACGGCATCGTTGGATTCTATGATGCGATTGAATAGTGCGGGGGAGTAGTCCTGCTTCTCCATTTCCAGGACGAGCATGGAACCATATTCATCGGAGCCTGTTTTCTGCGCGAGTTGCGCGAACAATGTTTCTTTGGTGATCAGCCCTTCAAATTCCTGTTTCTCGTTGGCCACCGGTACGATCTCTAGCTGGTAGAGGTAAGCCAGTTTTACGGCAACAAGGAAATAGTCGCCTGGCCTTACGGCGTTCCCGATAAGTTCGCTGGCTGCATCGGCCAATGTTTGGGCGGCGTCAGCATCCAGCAGATTATCTTCGTCCACCATACCCAGATATTTGTCACCCTCTACTACGGGGAGCGTATTCACTTTCTTCTCGTCCATGATCATCAGGGCATAACCCACTGTATCCTGCAGATTCAGGGGAATGATGTCGGATGATATGAGTTGACCGCAAAACATGGTTAATTCATTCAAATAAAAACCAAGACGATAAAAAGCAGACAAGCGCTGCATCCTGCATTTACTTTACCAAAGCGGCTGGTTCATTGCGTTTTTGCAGGAACAGGTGCAATATTCTATTGAACTCATCGGGAACTTCCATCATAGGGGCATGTCCGCATTTATCAATAAAATGAAGTTCACTGTTAGGAATTAGCTTATTGAATTCCCTTGCTACGAATGGCGGTGTTATGGTATCGTCATTACCCCAAATCAGCAAACTGGGCTTTTCGATCTTGGTGAGTTCCTGGCCGAGGTTATTCCTAATGGCACTTTTAGCCAGTGCGATGATCTTTATGGCTTTGATCCTGTTATTTACGATCTCATACACTTCATCCACCAATTCCTTACTCGCTGTGTTAGGATCGTAAAAAGTAAGTTCAGTCTTCTTCCTGATGTAATCGTAATCACCCCTTTTGGGGTAAGTATCACCCATTCCATTCTCGAACAGTCCCGAACTTCCGGTGAGGATCAGGGATTTTATGCGTTCCGGGTGGCGGAGCACATGTATCAGTGCCACGTGTCCTCCCAGGGAGTTTCCAAGAAGGTTGATATTCTTGTAATCCTTAGTTTCAATGAACTTATTCAGGAATTTCGCCAATCCGCCCACGGAAGTATGGAGCAGATCCAGCTCAAAAAGGGGGAGCATAGGCACGATCACCTTATTATGGGGAATGAAATAGTTGATCAGACCCTCAAAATTGCTCAGGGCACCAAAAAGACCATGCAGAAGTACAAGCGGTTCCCCCTCGCCTTCTTCAATGTACTTGAATTTGCCTGTCTGTCTGATGTGATAAACCAAAATATTCTCCTTAAATGCTAAAGTAATTTTTTATCCTGAAATAGTGAATAAGGTGGCGCCATCATTTCTTCAGGTCTTCACCAACCTTTTGAAAAAAGTCCTGCATGTCTGCAAACACATCCTTGAACTGGGGAATGATATAGGCCAAAGAACGCATGGTCCACTCACCCCAGGGTTCAATATATGCATAAACCTTTGATTCTACCTTTGCAGCCTCGGAAATATGCCTGATCTGATCGTAATAAAAAATGACGACACTAAACAGGAGCGTATACAAGATCGCATAAATGAAGAATCCGCCCACGGCATTGACCCATCCGAGCATTGCAAAATTGAGCGCCTTTTCCAATACGCCAGCTGCCACTCTGATGAGGGATCCCACTACAATAAATACCAGCAGGAATGCCACTACCGGCCACCATGCTGCAGGTTTATCAAACCCCTCCTGTAAATATGCTGCCACTATTGCAGACAGTTTCAAAGCAGCAGCAAGTCCGATAAAAAAAGCAGCGAACGAAAACGCAGCCCCTACGAGGCCATTTTTAAAGCCCTTTATGGCTGCCGACAGCATGATAAAAAGAAAGATGAGATCAATGGTCATACGCTTATTGTGGGGTAAGCAATTCTTTCGTTATAGCGGAAATTGTTTTTCCATCTGCTTTGCCTGCGAGTTGCTTTGTTGCAACACCCATCACCTTACCAATATCGGCGGGCGATGCCGCCCCGGTATCTGCGATAATTTGCTGGAGGATCTTTCTAAGTTCCGCGGTCTCCATCTGGGCAGGCAGGAATTTCTCAATCACCACCACCTCCTCCGCTTCCTTATCCGCCAGGTCAGGCCGGTTCTGTTTCCGGAAAATTTCTTCGGACTCTTTTCTTTGTTTAACGAGCTTCTGCAGCATCTTCAGTTCGTCTTCCGGTTTGATCTCGCCAGAGCTACCTTCCGATGTTTTCGCCAGCAAAATGGCTGCCTTGATCGCTCTAAGGCCCCTTAAAGATTTCTCGTCTTTAGCCAGCATGGCTGTTTTCAACTGGTCATTGATCAGTTTCTCTAATGACATATACTAAGGTTGTGGATTTGTGTTAGCCTGTTCATGGATCTGCTGGAATTTTTTGATAAAGGCCCTTGCAAAAGTTTTCATATCCTTTGCCAGGGCTTCCTGCCTGGTAGCCCTTTCAAAATTGTCGGCCATGGTCATCATGTTCTGATAAACAAAATCGGCCATCTCATCCATCATCATATCTTTTGTCCAGAGGTCTATCCGCAGTGCAGCCTTATCATTTCCATCCCAGAAAGACAGCATCATCGCCTTAGCGTCCTGGGCCTCCTGGGCTGAACTTTGGGTGGCGCTCCAGCTCAGCTTCTCCGGAATCTTATCGTTGTCCAGCGTAACATCTATGGTTATCGTTGATTGATTCATGTTTCGGTATTAGTCGGCAAAGGTAAGATGTTAGCAAGAAACTAATGGGTAAGCGAGATTAAATGACCTGATCAAATACCTTGCGCAGGGTAGCAGCGCTTTCCCTCCAGCTGAACATGCGTGATCTTTCAAGTCCGCCTATAATCAGCCGGGAACGAAGGTTCTCATCTTTATACAACAGCCCCATGGCCTTGCCCCAACCCTCTGCATCAGCCGGTTCATTGTATAAGGCCGCCTCGCCAGCCACTTCAGGCATTGAGCTGTTTGATGAAGTAATCACGGGAACGCCCGACTGCATGGCTTCCAGTACGGGCAAGCCAAATCCTTCCCAGTACGAAGGATATATAAATGCATAGGCCCCTGCCATCAGGTACTGCATATGTTCATCGGCGAGATAGCCAGTAACCACCACATCGTTGCGGTATTTATACAACTGCAACTGTTTTTCAAAATCATCGTTTCCCCAGGCCATCCTCCCTGCCAGCACCAGTTTCATATTGCTGCGGTGCCTGTTTTTAAACCAGGAGAATCCCTTTAGCAAATTGATCAGGTTCTTTCTGGGGTGAATGGCTCCTGCATACAGGAAATACTCCTGGCCGCCGGCATACTCATCCTTCACCAGATCTTTCTTTTTCCACTCCAATGGCCGGAACGAATCATCGGCCGCATTGTGCACCACCGTTATCTTGCCTTTCGCGTGCGGATAATGTTGGATAATGTTCTCTTTCGAGAACTGCGAAACGGTGATAATATGCTTTGCCTTCCTGATGAAGCGGGGAGTATAATGCCGGTAGTATGCGCGGTATAAACCGTTGATCCCTGAAGGATAATGCAGGAATGCAAGGTCATGTATCGCGAGCACCTGGGGTATGGATGTACTCAGCGAGCAAAAGCCATCGGGCGAAAAAATCAAATTTGCCCCGGTTTTCCTTGCCATGGACGGCATACTCACATCGTACCATATTTTCCAGAGAACCGGATGCCTCGCAGCAGGTCCCCGGCTGGTGGAGGTGATATTGCGGCCACGTATACCCGCTATTGACAGCGGTGGCCTGTCGTGCATCATCACAAACTGATCATTGGGATGGTTTTCCGACAAGGCATGTACGAGTCCGTTAGTAAAACGGCCATACCCTTCAGTTGCCAACTGCCCTGTAAAACGTGCATTTATCGCAATTCTCATACAATCAAGCTCTTACAAAACTACTGTAAAAAAAATCACTCGTCAGGGCCTTAAAAGATGCCTCATCTATTGGCAATGTGGCTTTTGCCGAGTACTTTTATCTCTTAATCCAGTCCTACAAACCTAAAATCCGTTCTATGAAAAAACTCTACCTAACAATCGTAATGGTGGCTCTGTTTGCCATTTCGCCACAACATTCACAGGCCCAATGCATTACCTGCTCCCCCGGCTTTACGATCGACTCAGTAGTACAGGAACAAACATTATCCGGCATACTTCCCTTCAACAGCATTTTAGCATTCGATAAGTTTGACCCTACAGTTGGCACACTGAACTGTGTACGAAGTTCCGCCATCGTGAACACAACCCTGGATATGGACTTCGTAAACAGGGACGTCACCTCCAGGGTAACTTATAAAATGGCCTATACCCGCGTAACCAGCTTAACGGGCCCGGGCATAAACCCTACTTCCAGCACTACCCGGTTATACGGACCATATGACCTCGGGCAGGCCGACGTTGATCCGGATACTGCGATTCATATTGGGCCCGACAATGTTTTCAGCGCCCGGAACATTGCCCAAACTACATCGAATGTTATTCCATACCTTGGTACAGGCAAGGTTAACTATACCTATTTCAACAACGGAAGCTTCCTGATAACCACAGGAAATGACAATTTCGGCCTGAATGTGGCAGCGGTGAGCAACGTTACCGTAAGGGTAGTATATTATTTCTGCTCCAACGCCGTCCTCAAATCAGGGATACCGGATTTCAACGTGAAAAAGAACAACAGGAAAGTGGACTTGAGGTGGACCACTGAAAATGAAAGTCCCTTATATAAATACGTGATCGAATGGAGCCGGAATGGGCGCGAGTTCAGCCCCCTGGCAGTGATGGGCGCACAAGGCACAGGCAGCAGGGACTACCAGTACGGCTATGAGCCGGAAGCTACCCTGAAGGGAAGGGTGTTTTACAGGGTAAAACAACTGGACGAAAGTTCAAAGGAAACCTATACGAGCGTGAAGGGGATTACTATTGGTAAAGATGGTGAATTGAGCCCCTCCATCTACCCTAATCCGGCCACCAATAACGTAACGATCAGCTTCCCAACTGCCCAGACCGGGAGTATGGTAATTGAACTTGTAAATCTCTCCGGACAGATCGTTCAGATGCGAACCACCAAAGCGACTGCACTTCCGGCGCTGCAGTTTATCATCAATCCGGGTTTCCCTGCTGGCCATTACTGGCTGAGGGTGAGAAACACCAGTACGGGCGAACAGGCTACGAAAAAACTGCTTTTGAGAGGATCGTAAAGATCCTGATGCGGGAACGCCACCTGCCGGCGTTCCCGGATTATCCCAATCTCAAATTAAAATGGATATATTTGCCCAATATGAGTTCTATGGAATACAATACCTCACGCAATCACCTGGTGATGAGGGAATATGGCCGCCATATTCAAAAAATGATCGACCACATTGTTACGATTGAAGATCCCGAACTGAGGCAGGCCAATGTGGCCAATGTGATCGAATTAATGGGATTTCTCAACCCGCATCTCAAAAATGTGGAGGATTTCAGGCATAAACTATGGGATCACCTGTTTTTGATGTCTGATTTTAAGCTCGACGTAAAAAGCCCCTATCCTATCCCCACCCGGGAGAAATTGCAGGCAAAACCAGCACCCTTGCCTTATCCCAAACGATATCCCAAGTTTACCCACCTCGGCAAAAACCTTGAGTTGGTGATCGATAAGGCATTGAAGGAAGAAAACCCCGATAAACGTGCGGGTTTTGCAAATGCAGTCGCATACTACATGAAGCTAGCCTACGGAAACTGGCATAAAGAGATGGCGCACGACGAGCAGATCCGTGGGGAGTTGAACAGCATCACCCAGGGTCAGTTGGATTTCACCAACACCCCGTTTGTGAAGATGTTCAGGGAGCGCGAGCGTGACGACCGGTTTGTAAAACGCAGCAAAGGCGGCAACTTCAGAGACAACCGTAACAGCAGTGGCGGACAAGGTGGCGGACAAGGCGGCGGCAACCGACAAGGCCAGAACAAAAACCGCGGCCCCCAGCAGAAGTTCAACAAGAAACGGTTTAAATAAACTTTTTGCATTTACATGTTCTCATTTGAAGTCAACGGTGGTAAAAAACTGAAGGGTGAAATTGTACCCCAAGGTGCCAAGAACGAAGCCCTGCAGATCATCAGCGCCGTATTGCTCACCTCCGAGCCTGTTGAGATCCGCAATATACCTGACATTGTTGATGTCAACCTCCTTATCCAACTACTGGGCGACATGGGGGTTAAAACAAATCGTGTTTCCCGCAACACCTGCATATTTCAGGCCGATGATATCAATATGGACTATCTCCACAGCGAGGATTTTCGTGAGAAAAGCGGCAGATTAAGAGGGGCAGTCATGACGGCGGGTCCCTTACTCTCCAGATTCAGGCGGGCCTATATCCCAAAACCCGGTGGTGATAAGATCGGCCGGAGGAGACTGGATACGCATATCATTGGCTTTGAAAAGTTGGGAGTAGATTTCACTTACCATCCGGAAGATGGTTTCTTCCACCTCACAGCGAAAGAATTGAAGGGAACCTTCCTGCTGCTTGATGAGCCGTCGGTTACGGGAACTGCTAACATCATCCTTGCTGCCGTTATGGCCAGTGGAAGAACAACCATTTACAATGCAGCCTGCGAGCCCTATATACAACAGCTATGTGCGATGCTCAACAGGATGGGGGCCAAAATAAGTGGCATAGCATCCAACATGTTGTGCATAGATGGCGTGGAAAGCCTTTCGGGCACCACCCACACAATGCTGCCTGACATGATAGAGATCGGCTCGTTCATAGGGCTGGCTGCAATGACCCAAGGCGAAATCACGATCAAAAATTGCAGGATAGATATGTTGGGGGTGATACCGGAAAAGTTTCGTCAGCTGGGCATTGAACTGGAATTCAGGGGCGACGACATTTTCGTTCCGGAGCAGGAAGTTTACGAAATCCAAACCTTTATCGACGGCTCAGTCCTTACCATCTACGATCACCCCTGGCCTGGCTTCACACCGGACCTGCTGAGCATTGTACTGGTGGTGGCTACCCAGGCAAAAGGTAGCGTGCTGATTCATCAGAAAATGTTTGAGAGCCGGCTTTTTTTTGTAGATAAGCTGATAGATATGGGTGCCAGGATCATACTTTGCGATCCGCACCGTGCGGCAGTGATCGGCCTTGAACGGGAACAGAAACTGAGGGGCATCACCATGAGCAGTCCGGACATCAGGGCGGGCGTTTCGTTGCTGATCGCCGCGTTAAGCGCGGAAGGCAAAAGCATAATACAGAATATTGAACAGATCGACAGGGGATATCAGCAGATCGATGAAAGGCTGAGGGCATTAGGCGCCGATATCACCCGTAAGTAATACTGATTTAGCGATGAAAATAATCATACTTACTGCCCCTTCGGGATCCGGCAAAACCTCCATCACGAGGCATTTGCTAAGCACCTTCGCCGACAAGCTCGTTTTCTCTATTTCTGCCGCCACCCGGAAACCCCGGGGAGAGGAAAAACACGGTGTCGATTATTATTTTCTCGATGAAGACGATTTTCAGCATAAGATCCAGAATAATGCCTTTGTGGAGTGGGAAATGGTATATGAAGGGAAGTATTACGGCACATTAAAAGCCGAATTGGAGCGGATCTGGGCGCTCGGAAAAGTTCCCGTATTGGATATCGACGTAAAGGGTGCCATCCATGTGCAACAACAATTTCCAGAATCTGTGCTATCCCTGTTTATTCAACCGCCCTCTGTGGAGGAATTGAGAAGGCGACTGCAGAAGCGGGGAACGGAAAGTGAGGAAAGTCTCCAGGCACGGATAAACAAAGCATCCTTTGAATTAAGTTTTAGCCATTCCTTTTCCCACGTGATCCTGAACAACGTATTGGAAGATGCCTGCAGGGAAGCCGAAAAACTGGTGCGGGCTTTCATTTCGGAAGAATAACGAGTATATTTGAATATGGAATCCCTCATCCTGGCCTGTATAGGATTGTCGTTGCTTATGGCAGGTTTTTTTGCCGGCATAGAAGTGGCATTTGTATCAGCGAACAAGATATCCATTGAACTCAAGAAAAAACAGGGCCTGAAAAGCGGCCGAATTTTGTCTGAGTTCCTTGATTCCCCCGCAAAGTTTATCGGCACAACGCTGATCGGCATAAATCTGGCCACTATCATATACAGCGTGCTGGTAGGCGAATACTTCACCTCGCTGTGGGACTGGATCCAGGGATTCTTTGTCCAGGAAGCCCATCCTTATTTCACTTATATCAGGCTGGTTTTTGATATCATTCTGGCGACCATCATTATGGTGATAGTAAAATTCTCATTCCGGGCTTTGTTTCGCGCGAAGAATGATACCCTACTGTCGTTTTTCGCCCCGCTGGTGAATTTCTTTTACGGATTGCTGTATCCGATCGCATCATTTTTTGTGACCATTGCAGAGTGGATGCTGAAGTACCTTTTCAATGTGCGTTTACATAATGAAAAAGAGGCTTTCAGCCGGGTTGACCTTGAACAATTCATCTTGCAAACCCGCGAGCAGTCGGAAGACAACCCCGAGCTCAATACGGAACTTTTTGAAGCGGCCCTCTCCCTTCCCAATGTTAAGATCAGGCAATGCCTGGTGCCCAGGAAAGAGGTGGAAGCGGTTGATGTAAATATGTCGGTAGACATGCTACAGCGAAAATTCATCGATACCAAGCTGAGCAAGCTGGTGGTATATGAAAAGAATATCGACAATATCCTGGGGTATGTGCATCAGCTGGCGTTGTTCAAGAAACCTACAGACATAAAATCCGTCATCCTGCCGATACCTGCTGTTCCTGAGAGCATGAGCGCCACCGATCTGATCAATAAATTTACGCGCGAGCGAAAAAGCATTGCCTGGGTGGTAGACGAGTTCGGAGGAACATCCGGCATTATCACCATGGAGGACCTGCTCGAAGAGATCTTTGGGGAGATACAGGACGAATACGATACGGAGGAGTTTGTTGAAAAGCACATAGCCGACAAAGAATACATATTTTCCGGCAGGCTGGAATTGGACTATATCAACCAGAAATACAGCCTGAATCTTCCTGACAGCGACTCAGAAACACTTTCCGGTTTCATCATTCACCAGCACGAAAAAATCCCCCGTGAGAGAGAAAGGATCATCATTGATCATTTTGAGTTTGAGATCTTACATGTTAGCGACACCCGGATAGAAACCGTTAAAATGAAGGTTTTACAGTAGCATGCCTGAATCAGGCGGCTATTGGAGCGAGATTAAATTACTTTCAAACTGATATAAAAAGGGGTTGGCAAATTAATCCTCTTTTTTAATGCTTAAATTTGACCCTCAATAATTGATAGTGGCAGAAACAGAATCAGGCAGAAAATCATTCTTCAAAAAAATAAGGGGTCAGGATTCTGATGAATCCGAAATGAGCTTCATTGACCATCTTGAAGCATTGAGGTGGCATGTGGTAAGATCGATCTTTGCGATCTTGTTGTTTGGTGTGGTTTTTTTCATATTTATCGACTGGATCTTTGATAACGTTATTATGGGACCTACCCGTAATGATTTTATTTCTTACCGTGTTCTTTGTTCCCTCAGCCATACGCTTCGATTGGGCGACTCGCTCTGCATGCCGCCCATGGAACTCAACCTCCAGGTCACCAGTGTATCGGGCACGTTCATGTCGAGCATTACGATCGCATTTGCAGGCGGCCTGCTCTTTGCGTTGCCTTACGTGTTGTGGGAAGTATGGCGGTTTGTAAAGCCCGCCCTTAAGCCGGAAGAATTGAACTATACAAGGGGTGTCATTTTTTGGATATCGCTGTTCTTTTTCATGGGTGCAAGTTTCGGATACTTCCTCATGGCTCCCTTTACATTCAATTTCCTGGCCAATTATAAGATCGGCACGGAGGGCATCTTATTGTATCGCCCCATGTTGAGCGATTACCTGGACAGTCTTATTGATATTACGCTTGGGGCAGGGCTTGCTTTTGAATTGCCCATGGCATCCTGGATCTTATCAAAGATGGGACTGGTAACTCCTAAATTCCTGCGCACGTACAGGAAATACGCCTATGTTGCGCTATTGGTCATTGCGGCCATCATCACCCCTTCTCCGGATTGGGGCAGCCAGCTGATTGTAGTGATCCCACTCGTCTTGTTGTATGAGTTATCCATTCTGATCTCAGCGAGGGTAAATAAAGCTGCCGAGAAGAAATGGGAAGAATGGCAGTAGGCCTTCAGATTGTACATTAGGGCAGCAAGGAAAAAAATAACATTATATGAATATTCATTCTCAATTCAATCTTTTCCAGTCAATAGCGATCGGGTGTGACCATGCGGGTTATGATTACAAAGAGGAGCTGAAGAAATATCTTACCAACATGGGCCTTAGCGTTAAGGACTTTGGCACCCACAGTAAGGAATCAGTGGATTATCCTGATTTCGCCCATCCGGTGGCGGAAGCAGTGGAGAAAGGAGAATGCAGTTTTGGCATACTATTGTGCGGTTCTGCAAACGGTGTAGCCATAACCGCAAATAAGCACCAGGGTATCAGGGCTGCCATCTGCTGGAACGCGCCCATGGCGTCACTCGCACGGCAGCACAATAATGCCAATGTGATCTGTATCCCCGCCAGATATGTTTCACTCGACCTGTCAACACAAATGGTCGACGCATTCATGGGCACTGATTTTGAAGGGGGCCGTCACGCAACCCGCGTTGGCAAAATTTCCTGCTGATCTTCTGCATTTGAACCCACCGTTCATAAAAAAGCTTGTAAAAAATACTGCTCCAGCCCTACTGCAATTTCATTTACAGTACCTTGAGCCTCACTTTTAATACAACAAACATGAGATTACTGTTATTTACCGCATTGTTGATGTCGGCTGCCGTAGGTTTCGCCCAAAAGGCGGTGAACCCCGTTAAATACGGAGAGTCGATCAATGAGAATGATCTTCGTACCCATCTTTTTATTCTCGCCGGAAAGGAAATGGAGGGCCGTGAAACGGCCACCGAGGGGCAGCGCAAAGCTGCAGCCTATATTGAAGCTTTTTTTAAGGAAAACGGACTGAAGCCCGGAAACAAAGACAGCTACCAGCAGAGCTATCCAGTGTACAAGGACTCTTTGATCAGCAGCAATGCCATGGTCAACAATACAGAATTCCTGATCAACCAGGATTTCCAGCCAAACCTTCAGGCGGCAAAAACTGCCAGCAGTTATTTTTCGGAAGTGGTATTTGTGGGTCACGGTATCGTTGATTCAGCATATGATGATTACGGAAACATGGATGTAAGAGGCAAAGCAGTTCTGATCCTTGATGGGGCCCCTTCAACATACAAAACCACCCGCAGGGGTTTCATGGCCCCTAACGGGATGTATGGAAAGATCCGCGCAGCCAATCAAAAAGGCGCGGCAGCGATCCTCATTGTAGGAGGTGGCTTTCCAAGGCAGGCCATGCCTGCTGTAGGTGGCATGTATACAAGTCTATTTACTCCTCAACAGAATGCCAATTCTTATTCTGTTTCACCAAAATTCGCTGAAAGTATTATCGGCAGCAATTGGGCCGGTATCATGCAGCAAGGGAAGTCGGGCCGCCTAGAGCCTAAGATTTACAAATCCAATCTGCTATTGGAATTAACCAAAAAAGTAGTCAGGATGGAAAGTACCAATGTGCTGGGTTATATTGAAGGAACGGATAAGTCAAGCGAATGGCTGATCATCACTGCCCATTACGATCACCTTGGGAAAAGAGGCGACGTGATCTATTATGGCGCAGATGATGATGGCTCAGGAACAGTGGGTATACTGGAAATTGCCCAGGCTTTTGCTGCAGCTAAAAATGCCGGGAAAGGTCCACGTAGAAACGTTATGGTGATGGCTGTGAGTGGCGAAGAAAAAGGCCTTTGGGGATCTGAGTATTATGCCAACAACCCCACCATCCCCATGGACAAACTGACTGCAGATTTGAATATTGATATGATTGGAAGGGTTGACACCGAAAGGAAATCTGCCGACACGCTCAACTATATTTACGTAGTTGGGGACGATAAGCTGAGTACTGACCTGAAACCCCTAAGTGAGGCTGCCAATAAAAAGTTCACGAAAATGAGCCTGGATTATAAGTTCAACGACCCCAATGATCCCGAACAGATATACTACAGGAGCGACCATTTCAGTTTTGCGTCTAAAGGAGTCCCAGTAATTTTTTATTATGACGGTATGCTTAAGGCAGATTACCACAAGCCCACGGACACCCCGGACAAGATCAACTATACGTTATTGAAAAAGCGTGCCCAACTCGTTTTCTATACTGCCTGGGAGATGGCCAACCGGGAAAACCTGATCAAGCGCGACCTTGAGCTACCTCCAATGAGAAGATGATCGAATATTTTTTTGTTGATTTTTAAATTGTTACGGGAACAATATCGGTTGTTCCCGTTTTTTTTGCTTCCCATTAAACTTCGGATAAAGATCAGGGTCTATGAATAGGTAACCGATTTAAAAAATAATACCCACACCATGAAAATTAAAACATCAGCCCTCAGCGGAATTCTTTCCCTGGCCTTTGTACTCATTGTCACTGCAGCCGTTGCTCAACCTCCCCGTCCTAACCCTTATGTAAACCCTAATCACAACAAAGCCCAAATGCGCGACAGGATCGAAAACAAGTTCGACCGAAAGGAAGATGTGAGAGACCGGAAGGAAGATGTGAGGGATCGCAGGGAAGATGTCAGAGATGGCAGGGAAGACAAGCGCGATGCCATGCACAATGGTGGAAAGCGCGACAGGATCGAAGACAGGCTTGATCGTAAAGAAGACGTAAGGGATCGCAGGGAAGACAAGCTCGATCGCAGGGAAGATGTCAGAGATCGCAGGGAAAACAGGTTCGACCGCAGGCATTAAAATTGGCGGATCAGCGAATTAACGGATTTGCGGATTGAGCACCTGAGAAATGAAAAAAGCTGATGCATCATGCATCAGCTTTTCCCGTTATTAGTCAATGAGCCAATGTAGCCCATTGATTCTTGCACGCGCATTTTCCTTTATTCAATCCGCAAATCCGTCAATCCGTTAACCCGCCAACTGATTAAAGACCCAGAATATAGGCGAAGATCAATGGCGCTACGATGGTAGCGTCACTTTCAATGATATACTTCGGCGTATTGATATCGAGCTTACCCCAGGTGATCTTCTCATTAGGCACTGCGCCGGAATAAGAACCATACGATGTAGTGGAATCGCTGATCTGGCAGAAATAGCCCCAGAACGGAACATCGTGCCACTCCAGATCCTGGTACATCATTGGCACCACACATATTGGGAAATCCCCGGCAATACCACCTCCGATCTGAAAAAATCCAACTCCCTTGCCACCGCTGTTCTGCCTGTACCACTCGCTCAGGTAAACCATATACTCAATTCCGCTCTTCATGGTACTGGCCTTGAGTTCACCCTTGATCACGTAAGAGGCAAAAATGTTCCCCATGGTGCTGTCTTCCCATCCGGGAACAACGATCGGAATATTCTTTTCAGCGGCTGCGATCATCCAGCTGTGCTTGGGATCGATCTCATAATCCTCTTTCATCACCCCGCTGTTCAGCAGCTTATACATGTACTCATGGGGGAAATATCTTTCTCCTGCAGCCTCGGCATCTTTCCAGATTCTCTCTATATGGTGCTGGATCTTCCGAAACGCCTCATGTTCGGGAATACAGGTGTCAGTAACCCTATTCAATCCCTTTTCCAACAGGTCCCATTCTTCCTGGGGCGTAAGATCGCGCCAGTTCGGGATTCTTTTATAATGGGAATGTGCAACCAGGTTCATGACATCCTCTTCGAGGTTAGCACCGGTGCAGGATATAATATCCACTTTATTGCTACGGATCATTTCAGCCAGTGAAACGCCCAGCTCGGCAGTGCTCATGGCACCTGCCAGCGTGATCATCATCTTCCCTCCTTCCGTAATATGCGCCTCATAACCTTTTGCCGCGTCAACCACTGTTGCTGCATTAAAGTGCCTGTAATGATGCATAATGAACTGAGAAACCGGTCCTTTTACCATGTCCTGATTTTTTAGGACCACAAAAATAAGGTATTTCGGGTTGGATAAGGCTAATATGGATACTTCACACAAGTGGCTACAAAGCGAGCGGAACGTGAAAGTTATTGGAATTTGACACCAGGTAGCACCGATCGAATTAACCCCAGGCTTTCACGTTGTGCCGCAAGTTTGCCGTCTATGAACAAAAGCAATCCCTTCCCCTCCTTAAACTTTTTTCCATCCCTGTCCCAAACCACATCAAGTTTAAAGCCCTTATAATTGATATTCCTGCATTCAAACCAATCCCATACTCCATTTGGAACCAATGGATTCACCACAAGTTCGTTTGTCCTGGATGGCCTCAATCCCACCAGTCCGGTGATGACAAGGTCACAAAAGGCAGAGTGGTTATAAAACCGGCCCCTGATATTCGGGTAGCTTCCAAAACTTATCCATTTGTCCGTCTCGGGATGATATGATTCATCTATCCATGCCTTCACCGAACCATCTGGCGCTTCAATAGTATGAGACAAGGCATACTGCCGGAGTAAGGTGAAATAATCCGCGGCAGAGACCGCACTGCTCGCTGTCCTGTTCAGGTGGTTCCCCAGTGCTGTAAGGGTCTGCGTGGTGGCAAAAGGCCATGACGCACCATTCCAATTGCACTCACCGCTATCTGCAACACTGAAATTCGGATGGTGCCTGTCGGCAGTCCTGAGGCCCTTCCTGCCCAGGAAAACTGTGGTGTCCCGTAAATACTTCCAGGCATCATTGAATTTGCCTGTTGTATCAGGCATGTCGTACAACCATGGAAGGTATCCAACGAGTTCCTTCACCGTTGATCTTTGGTACGGTTCTAGCTTTTCGGCAAAACGATTCTCATATTGCGGCTTTTGGGGACCACGGACTGTTTTGAAAAAGCCATCCGAGGAATCCCACATCAACTTTGTCATATTTTCCTTAAGGTTAAGGGCATCATTTCTGAATTCACGCTCGAGCCCAGACCGTCCCAATTGCATTGCCAACGCAGCCAATGCCATTGCATCACCATACATATAGCTGTTGATGGTTGAACGATACCCCTCCCCGCTGATAGAAAACTCCATTCCATCCCAGGAATCGATCTGCCAGTATAAACCATTTTCTGATTTGCGAGCCTGGGAATCGCCGCCTCCATCTTTCGACTGCCAGTTTCGATAGTTGTTCGCCAGCAATGGAAACAATTCAGAGCCAAGCGTTGCACTCCCATTAACCTGGATGAGCTTATCAATGGCATCTGCCATCGGCAGACTATACAGTTTTTTTGATCCCCCGGGGTCGGCGCCGGGATGGCTGAACCAAAATCTTGCATATGCGATGAGTATACTGGTGTCCCTGATCCATCTGCCCTCACTCAACTGGTGAACAACAGGACAGTTTATTGAATTATAAGGACCTGCCCACTCAACCTTGGGCAAAAACTCGGTCACTACAAAACCCCCGGGGATCTTTCTTATATGCTTTCGGTAAGACCACCATCTGAAATAATAAGTCCTGCTGATGAAGGAATCGGGACAGTTGAACAACGGCACATTAGACAAGATAAATGATGCTGCATCTTTATTGGGGATATACGTACTATCGATCTCCGGATACGCTGCATTGAAGCGTTCAACATAATCGATCACACTATTTCTCAGCGACCGATCCAACATCTTATTTTTCTGGCAATAACCAGAAGCGCTGATAAGAAACAGACAGAGCATGAATACCGATCTCATATAAATCGAAACTGTTTTGGAAACATATCAATATAGAAGAGTTTTATTGCTTTATTAAAAAATGTTTAAAATGCATATGCTAAACCTCTGATCCAGAGAGCACTTAAATGGCGCAAACATATATAACATGAACTTTCTTGCCCATGCTTTCCTTTCCTTTAACGATAACGGCATACTTGCCGGCAACATGATCAGTGATTTTGTGAAAGGGAAGAAAAAGTTTGATTTGCCGCTGGAGATCCAGAAGGGGATCGCGCTGCATCGCGCCATCGACACCTATACGGATGAACACCATGCCAACCGGGAACTGAAGTTGATATTCAAACCGCACTACGGATTATACAGCTCCCCCATCATGGACGTTGTCTTCGATCATTTCCTCGCCACTGATGATGTCATATTCGATGACCATTCACTGCTAACCTTCAGCCTTGAAACATACAGCCGGCTGGAGCAATATCACGACAATTTCCCAGATCCTTTCGCAAGGATGTTCCCATACATGCGAAGCCAGAACTGGCTTTACCATTACCGCTTCCCCGAAGGAGTGAAGAATAGTCTCGGCGGATTGTCCAGGCGGGCAACATATTTAGGAGAGGTTGAAACCGCATTCTCACTTTTTGAGGAGCATTACAAAACCATCCGCGCCGGATATAATGAGTTTTTTCCCGACCTGAAAAAAATGGCCCACGATACTTACCTTGAGCTTATTGGCAGGGAAAATGCTTGAACCGCTCATGGCAGGCCTTCATCAGCATCTCCCGGTCATCAGGATGGGAAATATCAATCAGAGCCTTAGCTCTTTGTCTGAGGTTCTTGCCATACAGGTATGCGATCCCATATTCAGTGACGATATAATGTACATGTGCGCGCGTAGTGACAACTCCTGCTCCTTCTTTGAGGAAAGGGACAATCCGGGGTATGCCCTTAGCCGTTCTTGAATTTAAGGCGATAATGGGTTTGCCTCCTTCAGAGATCGCAGCGCCACGCATAAAATCCATTTGCCCGCCAACCCCGGAATATTGATACATCCCAATAGAATCGGCACAAACCTGACCGGTCAGATCCACTTCAACCGCACTGTTGATGGCGCAGACCCTTGGGTTCCGGCGGATCACATGCGGATCATTAACATAATCAATATCAAGGAAGGCAAATGCAGGATTATCATCCACATAGTCGTACAACCTTTTTGAGCCAAGGGCAAAACCTGTTACGGCTTTGTGTGGGTGGATCCTTTTGTACTTATTGTTGATCACATCCTTCTCAAACAGGTCGATGATCCCGTCTGAACACATTTCTGTATGAACCCCGAGATCCTTGTGATTGGTCAATGATTGTAATACCGCATCAGGTATCGCCCCAATACCCATTTGCAACGTACTCCGGTCTTCGATGAGGCTGGCGACATTGAGCCCGATCTGCCTTTCAGCAGTACCAACTTTTTCACCAAAAAACGCTTCCTGCAAGGGGTCCTCGCAATACACCAGGGCTTTGAAACGGGAGGCATGGATCAGTCCGTCTCCATGTGTTCTGGGAACATTGGGATTAACCTGCGCGATCACTACTTTGGCCGTGTTCACCGCGCTTCTGGCAACATCTACACTTACCCCGAGTGAGCAGTAGCCATGTTTGTCGGGCACCGATACATGCACGATGGCAACATCCAGTGGCAGGATACCCCGTTTGAAAAGTTCCGGGATCTCACTCAGGAATACAGGGATATAATCTGCCCGGCCCTCATTTACAGCCTGACGTATTGAGCCCGAAACAAACATGGAATTGAGATAAAAATGGCCCTCATAGCCTGGTTTAGATACCTCCAGATCACCATATACACTGATGGATACAATTTCCACATGAGAGAGCCTGTCCTTCTCCTTTGCCAGTTCATTCACGAGGAAAACAGGGGTTTGGGCACTGCCCTGGATGAAGACACGGTCGCCCGATTTAATCACCGACAATGCCTCCGCAGGTGTGGCATACTTAACATCCGCTCTCATTGAATTAATTTAGAAACGAAATTAATAACCAGCCGAACTGGCTTACATGATTAAAGTTATTTTTAAAAAAACCTTCGTCAGCTTATTTTTGCTTAAAATAACCAGATGAAAAGCCTTCCCCTCATTTTTCTCAGTTTCTCATTTTTTGTGTTGGGTGCCACCGGCCAGCCAAAAACGATCCCCACCTTAGACAAGTCGGTCATGGACATGTGTTATTTCCCGGCGAACTACCCAATTCTGAAGATACAGGACAAGGCAAAGGACCCTCTACTGATGAGGGTTTTGTACAGCCGCCCGCAAAAAAACGGCCGTGAAGTATTTGGCGGGATCGTAGAGTTTGGACAGGTTTGGAGATTGGGGGCCAACGAAGCAACGGAAATAGAGTTCTTTAAAGACGTAGCCCTTGGGAAAACGAAAGTGAAGAAGGGCAGATATACCTTGTATGCCATCCCGCAGCCAGATAGCTGGACCATTATTTTAAACCGGGATACGGATACCTGGGGCGCATTCAAATACGATCAGAAAAAAGACGTAGCCAGGATCACGGTAAAGCCGGAAAAGAATACTGAGAATGCAGAAGCTTTTTCAATGTACTTTGAACCCTATGCAGGTGGCGCCAATCTTTATATTCACTGGGACAATGTACGCACTGCCGTGCCCATTACGCTGTAGTCCCGTTCAACCCGAACCATGTGCTCCATAGCCGGCATCATTTCATTAGATCCCAAACATGTTGATCCGGCGGTACTGGAGAAGATGAATGAGGTCCAGCAACACCGGGGGCCCGATGGTGAAGGCTATTATTTTCAACAACAACAAGAGATTCATATTGGGTTCGCACACCGCCGACTGGCCATTTTGGATCTTACAGAAAACGCATCGCAGCCGTTCAGGTACCTCGATCGTTACGTACTGATCTTCAATGGGGAAATCTATAACTATCAGGAAATCAGGTTGGCACTGGTTTCAAAAGGTTATACTCTTCGCTCTACAGGGGATACCGAAGTGATCGCAGCGGCATATGATGCATACGGCGAAGCCTGCCTGGATCATTTTGATGGCATGTTTGCTTTTGCTCTCTGGGATGAAAAAGAAACCAAACTGTTTTGCGCCCGCGACCGGTTTGGCGAGAAACCCTTCCATTATCATTACAACAGTGGGCAGCACGCCTTCTATTTCGCTTCCGAAATAAAGGCTTTGTTTGCAGCGGGGATCGAAAGGCGTGTAGACCAATCCATGCTATACAACTACCTGACCCTGGGCACCAGTAAGCGAGCCGACATTCCGCAACAAACTTTTTACCAGGATATTTACCAACTACCACCGGCCCATCATATTATTTTCGAGCCCTGCGAAAAAAAACCGGTAGTCGGCCGTTACTGGGACCTTGACAAGGAATCGAAATCAGGGATGCAGGAGGGCCGGGCCCTCGAAAGGTTCAACGAATTATTATACACCTCTGTGGAAAGGAGAATGCGAAGTGATGTATCCATTGGCACAAGTTTGAGCGGAGGCCTCGACAGTTCCTCCATCGTTGCGATTGCATCAGCCGCTGGCGGTAGCACTTTTACGCATCAGGGATTCTCTGCGGTATTTCCCGGTTTCGAAAAAGATGAATCGGCTAAAATAAAAACATTAGCCGACCATTTTGACCTTTCGGTGTTTACCGTAACGCCCACTGCAGATGATCTTTGTCAAAAGTTGAAGGAATTGCTATTCCATCAGGACGAACCTGTTGGATCGGCTTCTGTCTTTGCTCAGTACATGGTGTATCGAAAGGCAAAAGAAAAAGGGGTGAAAGTTTTGCTTGACGGCCAGGGGGCCGACGAAGTACTTGGAGGTTATCCCAAATATACCCATTGGTTTTTGCAGGAGATGATCAAACTGAACGGATGGAAGAATACGAGTTCGATGGCAGCTGCTTTCAAGACTAATGAATTCCTGTATCACTGGGATTGGAAAAACCGGATGGCAGCCCGGCTACCCTATTACACCGCAACCCGTTTAAAGAAAAATGCCTTAAGAACACAGCGTGGCAACCCTTTCATCAGTAAAGCCTTTGCTGCTGCTCAGGATGAGGAATCCGTGTTCAAACCCGTAGTAGAAAAATTAAATGATATCCAATATTCCGATCTTATGATACAGGGATTGGAAGAATTGTTGAGGTATGCCGACAGGAATTCGATGGCCCATGGTCGTGAAGTTCGACTGCCTTTTTTATCGCACGAACTTGTCCAATTTGTAATCTCACTCCCCTCCTCCTACAGAATGAAAAACGGATTTACAAAATGGATGTTGAGGGCCGCAATGAACAAAAAACTTCCTGATGAGATCGTATGGCAAAAAGGAAAGATCGGCTTTGAGCCACCCCAGCAAAAATGGATGCAACAGGAATGTGTACAGCAGTCGATCAGGGATTCGAGGCAAACGCTGGTGAACCTGCGTATTTGCAACAGCAGCATTATGAATAAATCCATTATTGCGCAGGGCGCGCATGAGGCAGGAAATTTCGACTTCCGCTGTTTATCAGCAGGACTCTGGTTATGATCTATATTTGAATAAATTCCGTCATTGATTATGAAGAAAGCTACAAAATATATACACGCAGGTTCACATCCCGATCCGTCAACCGGGGCCATCATGACTCCGATCTACCAAACATCCACTTACGTGCAGGAAGCACCGGGGGTGAACAAAGGCTATGAGTATGCGCGTTCACAGAACCCTACACGCACGGCGCTGGAAGAGGCTTTTGCCGTGATTGAAGAAGGGCAGTATGGACTTGCTTTCTCATCGGGAGTGGCTGCCACAGACGCGGTGATCAAGCTATTATCGCCTGGAGATGAAGTGATTTGCGGCAATGATATGTATGGCGGAACCTACCGGTTGTTTTCAAAAATATTTGAAAAATTCGGGATCAGGTTCCATTATGTAAACCAGCAGGAGATCGTTAATGTCCGTTCCCTGATCAACGAAAAAACAAAGCTGATCTGGATTGAAACACCTACCAACCCGCTGATGAATATTGTAGATATTGAAGCGGTCACTACATTGGCTAAACAACATCATATACTCACCTGTGTAGACAATACCTTTGCCTCCCCTTATCTGCAAACGCCGCTTGCACTGGGCGCAGATATCGTGATGCATTCGGCCACCAAGTATCTGGGCGGTCACAGTGATGTGATCCAGGGCGCCCTGATGATGAATGATAAGGAGCTCAGGGATAAACTTTATTTTATACAAAAAAGCTGTGGGGCGGTACCCGGACCCATGGATTGCTTCCTGGTCTTAAGGGGCATCAAGACCCTGCATGTAAGGATGCAGCGCCATTGTGAAAATGGCCGCATTATTGCGAACTTCCTCAAGGACCATCCTAAAGTAGGGAAAGTGTACTGGCCGGGCTTCGAAAATCACCCCGGACATGCCATTGCAAAAAAACAAATGCGGGATTTTGGCGGTATGATCAGCTTTGAGTTGAAAGATGATTCTATCGAAGCGGCGCGGGCAGTTCTTTCTTCAACAAAAGTATTTTCATTAGCGGAAAGCCTCGGAGGCGTTGAGTCACTCATTAATCATCCGGCCAGCATGACCCATGCTTCCATTCCCCGCGAGGAGCGTATTAAGAATGGCCTTAGCGATTCATTGATCCGCTTGAGCGTGGGCATTGAAGACGCGGAGGATTTGGTGGCTGATCTAGGCAGTGTACTGGGTCCCTGGTGATCTGCCCGTCAACCGTATACATTCATTATATTCGGAGATGCAAAAAACCGTTTTACTCTACGGGGCCAATGGCTACACAGGTACCTTGATCGCACGAATGGCAGCAGAATATGGCGTAGAACTTATTTTGGCTGCCCGGAGAGAAGAGTCCGTTAAACCGATGTCGGCCGAATTGGGTTATCGCTACCTCGTGATAGATCTCGGCGATGCTGCTGCGCTCGATAAGGCACTTTCGGAGGTTGCCCTCGTACTTCATGTGGCGGGGCCATTCAAGTACACGGCCCGGCCGATGATTGAAGCCTGTCTGCGTACTGGAAAACATTACCTCGATATCACTGGCGAGATCATGGTCTATGAAATGGCAAAAAAATACCATGATCAGGCATTGGCTAAAGGCATTATGGTGATGCCAGGTGTTGGGTTTGACGTGGTACCCACCGATTGCATTGCCCTGCACCTTAAAAATAAAATGCCCGATGCCGTTTCCCTCAAACTGGCATTTGCCGGACTCGGCGGCGCGTTCAGTCGTGGTACCGCCACCACTATGGCAGAAGGTATGGGCCAAAAAAGTGCCCGGCGGATAGATGGGAAAATCACGCCTGTGCCCCTGGGTGAACATGGCATGTGGCTTGAACTGGGTGGTAAAAAGATTTTTTTCATGTCGATTCCCTGGGGTGATGTGTCCACTGCCTATCACACCACGGGTATACCTAACATTGAGACGTATACGGGTGCATCGCCCAAAACCTTTAAGCTTCTCAAATACCAGTCCCTGTTCAACTGGTTACTGCGCACTTCTTTCATGAGGAATCGCCAGTTGAAAAAGATAAAAAGCATGCCGCCGGGACCCTCGGATGAAAAGAGGGCGAAATCAAAAAGTGTGGTCTGGGGCGAAGTCATCAATGGCGATGGGGTAACCATTCAGGCAAAAATAAGAACCCCTGAAGGGTACACATTAACCGCCATCAGCAGCTTGATCATTGCTAAGAAAGTACTGGAAGGCAACTTCAAGCCTGGATACCAGACGCCTGCGGGCTGCTATGGTGAAGGCCTCGTATTTGAAGTGCCAGGGATAGAGTTTATTTGAGAACGCCTTCCCGACCTGTTGTTATTCCAATATTTCCCGCTCTCCCAGAATGGTAGGCATGTCCCTATTTTGTATCGAATCTGCCAACGCCAGGGTCTTTGGAAGTTCGTATTTGAAATAGAATTTCATCGTTTCGAGTTTGCTGTGCATGAAGGGATGCTCGCTCTTGCTGCTGGCAACGATGCCCTGCTTCAGCCATTGCCACGCCGTACAGGTAATGCCCGCAAGCTCCATGAACAGATTGGCATCGGCCATATATTTTTCCAGCTCCCCTTTTGCGGTAAATCCCTGTAAATGCATGAGCACATCCTGCATCCTTTCTGTCGCCTCCTGCAGTTTACGGGCATAAGGCCTCAGGACTTCGATGGCCATTGCTGACTCCACAGCCCGGCTCATTTCACCCAGGAGCAATTTCACTGGTTTCCCCTGCTGCATCGGCACCTTTCTTCCCAGCAGGTCCATGGACTGGATGCCCGTGGTGCCTTCGTAGATAGACATGATCCTGATATCGCGGTAATACTGCTGCGCGTGGAAGTCCATCGTGAAACCGTATCCGCCCAGTACCTGGATGGCATTGCTGGTGGACACGATGCCATATTCAGAAGGATAGGTTTTTACAATGGGTGTCAGCAATTCGAGCATAAGATAAGCGTTCTCTTTCTCTACGCCTGTACTGATCTTCTCAAGATCATACCATTTCAAACACTCGATCACCAGGCTGATAGCACCTTCCACAAATGCTTTTTGAAGGAGCAGCATCCGGCGAACGTCCGCATGGTTAATGATCAGCGTCTGTTCCTGTAGCGGATTTTTATTGCCGATATGCCTCCCTTGTGGGCGTTCATTGGCATAGTTCAACGAATAATAATATGCTGCTGACGAAACAGCAGCTGCTGTTTGTCCTACCCCGATCCTTGCTGAATTCATCATCTGGAACATGTACGGTAAGCCCTTGTTGGCCTCTCCAACAAGAAAACCCCGCGTAGTTCCGGATTCACCAAAGATCAGGTGGGTGGTAGCATAGCCACGCTGGCCCATTTTTTTAAAATCTGCGGCGCAGGTGACGTGGTTATCTTCCAGGACGCCGGATCCACCGGGGACATATTTAGGAACGATGAATAACGAAATACCTTTTGTTCCCGCAGGTGCGCCCTGGATCCGCGCGAGGGTGAGATGAACAAAGTTCTCACATGCTTCGTGTTCACCACCGGAAATAAATATTTTATGCCCATGGATCTCATAGTAACCATCCGCGGGTTTTGCTGACGTTGTGATATCTGACAATGAGCTGCCGGCCTGGGGTTCAGTGAGGGCCATGGTTCCCTGCCATTTTCCTTCCATCATTGGCGGCATGAATATCTTTTTATATTCTTCGCTGGCAAACAGCTCTATGAGTTCAAGCGATCCGGTGGATAAACCAAGATAGCCCTGGGCACTGCTATTGGCCGCTTCAAAGATCATATGGGCAACGGAAAAAATACTGTAAGGAAGTTGCATGCCTCCGGCCTCCAGTTTTACCATGGCCGTGAACCACCCTGCCTCACCCACAGCTTTAAAAATATTTTTCAACTGGGGGTGGCTCCTCACACGCCCTTCTTTGTATTCAACGGGCAGATCATCCATCTCCTTGAAAAACGGAAATAGCTCCTTATCGGCAATGTCTTTGGCATTCTGGATCAACAGTTCCATCTCTTCACGGCCACCTATATGCGCATATTGCGGATCTTTCAACAGATCATCGATATGGTGTACATCGTAGAGTAAAAAATTAAGATTGGGGAAGCTCAGGTATTGCATATCAGTACGTATAAAAACCTTGTTTCGTTTTAACGCCAAGTTTACCGGCGTCTACATAACTCTTCAACAATTCGGCAAATCGCTTGCTCTTTGCATCCGGCAGGCTCTTTGTTACATGCCAGGCGGTATCGAGACCAATGTTATCGAGAATGCCAAAAGGCCCCAGCCGCATATGGAAATTGTTGATCCAGCTCTTATCAACATCTTCAACGCTGGCAACGCCACTGGTCACCAGGTCGCCTGCGGCGCCTATCAGGGCAACAAGCATGGCATTAAACATATACCCGGGATTCTCTTTTTGTACGAGCACCGGAACCTGGTTGAGCCTAATTCCCAATTCCATCAGTAGATTCACCAACCAGGGTTCAGTACCGGCATGCGGCATCACATCAACCACTACGGCATCGAAAACATCGTGGAAATGAAAAGCGCAGAACCGCTCGGGTCGGCCAGTTTCGGCAGCGAAACAGGAAGGCAGCAGGTATGAGGTATTGGTGGTGAAGATGGTTGTAGGAGGACAGATCTTTCCAAACTTCAACCACACGTCTTTCTTTACCGCCAGGTCTTCAAATACTGATTCACTGACCAGATCAGCATCATGGGCTGCATCTTCCGCGTCAGTAGTAAAACGGATCCTGCTCAACACTTCGGGGCACTGTTCAGCACTCAGTTTATTGTTCTTTACCAGAAAATCCAGGATCTGCTGTTGGGTTTTCCGGGCAAAGGAAAAACTTCTATCGCTGATGTCATAGATCACGGTGTGATAACCGCTGATCGCTGCCTGAAGGCCGATCCGAAGACCCATTGTTCCGGCACCCAGGATCAGAATATTCTTAATGTCTTCCAGTTTCATTTGCATGGCCATTATTTAATAAAAATTACTGATCCGGTTATACTGAATCGCCCGGAGGGCGTTTTGTGAACAAGCCTTCACAACATACACCAAGGTAGCAAAACGGGGATCGGAAGTCGATCCTTTTTTATATCGCGCATAGATCTGTTGTACGATCACGGCGATCTTGAATGACCCGAATACATAATAAAACAAAAAACTGCTCACATCCTTCCCGGTTCTGCTACTATATCTTTCCAACACCTGCTCCCGGGTAAGGTTACCTTCCAGCCATGTTAGATTGAATGGCTTAAGCGCTTCACTATCGCCCGCTTCGGCCCAATAAGCCAGCGTAGTTCCAAGGTCCATCAGCGGACTGCCAACGGTAGCCATTTCCCAGTCCAGCACCGCAAGGATGTGGGAAAGATCCGAAGGATCCAGAACAAGGTTATCGTATTTATAATCGTTATGAATAAAAGCAGGCCCATCATCTTCCGGCATATTCGATATAAGCCATTCAGCCGCCGCATTCATTTCAACGATCACATCTGTTTTCGCGTCAACATATCTTTTTGTCCAACCTTCTACTTGCCTTTTAATGTATCCTTCGGGCCGGCCCATATCGATCAATGCAGAAGCCCTGATATCGATGGAATGGAGTGCCGCGAGATTGTCTACCGCAGCTTCAGAGATGGCTCGCCAGTCACCAGCATCAACGGACATTCCTCTCGGGATGCGGTTTCTGAGGATCACCCCTTTCACCCGTTCCATGATATAAAATGGGCTTCCGATCACATCAACATCATCGCAGTAAACAATAGGTGTGGGAACGGAAGGATAAACAGGCTTCAGGGCCTTGAGCACGTTGAACTCCCGGCCCATATCGTGTGCCGACTTTATATTCACTCCAAACGGGGGTTTTCGCAACACATATTCATCTGAACCCGAAGTCAGTAGGTAAGTCAGGTTCGAATAGCCGCCAGGGAACTGTTCTATTTGAAAATCCTCTTGCTTATTGAGTATGCGTCCTTCCAGCCAATGGCGCAACTGCTGCACGTTAAGCAGTTCATTTGCCCTTACAGCAACCGGCTGATCGATATGCTCGTGCTGCATGCTAACTGTTTTTCAGGATTGACTTCGCGAGGGACGACTTATGCACTTCATCCGGGCCATCGTAAATCCTTGCTCCCCGCTCGTGCCTGTACCAGAACGAAAGGAGGGTATCATCTGTTATACCGAGTGCTCCGTGGGTTTGTATTGCCCGATCCAGCACCTTCATCAGCACATCGGCTACAAAGAATTTGATGGTTGAGATTTCCTGTCTTGCTGCCTTCGCACCCTCCTGATCTATTTTATAAGCGGTATGCAGCACCATATATCTTGCGGCATTGATCTCAGCGCGGCTTTCTGCTATCCAGTTCTGGATCGTTTGCTTGTCGCCCAACATCTGCCCATCTCCCATACTCCTTGTTTTGGCACGCTGGCACATCATTGTAAACGCCCTTTCACAGATCCCGACCCAGCGCATGCAATGATGAATGCGCCCGGGTCCTAGACGCTCCTGGGCCAAAAGAAAACCGGCACCCTCCTTGCCAATAAGGTTTGAAACCGGCACCCTGCAGTTGTGGTATTCAATTTCTCCGTGGCTCATATAGCCTTCACCGGACTCACCCATAATAGGGATATTCCTGATCAAATGAAAACCTTTCGTATCGGTTGGAACAACGATCATACTTGCCCTTTCATAAGGTGAGGCGGACGGATCGGTATTGGCCATCACAATGGCAAATGCTGCGCCATCGGCAGCGGTGGTAAACCATTTTGTTCCGTTGATGACATAATCTCCCCCTTCACGTACTGCCACGGTTTCCATATGTATCGGATTTGATCCCGCCAGTCCGGGTTCCGTCATCGAAAAACAACTGCGGATCTCACCGTTCACCAGTGGCTGAAGAAATTTTTTACCGATAGCAGCAGAAGCATGCTGATGTAAGAGTTCGATATTCCCGATATCCGGTGCCTGACAGTTGAAGGTATAATGTCCGAACGGTGTAGTTCCCAATATCTCTGAAATCTGCCCGAATTCGGTGAGGCTGAGGCCGGCGCCCCCTTGCTTTTTAGAAAGATAAGGTGCCCATAATTTTTGTTGTTTAGCCAATTGCCTTTTCTCCCTGAGGAAAGGTTCCGCTTCATGAAAAGGAATGTTCACCATGGCGATCTCCAGGGGATAAAGATCCTGCTCCACAAAAGCCTTATACTTTGGGATCAGTTTTTTCATTCTGTCTGTCGCGAATATGTCCACCATGATCTTAAATTGTCATTCCCCCGTCAAGGGTAAATACTGCTCCGGTACTAAACCGGGCAGCGTCAGAGGCGAGGTACAGCGCGAGGCCGGCAATATCTTCAGGATCTGCTACCATGGGTAAGGCCTGCCGCGCCATCACCATTTTCATGATCTTATCGTTCGAAGTGAGTGCCTCGCTGAATTTAGTTTTCACCAGGCCGGGGCAGATCACGTTAGCCCGTATATGATCGACGCCCCATTCGCGGGCAAGAACTTTGGTCATCGCAATGAGGGTTGATTTGCTGATGCTATAAAGCCCGAGTCCAATTCCCGGGGTCAATCCTTCTATACTGCTTATGTTGATGATCGAGCCACCGCCCCTTTGCTTCATCATGGGATAAGCCAGTTTACATAGCTCCAAGGGGCCCTTTACGTTCACTTCCATGATCTTGTCGAACACTTTCATATCAGTGTCTATGATGGGTCCGAAACTGGGGTTGATCGCGGCATTATTGACGATGATATCGACGCCCCCAAAGGTGGCAACGGTTTGTTCCAGCAGCCCTTTTACCTGCTCGAGATCACCCATGTGCGCAGCAATGCCCCTGGCATTGATACCAAGATGTTTAAAGGAAGTCGCGGTTTCATCAACGGCGTCCTGTTTTCTGCTGGAAACCACTACCGTAGCGCCTTGCTGCCCTAATAGCATGGCAATGGCTTTGCCAATACCCTTGCTTGCCCCTGTAACTATGGCGATCTTATTGGTGAGTTCGAAGCCCTGTATCAACTGGAAGGAATTTGGTATTCCTAAATGTAAGGATACCTGTTCAATTCCCGCGTTAATTACTTGTAGGTAAAGGTACTCACGCTGGAGACCCCCCCGAGGAGGCGGTACTCCTGGTCGGCCTGCCATCTGCCCTGTATTCGTAGGAGAAATTAACGCTGAAACTATTCGAAGGCGTTGTTGCGACATAGTTTATACGTGTTACATTATTGGGGCTTACGTACTGGTTGTCTACGTACTCAACAAGGGCAGACTCATTCGAGTATAGGGGATTGATCTTATCGTCCGTCGATTCTAGCGTAAGCTTATTTTGGCTATTATAGGTGAAGGAAGTAACGGCACTGTCCGTCCCTTCTTTTGTCACCACTTTATCGAGAAGAATTTGAGGTTTGGAGCCAGATTCTTCTTTTTTTCAAGACCCGATAAGCACTGTAAAAACAACGGAGAAGAGGAGAAACTTTTTCATAGTGATGAGTTAATTAAAAAGTTACCTGTTTGAAGTTCATAAAAAACACAGCTTTTCAAAGCATTCCGCTCCCAATTACACGGATATTTGTGGATGGGTGGCAATGAAAAACTCCAGGATTTTCTAAACAGGAAAGTAGCAGCCTACAGCAATAAATCTTTCATACCCGTTGATCCTGTATGTGTTCCGCATATGTTCAGGAAAAAACAGGACATTGAAATTGCCGGTTTTTTTGCTGCCATTTTTGCCTGGGGGAATCGAACTACCATCATCAACAAATCCAGCGAACTCATGGAGCTGATGGATATGAGTCCCCATGAATTTTGCCTCGACCCATCGCCTGACGCCCTAAAAAAGCTCAAAGAGTTCAAACACAGGACTTTCAATGCCGACGACCTTTACTATTTCATCAGTTTCTTTACTCATCACTATCGAACCCATACCTCTTTGGAGCAGGCATTCACCCGGGGTATGGATGCGGGTGATGATAACATGGAAAAAGGCCTGATCGCTTTCCGCCGATATTTCTTTTCTCTGGAGCATTTTAAGAGAACGGAGAAACACATCTCCTCGCCGCTACAGCACTCCGCATGCAAGCGCATCAATATGTTCCTGAGATGGATGGTGCGTAAAGACGAGGTCGACTTTGGCATCTGGAAGAACATCAGTGCTGCCCAGTTGGTTTGTCCGCTTGACCTTCATGTATCCAGGGTAGCAAAAAAGTTCGGACTGATCTCCAGGCCTCGGGCCGATTGGCAGTCGGCATTGGAGCTTACCCGCAATCTCAAGCAGATGGACCCGGCAGATCCGGTGAAATATGATTTTGCCTTGTTCTCGCTCGGGGTGACGGAAAAATATTAGCTCTTCATGGATCAAGATGGTCTAATGCAAAAATGGTAGTCTATAGGGTAGTGAAATGATCGAGTGATCCAGGATTACGCATGGTGTCCCTGCTCGCTGCCTTATCAGGCGATGTGCCCATCAGGATCTTCTTTACCGGGGTTTCCATTTTCTTTCCGCTAATGGTATAGGGTATCTCAGGAACTTCGATGATCTCATCCGGTACGTGCCTCGGACTGTACTGTTCACGGAGTCGTTTATTTATCATCGACTTTACGCCTTCGGTGAGTGAAGCGCCTTTCTGCATGACTACGTATAAAGGCATATAGTATTGGCCGCCTGGCCTTTCCACGCAGACCACCAGGCTGTCTTGCACCTCATTGATCTTCTCTACGCAACTATAGACTTCGCTGGTTCCGATTCTTACACCATCGCGGTTCAAGGTAGCGTCTGACCTGCCATAGATGATCACGGTGTCCCTGCTGGTGATCTCGATCCAGTCGCCGTGCCGCCAGATGCCAGCATAATGTTCGAAATAACTGCTGCGATATTTCACTTGTCCGGGATCATTCCAGAAATAGACCGGCATACTGGGCATGGGCTCCAGGATCACCATCTCACCAAGCGTATCCCTTACAGGATTTCCTCGTTCGTCATACGCTTCAAGGTAGCAACCCAGCAGCCTGCATTGAATTTCTCCGGCGTAGACGGGCTTATGCGGGCATCCTCCAACGAACCCGCTGCAGATATCAGTACCTCCTGAAAAAGAGATCAGCCAAACATCTTTCTTCACGTGATCATATATCCATTCAAATGCTTCCGAAGGCAATGGCGATCCGGTAGATCCGATCGTCCGCAACAGCGGGAGTTTATCCTTGTGAAACTGCATGCCCGATTTCATACAGGCTATGAAGAACGCTGCGCCGCCACCAAAATGCTGGATGCCTTCTTCGGCTGCAAAATCCCATAAGGTATTCATACCGGGATAACCGGCAGAGCCATCGTACTGCATCAGTGTTGCTCCGGCGAGCAGGGAGGCCACTGAAAAATTCCACATCATCCAGCCGGTTGTGGAGTACCAGAAAAATTTCTCTCCCGGCTTAACATCCCAGTGAAGCAACAGCACCTTAAGATGCTCCAGGAGATTGCCTCCCACAGAATGGGTAATGGCTTTGGGTTTACCGGTGGTGCCTGAAGAATATAGGATCCATAGCGGGTGATCAAATGGGAGGTGTTCAAATACAAGAGGCCTGGGGGGCTCCTCCATAATGCTGTTCCAACCGGTGGTGCTCACCATGTTGGAGTCCGGGTTGATATACGGCAGAAAAACAACCTGCTCCAAAGAAGAAAGCGAGTCCCTAAGTTCGTTCCAATGCTCAATTTTAGGGTATTCTTTACCGTTATAATAATAGCCATCGGTCACAAATAGTGTACGCGGTTCAATTTGAAGAAACCGGTCTACCACGGAAGGGTTACCAAAATCGGGCGAACAGCTGCTCCAGACGGCGCCGATGGACTGCGTCGCGAGAAAAGCTATAACGGACTCAGGAATATTGGGCATCACCGACGCAATACGGTCGCCTTTCTCTATCCCAACTTTCTTCATCCACTGCGCCAGGGATGATACAGACTGCTCGAGTTCGCTCCAGCTTACATTCCTGGCAAAACCTGTTTCGTTTCGGAAAATGATGGCAGGGTGCTCCTTACTGGCTTGTCGGAATACATGCTCGGCATAATTCAGTGTGGAACCCGGGAACCATTGGCTGCCGATCATGGATTCTTTTCTTTCCAGTACCGATTGAAAAGGGGTATGGGATATGATGCCTGTATACTCCCAGAGACTCTTCCAAAAAGCTGTAATGTTATCTACACTCCAGCGCCAGAGTTCATCGTAGTTGTCAAAAAATAGTTTATGCTCAGTTCCTAACCAGCTCATGTAGTGGGTGAGCCAGGATTTCTCCAGCAGGTCACCACCGGGATCCCATAACGGAACCTGAAGTTTTTTCATATCCATCTAAAAGGTAAATTTATAAAGAATGTTTCCTGATCACCCGAATATTATCAACCAGCTGAATCAAGAATGGGGATTGACCATTCAGTACAAGATCACGGAAGATGATCTGGTTGCCATACTGGGAACCCGGATAAATGAGCTGATAAAGAACGACATGAGCCATCTTATTGCCGTCCTTTACCGGATCGATGTGGATGAGAAGAAAATCAGGGAAATGCTGTCCAGTCATCCCGGTACCGATGCCGGCCTGATCATTGCCCATCTTGTTATTGAACGGCAAAAGCAAAAAATAAAGACCCGCGATTTGTTTCAACCGCGTGTCGACGACCTGGATGAAGAGGAAAGGTGGTAATTACATTGATTCTTCCCAAATATCAAAATCCTGTAAGCTATTGTCGCGGACCAGCTCAAAATGCTTTTTTAGAGCCACTGCCAGAGGGAGTATTCGGTAGGGCAGGTTGTACTCTTCAGCATAACGCTGCAATTGACGCGTGATCTCAGGATAATAGACATTGCTCACTTTAGGGAAAAGATGATGCACCACGTGATAGTTAAAGTTACCCAAGACCGTCCGTACAAACCAGTTTGTCTCCTGCACGTCGTTGGTAGTGATGAGCATGTGCATAAACCAGTTTTCCGGAAGCTCGTTTTCCTCGTTGGGCAGCGGAAAGGCGGACTCGGTATTGGCATGGGGAGGCAGCAAAACAACCAATGAAAAAAGGCTCGCGGCGAATACCATGACCACAAAACCGCCAATAGCCTGCCCCCAGCTGATGTTCAATAAAATTTTAGGTAGCAGGATGGTATAAAAGAAGAAGAAACCCTTGAACAGAAAGAGTTTCACGTACTCCTCAAATGGTATGCGAACCAGCTTACGAACTGTTTTATTAGCGTCGAAAAAATCCCTAAAATCCCGTATGATCAGCCAATTGAACAGAAACAGCGGATAAATGAATGGTAAATAGATATGCTGATACTTATGAAAGCGTTGATTGGTAGCGCTGGGAAAGATCTTTAAGATGGCCGACTGATCAACATCTGTATCCCAACCGTTCACGTTGGGATAATTGTGATGAAAACGGATATGCCTCAGTTTCCAGATAAAACTGTTCGCGCCCACCAGATCGAACAGGTGAACGAAAATTTCATTGAGGCGCCGGTTCCTGAAAATCGTCCCGTGCACGGCATCATGTACCACATTTAAAAAAATAACAACGATCAGGAGACCCATTGTGATATAAGCCACGAAATAAACTACGGGGTACTGTTTGCCCCATACTAAGGCGGACAGCCATACAGAAAGGTAAATAAGGGGAAGTAATAAAGCCTTGATCCTGATCTCCCACTGGCGCTTAGGTTCCAGCTCCTCCACGATACGCACAACATCCGCGCGTAGTTGCCGGAACACAAAGGCATTGGTACCCTCTCCGAAACGGGGCCGGTTATCTTTTTCAGTTTTTCCCATGAACGTTATTTATAACAAGAACACTATCCTATCGGCACGCTCCATTTCGCCAGACTATCCAATTCGGCTTAGGTCGTCACCCAATAGTTGTTGATGATTCATTTTTCGTTGCTATGCAAAAATAATCGTGAAGGGGGTATCGACCAGTCACCTATTAAATTTGAAACAAAATATAGGGCAACGAGGGGTTTTTCGTAGAAATTAAACGATACATTTTTCATTCGATTTATCTTCATAGTATGAAACTTGTTTCTTATCTGAATAATGGTCACGACCAATTGGCTTTATTTTACGATGGTTACCTATATGACATGGAAACCCTCCATCCGGATATGCCTGGAAGCATGTCCATGTTCCTGAGCTATTGGGAAGATGCCTACCCTGTTGCCAAAGCTGCAGAGGATGCGATCCGAAATGGGCGCATTAGCCAGGTAAGGGGTATCCCATTCGGGCAGGCCCAACTGCTGTCGCCAGTGCCTGCGCCAACAAGTTGTCGTGATGGCTATGCCTTCAGGCAGCACGTGGAATCGGCCCGGAGGAACAGGGGCGTTTCCATGATCCCTGAATTCGACCAGTATCCCATCTTCTATTTCACCAACCATCTAAGCACCCAGGGACCAGGCGAAGTATATTGCATGCCGGATCACTTTGAAAAATTGGATTTCGAACTGGAGGTGGCGATCGTGATTTGCAAGCAAGGCCGGAACATCCGGGCCGAAGAGGCCGACGAGTATATTGGCGGCCTGATGATCATGAATGATTTTTCAGCGCGCAGATTGCAGATGGAAGAGATGTTGCTTAATCTTGGCCCTGCTAAAGGAAAAGACTTCGCAACATCCTTGGGCCCATGGCTTGCTACCCTGGATGAGTTGGAAGCTTATGAGATACCTGCCAAAGAGGGCCATGTGGGTAAATCCTGGAATTTGTCTATGCGCTGCAGGGTCAACGGGGTTGAAGTAAGTAAAGGTAATGTCGGAGATATGGATTGGACTTTCGCTGAGATCATCGAGAGGGCCTCTTACGGGGTTACCCTTTACCCCGGCGATGTAATCGGGAGCGGAACAGTTGGAACGGGATGTTTTTTAGAGCTGAATGGCACGGGTAAACTGAATAACGCGGATTATGCTGAACAGTGGTTGCAAGAAGGAGACATCATAGAGTTAGAGATTGAAAATCTGGGGGTACTGAAGAATACGATTTCACGGGAAGATGACGATTTCTCCCTGCTGGCGAAAAAGAAATAAGACCGGCGTAGCACTTAATTTGCAATCATGGAGATCAACCTCAAAGAACTGAGTCCACAGTTTCGGCAACACTGGCTGCAGCATGCGATTGCCCCGAGGCCAATATGTTTTGCATCTACGTTGGATAACGCCGGGCATGTGAATTTAAGTCCATTCAGTTTTTTCAATTTATTCTCTACAACCCCGCCAATAGTGGTTTTTTCCCCTTCGAGACGAGTTCGGGATAATACCACCAAACACAGCCTCGACAATGTGTTGCAGGTTCCTGAAGTAGTGATCAACGTGGTGGACTATGCCATGGTTCAACAAATGTCGTTATCCAGTTGCGAGTACCCTGCGGGAGTAAACGAGTTCTTAAAAGCAGGTTTTACCATGGAGCCCTCCCAGCTGGTGGGTCCGCCGCGCGTTAAGGAAAGCAAGGTTCAGATGGAATGCAGGGTATTGGAAGTGAAAACCCTTGGAGAATCCGGCGGCGCGGGCAACCTTGTCATCTGTGAAGTATTGCTGATCCATGTAGACGATGGTATTTTGAATGAAGAAAAAACGATGATCGACCAGCGAAAACTCCACCTTGTAGCCCGTCTGGGTGGCGACTGGTACTGTAAGGTAGACGAGACCAATCTTTTCATTGTAGAAAAGCCAAATACAAAACTGGGCATGGGCATCGACAGCTTGCCTGAAGGCATAAGGAACAGCCGGATCCTCACCGGAAACCACCTGGGTAAGCTGGCCAATGTTGAAACCCTTCCTGAGGCTCGGCCCGGTTACTACGATCCCCATCTCAAGAACATCATGCAGTATTTTGCCTCCAATCCTGAGGATATGGAATCCGAACTACATCGCTACGCCGGGGAACTTCTTGACGACGGTAAAGTCAATGAAGCCTGGCAGATTCTCCTTGCAGCTCTCTGATCTTGCTTTGAGGCCTGTCTATATGCTGAAATAACAGATGATGGGGGATATCAACCTGTGCCCTATCATCTAAAATCGAATGCCCAATGAAATACCTGCCCTGATACCGGCCCAGGGTCCTTCCAGTTTTATAGCTGCGCCATTGGCATCAACGAAAACGGTCTTTGTAGTCAGCGGGATGTCAATATCCTCGAGCTCCTGCCGCAGGTCCTCCTGCTCCTGTGCACTCATCGGAGTTGATGTCAATCCTTTCAGGTCACCATTGCCACTGCCATAATGAGGGCCCAAAATCCACCAGTCCAACACCACCGCTTTGCCTAAAAACCATTGTGCACCAAACAACAAGCCTCCCGTATTGGACACCAAAGATCCCGAGAGATCCACCTTCTCTGTACCACCGAGGTCTGAGTCGTATTCAAAAGACACATTTTTTGCCTTATGATTGGCATGCCGAAAGAAAGGCGCAATATAAAAACCACGGCCATAGCCCTTCTTGCCCACATACCACCGCAATTCTGCGGTGATCGCCGTATTACTTAGCTGTAATGATTCAACCTGATCCATGGCCTCCTGGTCACCATCTTCAATGCTGTTTTTGATCCAATTCTTAAAAGGAATAGAACCTTCTGGCATGATCCTGTACGACAATGCAAGGGAAAATCTCTTATTCAACACCCGCTCAAACTGGAGGGAATAATTCCTTAACGGAATACCGGTGATATTGGTTTTAATGATGTTCTTCTTTCTAATTGAGGAGGTGCTGTCAGTGTTTGCAGGCACAGCATCCTGGCTAAAAGCAGGAACAGAAAAGACAAAAAGGCCAACAAGAAAGAGAAAATAGAATGGATATTTCATCATATTTCAGGTAATTATTTTTGTTAGCAAGTTCAAATATCGGAGAAAATAACCGATAAACTATTTATTTAATGCGTTTGCGCACAGCAAGCTAAAGATCATCAGCAAGCAATATCATCGGCCTGCATGGATTTCACTATTTTTGCCCCTCAATTCCAGCGTAATACATGCAGATTCAACATTTATCAGAACAGGAAGTCATCAGAAGGGAAAAACTTCAGGAGTTAGCAGCGATGGGCATTGATGCTTATCCTGCTCCACTTTACCCCGTAAATATCACAGCAGCATACATTAAGGAAAACTATAAAGGCGAAGAAAATAAGGCAGACTTTGCCAATGTTTGCATAGCAGGCAGGATCATGTCGGTCCGAGACATGGGAAAGGCAAGTTTTGCAGTACTGCAAGACAGTACCGGCAAGATCCAGATCTATGTAAGAAGGGACGATGTTTCCCCCGGTGAGGATAAATCGCTCTATGATAAAGTTTGGAAATCGCTGACGGATATAGGTGACATCATTGGCATCAAAGGCTATGTGTTCACCACTAAAACCGGTGAGACATCTGTTCATGCACAAGAGTTAGTGATGCTCACAAAATCGCTGAAGCCACTTCCGGTAGTGAAAGAGAAAGAAGGTGAAACCTTCGATGCAGTCACCGATCTCGAATTCAAGTATCGCCAGCGATACGTGGACCTCGTCATTAATCCTGACGTGCGCGACACCTTTATGAAACGTACCCGGATGATCAATGCCATGCGGGATTTCTTGAACGAAAAAGGTGCTGTAGAAGTAGACACGCCTGTTCTGCAAAGTATTCCAGGCGGCGCGTCGGCACGCCCATTCACAACACACCACAATGCGCTCGACATGCCGATGTACCTGCGCGTTGCTAATGAATTGTACCTGAAAAGACTGATCGTGGGCGGGTTCGACTGGGTATATGAATTTTCGCGCAATTTCAGGAACGAAGGCATGGACCGTACACACAATCCCGAATTTACCGTACTTGAGTTCTATGTGGCCTACAAGGATTATTTATGGATGATGGAGACTACCGAACAGATGCTTGAGCGTTCTGCCATCGCAGTCAATGGAACAACGGTTAGTGAGGTTGATGGTAAGCAGATCGACTTCAAAGCTCCCTATAAGCGCATCACCATGTTCGATGCCATTAAGGAACATACCGGATTCGATATCAGCGAGATGGATGAGCATGGCCTGCGCGGAGTTTGCAGGCAACTTAATATTCCAGTCGACAACACCATGGGTAAGGGCAAACTGATCGACGAACTGTTTTCAGAAAAATGCGAGCACCACTATATCCAACCCACTTTCATCATAGATTACCCTGTTGAAATGAGCCCGCTCACCAAAAAACACAGAACTAAAGCCGGGCTTGTGGAGCGCTTTGAACTGATGGTAAACGGAAAAGAGATCGCCAATGCTTATACCGAACTGAACGATCCCATCGACCAACGCGGCCGCTTTGAGGAACAGGTGCAGTTAATGGAGCGCGGCGATGATGAAGCCATGTATATCGATTACGATTTTCTTCGCGCCCTTGAATATGGTATGCCACCTACCGCAGGCATTGGATTTGGCATCGACAGAATTTGCATGATGCTCACCAATTCTCCCAGTATCCAGGACGTACTGCTGTTCCCAATGATGAAACAGGAAGCGGGAGATATGTGAATTGGCGGATTGGCTGATTGGCTGATTTTTGACAGAAAATCCCGGATGGCATTGGCAGCCAGGTTTCATTTCAATTATTCCGTTACAACCCTAATCACGATAATTCAACGCCGGCGGCCTGTCGCCCAGCAAGGCCTTGTACTGATAGTTCCCCTTTTTCTGCAACAGCTCCTTCTTTGCCGCTGCGATCAGGTTCGGATTATGCAATAACTCTATAGCCATATTACTCAGCCCCTTCGCTGCCACCATCAGCCCCTTAATCCCGATATCAGTACCCCCGCAGGCCACTGCCTGCCAGCTGTGCGTGGGTGTTCCCGGGATCCAGGTAGCTGCTCTTAAGCCCACAGTGGGCACGTTATAACTTACATCCCCCACATCCGAAGATCCGGGCGGCTCAATGCCCTTCATGAGCGGAAGCACTTTGGAAGATGCCATGATGTCTGGGGCGTTTTCAAAACTGGCCTGGATTTTTTTGCCGAACTCCAAATCCTGGGACGACAACATTACACCGCCTACCCTTTCCACCTCGCGTTGCATCGCTACGTTCAGCGTATCCAGCAAAAGCAGGTCGTGCGTGCCGCCGATGACCTCATATTTCATGGTGGTACCGGTGCCCAGCGCCGCGCCTTCTGCTGCATTCGTCACCCTGTTGAACAAACTGATCACCTCATCTTTGTTCTGATGCCGGACATAATAGTACACCTCTGCAAAATCAGGCACTACATTCGGCGCTTTGCCACCATTGGTGATCACATAATGAATCCTCGCATCTGAAGGAATATGTTCGCGCATCATGTTCACCATCATGTTCATCGCTTCCACGCCGTCCAGGGCCGATCTGCCTTTTTCGGGCGACATCGATGCGTGGGACGACACTCCATAGAATCTGAACTTGGCCGACTTATTCGCAATATTGACATTGAACTCAACCGAATTGTAATCGTCCGGGTGCCAATGCAATGCCACATCCACGTCTTTAAATAATCCCGCGCGCGTCAGGTATACCTTGCCACTTCCCCCTTCTTCAGCAGGACAGCCGAATACCCTGACCGTACCTTTCCAGCCATTCGCCTCCATCTGTTTCTTTACGGCAACAGCCGCCGCAACGGATGCCGTGCCGAACAAGTGATGCCCGCAGGCATGCCCCGCATTCTTTCCGGCTGCAACCTTGCGTTCGGGAACAGCATCCTGCATGATGCCGGGAAGGGCATCATACTCGGCTAAAATTCCGATCACGGGCTCGCCGCTGCCATAACTCGCCACAAATGCGGTTGGTATGTCTGCGACTCCCGATTCTACCTTGAATCCGTTGGCCTGCAACTCGCCCTGTAACAAGGCGGAACTTTTCACTTCCTTGTAGCCCACTTCCGCATAGTCCCATATCTTCAGCGCGATCCCTTTGTAATGATCATACTGATTCTGGATCTCAGCGGCGGCGGCCGTTTTATTTTTAGCAACAGGATCGGCAATGGCTTTGCGCTTCTGGCCATACAACAACGTGGGAAACAATAATATTAAGATCAGGTATCTCATGACCCAATTTAATCTTTCTTTAAATTTAACCACTTAAGATTCTGATGAATGAAGCACTCCTTTGTCCTGATCCCGATCCTGCTCCTTTTTTTTCTGCAACTGCCGGCCCAGGACAGAGCTTCCACCGGCAAGGAAAGAGTACAGGCATTTAAAAAACAAAAGAATTCCCTGGCCAGGTCGCCGTTTCGAAACTTGACATGGCGGCTCACTGGTCCTGATATCATATCGGGAAGATGCACTGAAGTATTGGGCGTTTCTGGTAATAAAAACATCATCTGGGCTTCCTTCGCCACCAGTGGTTTCTGGAAAACTGAAGATGCCGGGAAAACATGGGCCTCATTATTTGATAAAGAAGGAACCCAAAGCATCGGGGCATTTGCTGTTGCGCCCTCCAATCAGCAAATCATTTATGTAGGCACAGGTGAGTCAAATATTTTTCGCGCATCACTACCGGGGATGGGCGTATACAAATCAAGAGACGGGGGCAAAACCTGGGCGCATGGCGGACTTGCCGGCTCCGGCACCATTTCTCGAGTAATCATTCACCCCAAAGACCCGAACATCGTCTATGTAGCCGCCTCTGGCAACGAATGGAGCCACAGTAAAGACCGGGGCCTTTATGTCACACGGAATGGGGGGAGATCATGGAATAGACTGATACCAGAAGATCCTAACGGCATCATCGATCTGGTCATGCATCCGACAGATCCCAGGATCATGTACGCCTCAAGTTGGAACAGGATCCGTTTGCGTTGGAGCGATCCCACACCCGCAGAAAATGATTTTATCTGGAAAACAACCGACGGTGGCACCACATGGAATAAACTCACTAACGGCTTGCCCAACACCACATATACTGGTCGTGTTGGCATTGCGCTTTCACAGAGCGACCCCAATGTGCTCTACGCACTGGTAGATAACCACACCCCTTTAAGAGAACCTAAAGAAAATGAGCTGGACGCCTATGGCAGGCCTATACAAATAGTCCCTACTGGCGTCCAGGTATGGAAAAGCACAGATGCAGGAGATCATTTTGCACACACCAGCGCTAACGAGAAAAAACTGGAAAGGTTTGCCGGCACCTATGGCTGGGTATTTGGCCAGATACGGGTAGACCCCACCAACGAAAACCATGTTTATATCCTTGGAGTACCATTAGCCAGAAGCATCGACGGTGGAAGAACATTCAACATCATGCGGGCAGATAAAACAAGCGAACGCACCCACAGCGATCATCATGCGCTTTGGATCGATCCTAAAGACCCGTCATACCTGATCAATGGTAATGATGGCGGTGTGGTGACATCATCAGACAGTGGCCGCAATTGGAATAATTTCTTTGACGTGATCCCTGCAGCCCAGTTCTATAACGTTACGTACGATATGAAATCGCCCTACAATGTGATGGGCTCTGTACAGGATCATTTCAGCCACATGGGTTCCGTATTAAACACATATGGTGTGAAAGACAGCACCATCCTCAATTGGTCTAACAGCCCCGGAGGCGAAGGCTCGATTCACGAGGTAGACCCGCAGGATCCCGACCTGATCTATTCCAGCACTTTCTATGGAAGACTTCAACGGAGCAAACTATTCCCTGGATATCAAGACTCTGTCGAAGAAAAAAGCATCTTTCCTAATAAAGCTAATGATGAGGAACAACATCGTGGCGAATGGTTAGCATATACCCTGCTCTCGCCCCACGACAACAAAACCATTTACCATGGCTTTCAATACCTGTTCAAAAGTACTGACCAGGGTAATACCTGGAAACGCATCAGCGGCGACATGAGCTACAATAACAAAGATCGTATGGGGAAAACACCCTACGCCATCAACCACCAGGCCATCACCGCTATTGCGGAATCGCCGCTTCAAAAAGGAATACTATATACCGGAACAGATGATGGCAGGGTCTGGGTCAGCATGAATGATGGCGGGGAGTGGAAGGAAATCACGAAAGGACTACCGGCAAATGTGCACGTGTCGAGAATTATTGCATCAAAGTATAACACGCCCACGGTGTTTATTACGCTGAGTGATCGGCGGGAGGACAATATTAAACCGCACATATACCGGAGTAACGACTATGGACACACGTGGAAATCCATCGCAAATAATCTTCCTGCTGCACCAGTCAATGTGATCAGGGAAGATCCAAAAGATCCAAAGCTTTTGTTCTGTGGAACCGACATGGGCGTGTATGTTAGTCGGGATCATGGCCGAAACTGGCAATCCCTGCAGGCCAACTTACCGGTAAGTGTCTCCGTCAGCGACCTCTTCGTTCATCCCCGGGACCTTAACGTAGTGATCTCCACTTATGGCCGGGGCGTGTGGGTACTGGATGATGTCAGCGCGCTAAGGTAGGTGAGGAAGATTTTGTAGGAGTTTTGAATAAATCTTCATACCTTATAAAAGCCTTCATTCACCTTAAAAACGCAAATATGGATACAGCAAAACTCTTTGTAGCAGGCCTTCTTGGCGGTGTAATTAATTTCTTCCTGGGATGGTTGGTTTGGGGAATTCTCCTCATGGATTATTTTAGTTCTCATACCAACAATCTCCAGGTAGCCCGATCATCTGAAAATATGGTGTTCTGGGCCCTGATCGGAGGAAATCTTGTATTCGGTTTCCTGCACGCCTACATTTTATACAAGGCCAACGTCAAAACCCCTGCATCTGGAGCGATTCTCGCTGCGACCATTTCCGCGCTAGTGACGCTGGGATCCAACCTGATGATGTATGCTCAGTATGATTTGCTCCAATTGAGTATTGTTTTGCCAGACGTACTGGCGTCCGCTGTTGTGTCCGCGATCGTGGGGGCCACAATCGGCTGGTATTATGGACGAGGGCCCCTAAATAAGACGGTTTAAACTGCCGAAAAAAAATTAATTTACCCTAAATAACGTGTATGTCTTTGCTTAAAACAATCCAGCATTTATTTCTTTTTTTGTTTAGTTCCATCCTGGCGGTCGGCGCTTTCGCCCAATCACCCCGGGCAGCGGCTCTGAAAGCAAATGAGAGCAAATTGATCTACCCATTGATAAAGGGAAGTACAAATACGGGTGTGATGCCTGTTGAAAACCCTACACTGCCATTTGAACATAAAGGGGTCTCAAAAATCGTGTTCGATCTGCACCAGGACAATATGGAAGCTGAAAAAGGAACAGTAAACGAAGGCATAGAAGAGGTGATACGCATCCTGAATCTGCATGTTGCCGCTGGAGTCCCAAAAGATAAAATTGATGCCGTGGTAGTATTTCACGGACCTGCCGCTGCGAGCTTTTTGAATAACGACATGTACAATAATCGCTTCAAGATAAACAATCCTAATCTTGCCCTTATTCAGGCATTAAAAGAAAAGAATGTCCGGTTTGTAGTCTGTGGCCAAACACTTGGTTTCAGGGGCCTGGACATCTCTGTATTCCCTGCCGGCACCCTGAAAGCCTATTCAGCCCGCACAGCAGTATCTGATTTTCAGCAAAGAGGCTATGCCTTCTATGATATCTCTGGACAATAATAAGTCCCTGATGTACTTAATTCTTTCCTAAGCCCCCTAACCACCTGCTCGGGAACTTCAAAAAAATCGGGATGTTTGAAAACGCAATTGAAGAAGTATCCAGGTTTACCAGGCCAATGCATACCATCATCCGCAGCTATGGCGGAATTATTTCACCAGGCAGTGCCACATTTTTTTTCGTAAATGATGAAGGGGTGGCCATCACCTGCAAACACGTGGCTCAGGCAATCCTCAACGCAGATAACATCAACAAAAACTATCAGCATTTTAAACAGGATTTGGAAAAGCTCCCTAAAGATGGCAAGTACAAGGCGAGCTTAAAGGGCCTGGAAATAAAATATCATTACAACCCGGAAGCATCGGTTCAGATGAAGCACAACTTCATGAACAGCTTTGACTCCATCAATGAAATCGTTTGCCATATCCACCCTACACTCGATCTGGCGATCTTAGTTTTCAAGGGCTTTAATGCTATACATTATGCTTCCCACGCAAAGTTTTTAGGGAAAAGTCGTCACATTCGCCAGGGTAACATGCTATGCCGTCTGGGATTCCCATTCCCGGAGTTTTCTAATTTCCAGCATAATGCAACAACGGATGATATTGAATGGACAACCGGAGGCATTCAAAATTCACCCATCTTTCCAATAGACGGTATTGTTACCCGATTTGTTGCAGACCAGGGAGTAGGCGTAACGGGCATTGAGATGAGTACCCCGGGTTTAAGAGGCCAGAGTGGCGGTCCGTTGTTCGATAAAGAAGGAAGGATCTACGGCATGCAATTCGCTACCAGGCACCTTCACCTGGGATTTGATATGAAGGATCATGAAATAGTCATGGATGAAAAAGGCTAACATCGCCAATCACCCTTTCCTTCATGTTGGGATCTGTGTGCACCTCGATCCCATTAAAGACTTCCTCCGCCAGCACAACATCAATTTCACAGAAGTGGACTAAGCTTTCTTTTTTTACAGGTTTTCAATGGCTTCCTGTCAATACCCTCTTTCCTTAATGATATTCCTTGCCAGTACATGATCAAAAACACCCCATTCCTCCGGTTTACTGATGATGTCAAAAAGTTCCATATCGGTAAACTTGAACAGGTAATAATCCGGTTCCGTATTCTCGACCATTTTCATATAGTAGGCTTCAAGTACTCCCCGGGCGCGGGTAAAATCAGCGGACTTCAACCGCAGGTTGACCTCCGGGTCCACTTTGTTGAAAGCAAAACTGGGATCGAAATATTTTCTCGTTTGAATGATCTCATATGGAATGCCTTCCTGATCCAGTATCTTACCCATTTCTTCGGCGACCTGCCTGTGATGAAGCAATTGAAAAAGTTCAAACCCTGAATCCATAACTATTTCCCGCCATGGGAGGTTTTATAATGCTGCAGTAACTCGTCGCCACCGAAATCATGCAGTTTATCGCGCATAATGGTGTGCACATGATTGGCGTTGTTCTGCGTGTTTTCCAGCTCGATCAACATCGTAGGACCATCTATCCGATAGTAGTAGACACGCCCCGGCTCTTGTTTGGTATAGCCGCCCCAGGCAAAAAGCATCTTATCCATTCCGGCATCTTCAATCTCCTTCAACAGGTCTTTTGCATAAACACCATCATACCTGCTCAGGTAGATATTCAGGAGCTCCCTGAAAAGCTGTTGCTGCTTTTTATTCAGGTCCCCGAATCGGATACCGGCAGGCTCGTATGCAAGTGCCTTACGCGAATTCCAGATCCCCACATGGTCAATGGCCGTATCCATGATCACCGCCTTCTTCAGCTGCTCGGGACCTAGCGCATTCACCAACCTGAAACCAGCTTCACACTCTTCTTTCAACACCTCAATGGTTTTTCCCTTTTGCTCAAACTTACCTGGGTTGGTACCCATGAATGAGGGGAGGCCAGACTGTATGCGGTTGCGGTAACTGGAGAAATTATACGACACGTGATGGCCTTCAAAGCGCCAGCCCCAGGGGTGCTCCTCAGAAGGTTCGCCAAAAAATATGAAACAATAATTACCCGGACTCCTTGGCCAGTCGCTATCCCTTTTTTCAATCACCCTCAACACATCTTCAAGAGCCATGATCCCCTCTGTTTGATCAAACGCTTTTTTACTGACCCAGTGTCGCAGCAGATCAAAGCCGATCTTTTTTTGTTCATCCGAAAGATCTTTCAGCCAGATCCCTTTACGATCCTGTTTTGGAACAAAATTCCACGTGTATCGTTCTTCGCTCTCGAAGGCATAAAATGCCTTGGCCTTCTGCGCCTGGTTCAGGGAACTGATAAACTTTTTGGCGAGGTCAGCATGGGCGTCCTGTGCAATGGAACCGAGGGCGAGAAAAGCGAATAATAAGATTAGATTGAAACCTTTCATTGAAAAAAGGTATGCAATTATTCTTTAGAAATGAAATGCGAGTGAGGTTGTTATGGCAGAATTAGATTGAACGGCAAACCCCTGTTTCAAAAACACTCCTTCCCTTCCGGAAAGACCCCTAAGCTCAAGGCGCCACAACAAATTCCGTAAAATCTGGAAATCGGCGTTGGCGCTTACTCCCCACACTGAAAAAGGCAAGCCTGTTTCGCTGCTCACAATGACTCCGGCTTTGTCTTGGTAGTACTCCAATCTCACAGAGGTCCTGATCTTGCCGGTCCACTTATATTGCAAACCTGCCAGCATAGTGTGCCATACGTGATAACTGCCACTGCCTTTCTGCTTCTGTTCCATACCGATATCAAACGCTGCCTGCAGGCTGATTTTCCCGTTTACCTGAAAAATGGCGTACAGATCGTGGAAGTACCGCATCTTCCTTATACTGTCCGGCTTGTCTGTCCCAATAAATGAACTGCTATTAATAAGGATTTTTGCATTGGGCTTAAACTGAAGCTGGTGACCAAAAGAAGGCAATGTATTCCCTTCCAACGTCTTAATGCGCTGCCACCCGTTCAGCAGAAGCAGGGCAACATACCATCTGCCGTTGTCGCTGTCGAACCCCAACTTCATCCCCGTTTCAACATAAGGAGAGTTATCCGCCATAAGGCTCCTGGTCAGGCTCCAGAAGTCTTTCCCGATCGCACCTTCCAGCCCAATGTGTGAAGGCAGCACACCGGCATCCAGCCAAAGGTTCTTGCGACCGATCTTAACGCCTGCGTTAAGTTCAAAAATATGCTGCAACAGACCTGGCTCCGCAGCCAGATTATACCTGCTGTAGGTGCCTGCCATGAATGCTGCGTTCATGCGAAATGCGGGCGACTGATAACTGCCTTTTAGTAAGGCGAGGTTGATATTGGGCTCATTGTGCCGGTTGAAAGAATAGAAACAGGAGGGCTTTAGTTTGTCTTCAGGGCGCGCAAAATCATAACTGTAGTACCCTTCAAGATAACCGGAAAAAGAAAAACGTTTCCTGGCGCTGTCCGACTGCGCCTGTAGATCGGTCAAAAACAAAAAGGTGAAGCAGACCCAGGCAATGATCGATCTACCATATACACTACATGTTCTTGTCATAGTAGGGATTACAGGGTTGTGTTAAAACACTGGCAACTTGAATTGCGGTACCCTTCTCTTGTTGCTGGCCTGTTCGTATGCATAAGCCATAGCGATGATCTCCGCCTCCTGCCATGCGCCCGCGATGAATGAGAATCCAATGGGCAGATCGCTGATATATCCCATCGGCACCGTGATATGGGGATAGCCCGCCCAGGCAGCAGGTGATGAAAAAGAAAATCCGGACGAATAGCTGCCATTAACGAGATCGATACAACTGGCCGGGCCACTGCTGGGCGAGCAGATGGCATTCAACTTATTTGCGCTTATCATATCATCAATGATCTTTCGCGTACCGGTTACTTTTGCCAGATCATCGATATATTCTTTCTCAGTAAGATTACCCTTGGCCTCACTCATTTCGAGGATCTCCTGTTTGAAAAATGGCATCGCACGCGCTTCATTGGCTTTATTGAAAGCAATGACCTCAGCAAGCGTTTTCACTCTTGCATTTGCGCCCGCGAGATATTTATTCACCCCGTCTTTGAACTCGTAATACAAAACCGAATTAGAACCTATGGGCCTTGTAAGCTTCAGCAATTCGATTTCTACCACTTCAGCCCCCTGGCTCTTCAACACCTCGATCGCTTCTTTATAACAATCCACCACGCCTTCGTGGCCCTGCAGGTAACTTTTCTCAATACCAATGCGCTTTCCTTTCAGTCCATCCTTCTTACAAAATACAGTATAGTCACTGTGCGCCTTTCCCTTGCTGGCGGCAGTAACAGGATCGGCTTTATCTTCCCCGGTAAGGGCGCCAAGTAAGATCGCTGCGTCCTTCACGGTGCGCGTCATCGGCCCGGCGGTATCCTGTGTTGCAGAAATGGGTATGATTCCACTGCGGCTCCACAAACCCACTGTTGGCTTAAGGCCTACCACCCCACAATAGGAAGATGGTGAAATGATAGAGCCGTTTGTTTCCGTACCTATGGAAACAGCACAGAAATTGGCCGACACGGCTGCAGCTGTTCCTGAACTGGAGCCACTGGGATTCCTGTTCAGCACATTTGGATTTTTGGTTTGCCCACCCCTGCTGCTCCAACCGCTGCTGGACCGGGTGGACCTGAAATTGGCCCACTCGCTCAAATTGGTTTTACCAAGCAGTACAGCCCCTGCTTCACGAAGTCTGGCTACAATAAAAGCATCTTTCAAAGCAATATTACCTTCCAAAGCAAGTGCCCCTGCCGTAGTCATCATCCGGTCGCCACTATCGATGTTATCCTTGATCAATATGGGTATGCCATGAAGCGGCCCTCTGATCTTTCCTGCCTTTCGTTCTTCATCCATAGCCGCGGCAATGGCCAGCGCATCAGGATTGATCTCAATAACCGCATTGACAGCAGGTCCTTTTTTGTCGAGCGCAGCGATCCGGCTCAGGTATCTTTTCGTGATCGCTCTTGAACTGAGCTCACCATGCTGCATCTTTTGCTGAAGCTCTTCTACAGTGATCTCATCCAGATCAAATTTGGGCACCCGTGGAGATGCATAGGGAATGGCATGAGGACCTGAGCCTGCCACATCGAACGCAGATCCTGCAACGGCAACAGATAAAGTGCCGGCAGTATTTAAAAGGAACTCGCGTCTGTCCATAGTGGTTGTTTACAGAAACAGATCTGTATATAAATGGGCGCCCGGCACAACAGAGTAATGGCCAAGATCCGTGATGCCTTCTTTAGCAAGTACCTCTTCATCAATAAAAAAATTGCCCGTGCATTCGTCGGAGGGCTTAGTAAGTATATAGTAAACAGCATCCGCGATGATCTCTGGCGTGCGGCTCATTTTCATCAGCGCTTCGCCGCCCAACAAATTCTGTACGGCTGCTGTAGCAATCGTGGTCCGCGGCCATAGCGCATTGGCTGCGATCTTGTATTTTTTGAGCTCCCCGGAGAGTCCATATGCGATCATGCTCATGTTGTATTTACTCATGGTATAGGCAAGATGTCCTGCAAACCATTTCTTATCCATATTAAGGGGTGGAGAAAGATTGAGGATGTGTGGATTGGTCCCCTTCTTTAAATAAGGAATGCAGCATTTGCTAACGAAAAACGTACCGCGCACATTAATGTCATGCATGAGATCATAACGCTTGGCTTCAGTCTGCTCGGTTGGCGTTAACGAGATCGCGGAAGCATTATTGATCAGGATATCAATCCCGCCGAATGCTGCTTCCGCCTGGGTGACAGCAGCCATCACCTGATCTTCATGTCTGATATCGCAGGCAACAGGAAGTGCCTTGCCCCCGAGCGCGGCCACTTCTTCTGCTACGGAGAAGATGGTGCCGCCGAGTTTGGGATTCTCTTCAGTGGATTTAGCTGCGATCACGATGTTTACTCCTTCTTTAGCCAGACGAAGTGCTATTGCCCTGCCGATACCCCTGCTGGCACCGGTGATGAACGCTGTTCTGTTTTTGAGATCCATAGATTACCGGGGTTATAACCGGGTAACTAATGTACATAAATCCGCCATATAAGCAGCTATGAAAGGTCAAATGAAGGCTTGTTCTGTAGTATTTCTTCAATGCGGGCATGAACTTCGGGAGTCAGCAACTTTACCACGTCCAAGGCCTTGAGATTTTCTGCCAGTTGCTCTTCGCGTGTTGCACCCAGTATGGTTGAAGTAACATGGGGATTTGCGATGGTCCAGGCAACGGCCAGCGAAGCCATAGACACGCCGATTTCACCAGAAAGAGCCATCAGTTTACGCAGCTTGTCAATATTATCCTGCGTGATCCATCTGTCGCGGAGCCATCCGAAAGTATCGTAACTCATCCTCGAACCTTCCGGTATTCCTTCCAGATACTTACCCGTCAGGAATCCGGAAGCCAACGGGCTCCAGATGGTGGTTCCCAAACCCACATTTTTAAACACAGGAAGATAGTCCTGCTCCATCCGTGTACGCCAGAACATATTGTACTGTGGCTGCTCTACTACTGGCCCGATCAGGCCGTACTGTTGTGCAACCCGATGTGCTTCCATGATCTCAGCTCCGCTCCACTGCGAGGTTCCCCAATAAAGCACCTTACCCTGCTGGATCAGGTTATGCATGGTCCAAACCACTTCTTCGATGGGTACATTCAGATCAGGACGGTGGCAGTAATACAAGTCCAGGTAATCCACCTGCATCCTTCGCATCGCATCATGGCAGGCTTCAGAAAGATGTTTCCTGCTAAGCCCTGCCTGGTTGGGTTTATTGCCTTTCCCACGCAGTCCAAAATAGGCTTTAGACGACAATACATAAGAACTCCTTTCCCAATGCTTCTTCTTTAATACCCTGCCCATCATCAATTCACTTTCTCCTCCCGCGTAGGCTTCTGCGTTATCAAAGAAATTGATACCTGCATCATAGGCCATGCCCATCAGCTTATCGGCGCCGCTGTCATCGATTTGCTTATGAAAACTAACCCAGCTGCCGAACGACAACACACTTAACTGCAGACCGGTGCGGCCCATGTACCTGTACTCCATAAATGAAAATTGAAACCGAAATTACTGCTTTACCCTTAGTGTTGAATTGCTGATCTGATACATTTCAAAAAATTTGAAATCCTGGGGCGCGGAGAGGCCTACCCCGTTCATGATCATATCCGGCCGGTGTACCCTTACCGGCTTGTCCGTATAGAAATGCTGGGTGCTTTGATCCCACCACAATTCCTGGCAATAGAGGGTATCACCCGTGTTATTGAAAACCCTTACGCTGTCTTTCAGGAATACTTTGTTTCTCATCTCAAAATACTCACCATAATTCGCGTCGAGCTGACTTTCGATCATCGTGGAATCATTGTAGAAATCAACGTGCATAGTGTTTGGAAAAACGACTTTGGACGAGGTATCCTGATAGCGAAGCATCAGCGGAGCGCGAAGCCGGGCCTTCATCTTCCCCGTAGAACTCATAAAGGCCTCAATGTTCCTGCCTTCATCCACGCCAAGCCTCTTGCTTGCAAGCTTCTTCACATCGTCCTCATTGTTTACGCAGGACACCAAAAAGAAAACCAGGGCGACAAATGAGAAAATATCTATCGTATACCCGGCCTTCATGATTATCGGTACTCACGTTTGTTGAACCAAATATCACTCAGGTTAAATCCAAATGAAACACGGAACAGGTTTTCCCGAACCAAGCTGGATTTATTACCACGTGCGCCGATCTCAACAGTGGTGTTCACCGTGGTATATTGATTGGTGTAGAAATTTCTCCTGATGGGCAGGCCCGCTCCAAAGGTAAAGGCCCAGCTGTTCAATTCCGAGCCGATATCAATTTGATCGGGGCCAAAATAAAAACCTGCCCGGTATGCTACCCTGCTCCAGTAATTCTTTGAAGTTATCCCGGGAACGAACTGCCCCCCTACACGTATCGTCCAATTATCTTTCAGGGCGTCGCGTTCTCCATAGTACCTGTACTGGCTCCACTGCGTGTTGTTGAATTCGATGCCGACCATCCACTTATCGATCTTATCCAGCATGAAGGATACACCGAAGCTCGCCGGCAGAGTGATCTCACCCTTTTGTCGTTTAGTTCGATATACACTGTCGAGAATGATATCGCCTCTTAAACCGGGCTCATAGGTTTCCCTGGAGATATCCCTTTTTGCATCCATCTTGTTCTCGAGTCCGTAGGTAGCGCCGAACCGAAGGTTCAAATCGCCCGACAAAACAAAATTGTACTGTATGCCCGCCTTCACAAAAAACCCGCCGTAGTTGGTAGAGTCAGTGTACCGCGCTTTCTGATAATTCACGGTGTCGTTGATGAAAACCAGTTTGGAAACGTAGTTCTTATTGCCGAACATATATCCGGCATTTACCCCGATGGAGAATTTCTTTGTACCATATCCCAGGCCGAGATAAGATTGATAACTGCCCCCGTTGCCGGAATATTGATAAACAACAGAGTCAATGCCCTGGAGCCTTGTACCAGTGACGATATCATAACTGATCCTGGTCACGGGTTTCAAACCTACAGTCATGCCCCAGTTTTTTTTCTTACTTAAAGGAAAGCCGATGTTCAGATATGTAGGAATCAGGTATGCTGACCGGTAACTTTTTGGATTTTCACCACCGGAGCGGATCCTTCTGCTGTCGTACTCCAGACCCACGTCAAACGTGGTCAATTTGAGCCTGGAATAGGAAGCGGGGTTTGAAAAATTGATGGATTGCAGGTCCCAATAAGCTAAAGAAAGACCTCCCATGGCCCTGTTCAACACATTCTGGGTAGGGATAACGTCTCCTATTCCGATCCTGGAATAGGGAGAATTTTCCTGTGCCAGCGCCGTAAAGCTGCATAAAGCACTGATTATCAATAAAAAAGAATATTTTCTCAAGTTAGTTGTTGTACTCACTGATCGCATAGAGACCCTTATATAAAAAATCAGGGTCGGCAAATATCGGGTTTTTAAGGTGTAGGGCGAAATATGTACTATCACCCCCGGTTAACACCGCGTTAAAGTTCCCGTACCTTTCCTGGTAGGCGTCGATGGTTCCGTCAATTTCCTTAGCCATGCCGAGGATCACACCGGAGAGTATATTGGTGCGGGTATCGTAGCCGATGAGCGGAAAATTCCAGTCTTTTTTAACCAGCGGCAGTTTTGCCGTATAATCTTGAAGCGCCCTGAATCTCATTTCCATGCCCGGGGAAATGCCGCCGCCGAGGAATTCGTTGTATTTATTGATGAAATTATAGGTGACTGCCGTACCCAGACCAACCACGAGGTTATTCTTACCGGGATGAAATTTCACCACGGCCGCCGCCAGCGCGATCCGGTCTGCCCCCATGGTTTCGGGCTTGCCAACGGGAACGGTGAAGGGGAATGTAGAAAGATGGGATAGCATATGAAAAGAGGTTGACGCTGCCAGGACCTCTTCGATCCCGGGATCATGTTCCACAACGGAAGAAAGGATGCTACGTTGGGGCTTGTATTTTTCTATCATCTGCCCGATCTCAGTGGCATTACCGGATTCCAGCGTTTCCACTGCAAGCATTATCTCGTTTTTGAATACCGCGAGTTTGCGTCGGGTATTGCCGTAATCTAAACAAAGGGTGATCATGAGGTAGTAAAAGTAATAAAAAGCGGTCAGCCTAAAGATCAAATTGGAAACCCGAGAGGTTCTTGAAATGCCCGTTCAGTTTGATCTTTTCTTTGAGGCTTTCCATCTCCATCACTACGGGGATCACTTTGGTAAGATGTCTCCTGATATATTCCTGGCGTTGCAATTCCATAGGGAGTCCCAACAATTCAAATTCTTCCTCAGGGGAAAATCCAACATGGTGGGCCACGTCATAACTGTTGAGCAGTTCATCGGGTTTGGGGAACGACTTGTTCACATGGAGCAGCACATGCAGTTGGCGGATGCCGGCCACCACTTTTTGCATCAGCTCCTGGTTTCCTTTATCATCATGCGCCAGATAGTTCACAATGGCGCCGCTATAGAGTTTCTCGGGCACCTCCTGGATAGTCTCCAGGATCCGAAACACCTTTACGCCTTTGGTCCTAATATCCATTTCCCCGTTGTCTTCCACTTTCACCACTTCAGCAACTTCCACCAGGGTACCGAGTTCCTTGACCTTGTTCTTCACAACGGCGGGTATGCCGAATGGCTTGCCTTGAGCCTTACAATCCCTGATCAGCTGCTTGTACCGGGGTTCGAAGATGTGCAGATTCAGGTCTTCCCCGGGGTAAACCACCAGCGACAAAGGAAATATGGGGATGAAATTCGTCATGGCTGTAATGATACAATTTTTTACGATTTCCTATAACTTCACCGCAACTATGTCTACCAGGCTCTCGGTTTGCATCATCACTTTCAACGAACAAAAAAATATTGCCCGTTGCCTGGACTCCATCCAGGGCCTGGCTGATGAGATCGTGGTGGTGGACTCCCTTTCTACTGACGGCACCAGGGAGATCTGTCTGGCATACGGCGTTACGTTTATAGAACAGACCTTTCTCGGTTATAGCGAACAGAAGAATCTTGCACTTGACCGCGCTACGCACGATGTGGTTTTGTCGCTCGACGCAGACGAAGCCCTGAGCCCTGAACTCTACGCATCCATCCGGGAACAAAAGGAAAAAGGTTTCCCGGCCGTAGGCTATACCATGAACCGCAAAACATGGTATTGTGACGCCTGGATCCACCATGGCCACTGGTATCCTGATACCAAACTGCGTCTGGTCAAGAAGGGCAAGGCAAGATGGCAACGTATGCGGATCCATGAAAAAATGGAAGTGGTACCAGGGGCAACCATCGTCCATCTCCACGGGGACATCCTGCACTACTCATTCTACAGTATTGATGAGCACATCCAGGTGACCAACAAATACAGTACCATTTCCGCTTCAGCGTATTACGAGAACGGCAAAAGGTCGAACCTCTTTAAACTCTTGGTCAGTCCCGCCTAGGCATTTTTCTCCAGCTATATACTCAAACGGGGATTTCTGGATGGTTTCTACGGTTATGTCATCGCCAGGCAAATAGC
>JBBAJO010000016.1:0-77345 GCA_040404005.1 Chitinophagaceae bacterium
CCACCCACCGCTTCTGAGCCATATAGCCCTGAAGCAGGACCTTTTACGATCTCGACCCGCTCGATCATCTGGTTAGGAATGCCAAACAATCCATACACCGTCGAAAGCCCGCTGACGATGGGCATGCCATCGATGGTAACCATGGTGTAAGGACCGTCCAATCCATTGATATGGATATCGCCGGTATTGCAAACGTTGCAGCTCAACTGGGGCCGCACGCCATTCACCATTTGAAGGGCCTCGAAAATACTGGGTACAGGGTTCTTCTTCAGAAACTGGGATGAGTACACTTCTACCGCAACAGGACTCTCCAATCTTCGCATCGGCTTCAATGTGCCTGATATGACGATCTCGTCCATATCCGGATTGATAAACTGCGGCATGGTATCAACGGGTGTTAACCTTCGGGAGATGTCTCCTCCCGGCACTTGCACGGTATCACCTGTTTCTGGAACCTGCAAAGTATCGCCAGGCACAGAGGTATTCATGTAGTTCGCAGGCCTGGGGTTTTGCACCAGCACCGTATCAACCTTTTTAGGTACTGGCACTGTATCCCGCAACGCCTTTGACTGAGAAAACCCGGCGATACAGAATACCTCAACAACCCATATTAAAAAGACTACCCTAAACATATTTTTAGACTTGTCTAAATTTAATGTTAGGCAAACATAGTAAATATTTTCAAGATCTAAAAATTTGGGTCAGTGTTTATACCGGAAGTAGAGCGCAACCGAAAGGCCCGTAAGGGCTGAAGAAAGAAAAACCGCCTGGGGTTCTGTCAGGCGCAACAGTCCTTCCTGAAAAAACGCCTGACCCATCTGGCCATCATCTTAATATAATTCAATGCAGGGATCATGAGCTTTTTCTTTTCAGCGCATTCAGAAAGGTACGCTCTATACTGATATGAAAACTGCTTTCAGCCATCCTGACCATGTCCCCGGAGACCTGAAACCGGTAGCCCAGATTCAACTTGGTATTGCTTGAAAAAATAAATTGCACGGCGGGAGCCAGATCAAGAAAAGCGGCTTGGTTGTCGAGCGCCCGGCTCCCCAGCATTTCCAGGTAGAGGTTAAGGTTCGTCTGCCCATATCCGTTATACTTTCTGGGAAACAGGAGATAGCCTGCGGAAAGACTGTAGTTGAAAGCGTTATAATTGTAGCTATGGATACCCATGTGATTGATCCTGTTCTGCAGCGAGGCAGTATACGACAATGTGGATGAGATTGCCAGTTTGTGCAACAGTTGGGTCAGTATCAACCCCGTCCTGATACCACTCTGGTCGCCCTCCAGCGAAAGCTCATCATACATCGGGTCGTTTACACTATACGACAATTCTCCGAATGCCGCGGCCCGGAAATGACGGTGAACATCGTCAATGGAAATGAACCTGTACTTGGTATAGATCCTTGCGGATTCCCACCTGACCCCGGTGCTGTACATATCCGAAAAGGAAGTACTGACATGGGTCATCCATTTCTTACTAAGCCCGAGTTGCATTTCAATCATATGCCTTTGTTCTGTTGTTCCACGGTCACCATCCAACAGTTTTGCAGCATACTTCAAACCAGCAGCCCGGGCCGGCATATTTGAAGCCGGTTCAGAAAATACATATAACTCCTGTGCTCCTGCGCTGACCAGCCATGCGAGCCCCAGTAAAGTAAATAAAAACCTCATGGTTAAAGCGTTACATGATAGATCATGGAAACCTGCTCATCACCGTTCTTCTTACAGCAACCAGCAGCAAGACCCGTCTTGAAGCATTCCATAGAAGTCATCCCCTGGAATTTTTTATGCTCCTTTGCCGAAGTAAAATGCTTATCGATCACACGAAAAGTTTTATCGCCCCGGATGGTCTGTTCCTTCACACCTACAAAATGGAAAAAGCTGCCGCCATATATCAGGTGCTGGTCCGGTTTCACGGTAACCTCCTGGAATGAACCAGTGAGATCAAGTGCCGCTACACTGAAGCCGGCATCCTCTACTTTCTTTCTGATGGCGTCTATATCAACACTTGTCTCCCCTTTGAAATCAAGCAGAAAGGAAGATCCGTTGAGGTCTGTATCTATCTTTTCTACGAACGGAAGGGCTTCCAGGTTCTTATATACAGCGCGGGCACACATGGCGCAGGTAAGCCCGCTGGCCTGCAGTTTCGCCGAATTAATCTGAGCATCGGCAGAAAATGCCAAGACGCTTACCACTACTATCATGAGAATTCTCTTCATCATAAAATATATTAAGGGGTGGCGCATAACGCCACCCCACTGAATTCAAATAAGTAAATTATTTAGCTTTCTTGCAACAGTCTTTGCCCGCAGTGCAGGTGCCGTCTTTACAACAGTCTGCGCAATTACCTGCTTTGCATTTCTCGCAATTGGCACACTCGCCATGCTCCTTATCGCATTTTCCATTACTGCAGCATTCCATTTTGTCAGCAGTTTTTCCTGCAGCCTTGCGATCGTACTGGCAACAGCCATGCAGGGCATTGTAAGCGGCATCTGGCGCGGTGAAATTCTGGGTGTCGTACCCGGATGCGGCGATCGCCTGCTCTATCTTAGTGAGGTCTGTCTTTTTTGCTTTGTAAGCAACGGTCAATACTTTTGATTCAGTATTCCACTGTGCTTCGGAAGCTCCTGCAGATTTGGCGGCAGTTTCGATTGTTTTCTGGCACATGCCACAATTACCCCAAACTTTTACGGTTTCTTTTTTCTGGGCTGATACTGCATTGAACAGGAAAAGGGCAATGATGCTTAAAATGATATTCGATTTCATGATTTGATTTTTGATGTAAATAAAAAACGGATCCGTTCATAAGAACATCCCTAAATCAAATTCTGTAGACGCAGTACAGGGTATTCCTGGAGCAACTGAGAGGCGGCGAGTGATTATTGATCCTTGCAGACTTCTCACGCAAGGCAATAAACCTTTGCTCTGCAGACGTGTGGGTAAATAATGATGGCTCAAAAGAAGGTACTTCTGATGATATTTGAGAAAAATGATGGTTATCTGTGAGTTTGATAACGTCCTGATCATCGTGGCAACAACCCTCATTGTCCATTCCACAAGTGCCACAAGTGTCAGCGTCCTTCTGCCAAAGGGCAACATCGGACACTTCCCCCATGCAATAATGTGTACTGATCACTATGCCACTGGTAGTGGTAATATAGATCAGGGCTAACAATATGGCAACGAATCTTTTCATCATCGATATGCAAAATTAGGTAACAATTGAGGCAATTGCAAGAACGAAACCGTTAATTTATTGGTTTCGTCAATTTACCAGATCCCAAACCACGCCCATCCTGAATAACAGACCTGGGTAAGCATATAACGGTGTTTCCACGTTGTTATTTTTGAATCCAAAGCCATTTTTAAAAGTCAAAGTGTTAAGATTTTCGAGGCGGGTGAAGCCCGTGAAGTTCCGGATCCTGAAATTTACATAAGCAGCGATATCCGGTCTGATCACTATAGATTCCTGGTCCTGGAAGAAAAACTGACCCAGTAAAGGTGAATAATTGACTGATTTATAGGGCGTATGATACCGGATGTCAAATCCTGTCGACAGCACCAGATTGCGAAAAACACTCCCCTCATAGGCAAAGCGGTTTCGGATATACACAAGCGGCACGTTCAGGGGCGGGCTTCCCGTTACCGTTTGGAAATACAGGTCGAGATACCATTTCCAGTTTTTCTTCAGTCGCAGCTCTTTGTTCATCCCTACCCTCAGCAGGTTAAATATGGTAGAACTCTGGTTGACTTTATAAAACTCGCTGAGGTATACATAGTTGCCCATCAAAAAATAGTCGGCGCTCAGTTTTAACCTGAATGCGGGATTGACCACGGAGCCAAACAGATGGAAAGTATTCTCGTCGTTCAAACCCGCCTTGAACTGGATGGGGAAACTGGTTGGCCGCTGATACAAGTATGAAGGATCGCGATTAACATTCCGACCTCCCACTTCAAGGTAGCCCCAGCGTTTTCCGAGGTAAGATTTCAGGCTGGCCCGAAAATCATAGTTACCTAGTGATCTTCCTAAGGCAAAGAATTCTCCATAAAGCAACATGTCCCACTTACGGTTTTTGGTCCTGTTCCGGTACTCCCCATGAAGCCTCAGATTCAGGAAATCATCCTTCCCGGCACTAAAGCGGCCACTGATGTTCTCAATGGTGGCGCCCACTTTAAGGAACTGAAGCGGATTGCTGGCATCCGGAAACTGGACAATGGAAAAGTCGTTCGAAAGCATTCTCCACCGGTCCTCATACAAAACCGTATCCGGGATATTGGTGAGCCCGTAATGCTGCTTAAAAAAATCACTGTCGTTCAACGCCTGCACATCAAGAAACATGAATTTGGAACCGGTATAATTGAGCGTGTGTTCCAGCCTTAACCGGGGAAGGAAAAATCTGATCACAGTAGAGTCTGTCACCGTGGAGTCTTTCCTCCCAAAATCATACTGTTGCCTGAGCAGGAATGTGGTGTTCGTATACTTATTACCGGTATTCAACGCTACGTTGAAAAAGTTCCTTGTTACGCTTGGCACTTTTGCGAGGTTGGTGGGAATATTATAAAGGTTGTTATATACTGGGTTTTTGTTCATGAGGAATGTATCGCTGGCGATGCCGCCATTCTCAGACGACTGCAGGCTGTTGCTGATCACCACCAGAAATGCATTGTACCTCCTGCCCTTTGATGTATAGTTTGAGTTGAACCTGAAATTTTTGTGATTGGTGTTTTGGGAATTGTAGAAACCGGGCGCGTTGATCAGCCGGTATTCCAACCCTGCATTCCAGTCGGGCGTAATATTCTGGGTATGCAGTATCCCGATATGCTGTTCAGACTGGCTGCCGATCAGGTAGGTGAGCCTGGTAAATGGCTTGTTGGTGGTCATGAACCGGGTATCATCCAATTTGAATGCATACACATCCAGTGCATGGAACCCTGCATCCCACCCCGCTTTCAGATATGGTGTAAACAAAAGAGACCGGGTGGCCGTACCATTATTACCCAGGTGAACGTGTTCTGCAGAAAGCGGCACTTTGTCAAAGTAATCGCGTATCGAGGAATCAATGGGGTAAAAACGGGCCGTATCCAGGTAACGGAAACGAATAGTGACCGAATCGTCAGCAAAATTCCGTTTTTCAAACTGGATAGAGTCACTGCCCCCACCCTGGCCACCGCCGCCGCCCCTTGGTATCCGGTTCATCAGTGGATTCTGCGCCCGCGCAGCGAGCCCCGTAAAGATGAGGGCGACGACCAACCATGTAGATTTTTTCAACGGCATGAAGCTGCGAAATTAGTTGAATGGAACGGGCATAGACTTAATAAAATGATCATTCACAAGGCGGCTATGATACCGCGGAAGATCTCGGTCAATTTGGGTTCCGCAGCTTTTGCCGCTTCCAGTACCTCTTCGTGCGTGATTACATTTTCTTCTTCCCTGATCCCCATATCCGTGATCACGCTCATGGCAAAAACGGGAAGTCCCATATGATTGGCAATGATACACTCCTGCACCGTACTCATACCCACCGCATCGCCACCCATGTGGTGGATCATGAGGTATTCTGCACGGGTCTCAAACGTAGGACCTGTCGCGGCAAAATAAACCCCTTCATGAACCGCAATGCCCTTGGCTTTGGCCACTTCCCGGGCCGTTCTGATATATGATTTTTTGTAAGGTTCGCTCATATCGGGGAAACGGGGTCCCAGTTCGTCGATATTTTTTCCAATCAGCGGGTTGGGAGTGGCAAAACTGATATGGTCGCGGATGATCATCAGGTCGCCCACATGATAAGATGGGTTTACTCCACCGGCTGCATTGGAGATCATCAATAACCGGATCCCGAGAAATTTCATCACCCGAATCGGGAATACCACTTCGTCGGTAGAATAGCCTTCGTAAAAATGAAATCTACCGGCCATGGCCACGATCATCTTCCCTTCCATCATTCCAAACACCAGCTTTCCCTGGTGTCCCTTTACGGTTGATACCGGAAAATGCGGGATATCGGTATACGGGATCTCTATGTCCACTTCGATCTCCTTGCTGAAATTTCCAAGACCACTGCCCAGGATCACTCCCACTTCCGGAGTATGTTTGCAGACGCTTTGAATATATCTTACGGTTTCCTCTATCCGGGGGATCAACGGCATATAGTTTGAGTTGAACCGCAAAGATAATTGCTCTCAACCATTGTGTATATTTGATTTATGCGTTCTCTTTTGATTGTGATGGTGGGTATTTTATGTTCCACGATCGCCAAATCCCAGCTCTGTTCGGGCAGTTTAGGTGATCCCGTTGCCCTGATCACCTTTGGAGGAGGCTCCACGCAAGGTCCGGCCCTCACTCCGGGAAAAACAAATTACAACTACGTGGGGCAGCCTTGCCCTTCAGATGGAAGCTACACCATCGTTACTACAACCAATTCCTGTTTTAGCTCAACCTGGCACAATGTTCCGCAGGACCATACCATGGCCGACAATAATGGATATTTCATGCTCGTCAACGCTTCATACACACCAGGCGTCTTTTATGTAGATACGGTGTCTTCACTGTGTGGTGGTACCACCTACGAATTTTCGGCCTATATCATGAATGTGATCAAACAAAGTTCCTGCGGCGGCAACCCAATAGACCCCGATCTCACATTTACCATTGAAACGACTTCCGGAACTACGCTGGTCTCCTATAACACAGGAAAAATTTCTGTACAGAGCGGGCCGGAGTGGGTACAATACGGCACTTTCCTGACAACACCCGCCAATGTATCTACAGTGATCATTCGCATCACCAATAATGCTCCCGGGGGCTGCGGAAATGACCTGGCTTTGGACGACATCATGTTCAGGCCCTGCGGACCGAAAATAGACGCAGGTATCGACGGTTTTTCGAATAGGGACACCACGATCTGTGCGCCAGACATAAGGCCTTTCATGCTGAAGACGACCTATTCCGTGCTTTATCAGAATCCCAGGCTGCAATGGCAGAGCAGTGCCGATAATGGAAACAACTGGCAGAACATTCCGGGCGCTACTTCCGATACCTATACCAGGCCGGTCACCACTACAGGGCTTTTCTTGTACCGCGTTCTGATCGCCGATGGCAATAATATCAACCTCCCTGCCTGCCGGATCGCTTCCCAGCCCATTTCGGTTAAAGTTAGCCCGGAAGTACGGGTCATCGCTTCCCCCGATTTAAAAGCCTGCAACCAGTCCCATGTGTCGCTCACCGCTTCAGGAGGACTTAACTATGCATGGACAGGGCCCAACGGGTTCGCTTCTGCTTCGCAAAGTCCATCGCTTCCCAACATCAGCTACAACCAGGCCGGCCCATACGTGGTAAAGGCTACCAACGCTGATGGTTGCTCCGATAGTGACACGGTCAATATCCAGGTGCTCCAAAATGTAGTAATTGTAATGCCTGCACCACAAGCCGTTTGTGAAGGATTCCCCATAACCCTGACAGCCTCCGGCGGATCAGGGATCAGGTGGACGCCGGCCACCGGACTAAGCAACGATACTGTTTACAACCCCACTGTCAGGGTCAGTGCTTCTACCCGATACTTCGCCACCGTATCAAACCCGGTGGGCTGTACGGACACAGGAAGCGTCATGGTGAATGTTTACAAAATGGCGAAAGCCAATGCGGGCCCCGATCTGAAAATCCTTAGCGGCAACTCAGTGGAACTGAAAGGAACCGTGTCTGGAAGCGACGTCACCTATATATGGACGCCTTCCACACACATGAACGACCCTACCCTGCTCAACCCGCTGGTGAGCCCACCTTCAGATATGCGCTTCCGGCTAACAGCCACTTCCCATTCGGGCTGTAACAATACAGCCTTTGATGAAGTGGAAGTCAACGTGTTCGACTTCAAGAAGATCCCCAACACCTTTACGCCCAACGGAGATGGTTATAACGATGTCTGGCAAGTTGACCAGCTAAGATCTTTTGAAGGCTGTATAACCGAAGTGTATAGCGCGGCGGGTCAGCTGATGCACAGGGATGTGGGTTACTCCAAACCCTGGGATGGCACAAGAAACGGAAGACCACTTCCGGCAGGTACTTACTACTATGCCATCGACCTGAAACTGGAAGGTTTCCCTAAACTCGCGGGCTATATCACGATCATCCGTTAAGTGCAGGGAGAATAGGCCCGTTTTATTTATCTTCGCCTAAATCATCAATTTTATTTATGAATCTTCACGAGTATCAGGCTAAGGAATTACTGAAGAAATATAATGTGACCGTACAGGAAGGATTTGCATGCTCAACCGTGCATGAAGCTGAAGAGGCTTATCGCCAGATCAAAACACAGTATGGAAGCAATTTTGCTGTTATCAAAGCCCAGATCCATGCGGGTGGCAGGGGTAAGGGAACCATTAAGGAAAATGGTATTAACGGCGTTAAAGTAGCCAAGAATACAGAGGATGCCATTGATATTGCAAAGAAACTCCTCGGCGGCACGCTGGTAACGCTGCAAACCGGACCCGCTGGTAAGGTGGTTAATAAGATCCTGGTTGCACAGGATATGTATTATGACGGCATTTCTGAGCGAAAAGAATTTTACCTCTCAATCCTGCTAGACAGGGCTACCGGCCAGAACGTGATCATGTACAGCACCGAAGGCGGCATGAATATCGAAGACGTGGCACATGACACCCCGGAAAAAATATATCGCGAATGGGTTCACCCCGGAGGTGGCCTGCTGCCATTTCAGGCACGCAAGATCGCGTTCAACCTGAAGCTCGAAGGCGAAGCCTTCAAGAGCATGGTAAAGTTCGTCACCAGTCTTTACAATGCTTATGTAGGTCTAGATTGCTCAATGCTCGAAATCAACCCGCTCTTTAAAGCGGCAGACAACAAGATCGTGGCAGTAGACTGCAAAATGAATATTGACGACAACTCTCTGATGCGCCATGCTGATGTAGCTTCCTTACGTGATGTTAATGAGGAGGATCCTACTGAAGTGGAAGCCGGCAAATACAACCTGAATTTTGTAAAACTGGATGGCAATGTGGGTTGCATGGTGAATGGAGCCGGGCTCGCTATGGCCACCATGGACATGATTAAACTCAGCGGTGGTGATCCCGCTAACTTCCTCGACGTAGGTGGTACTGCGAATGCGCAGACCGTTGAAGCAGGATTTAAGATCATCATGAAGGATCCCAACGTAAAAGCTATTTTGATCAACATATTTGGCGGCATTGTGAGGTGCGACAGGGTTGCGCAGGGCGTTATTGATGCCTATAAAAATCTGGGCAATATCAGCATTCCCATTATCGTCCGCCTACAGGGCACAAACGCAGAAGAAGCTAAAAAACTGATAGACGAAAGCGGCCTAAAAGTACAGAGTGCGATCCTGCTGTCAGAAGCAGCTGAACTGGTAAGAAAATCTGTTGCTTAAATGATGTAAGTTATAAAATAACGGGGCATCGATGATGCACCGTTTTTTATTTATGCCGATCAATCCCTGAATAATGTTCCTAATTCGCATTTTTGTGGCCGCGGAAAGAAACAACAATAGTAGCAACGCTGATCCGCAACAAATGATGCCCGCCAGCCCAAATTCAACTTTTTCCAATCAAATTGGACAATAAATGCCCGCTATATGCCGTTATACCAGATCATTCCATATCAAACTTATGAATACCAACATAACGAGATCGACAGGGCTGACCCTATTGACGCTGTTCCTTCTTTTTTCGTCCTGCAGCAAGGATGACACCAAGTCAACACCGGCCTCCAAGTCCGCACTGATCGCAAGGAACTGGAAACAAACAGATTTGCTTGCAGCCCAGGTCGGAATACCAGAAGTAAGTGTATTCAATACCTTTTTCGAAGCCTGCAATAAGGATAACATCTGGCAATTCAAAGCCGATGGAACTTTTACCGTTGTTCAAGGCGCAACAAAGTGCTCCCCGGCAGACCCGGATGTGGTCACCACTGGCACCTGGCAGCTAACAGACAATGAGAATAAGATCGTTATCGATGACGCAAGCAAGCCCGCTGAAACCCTGACCATCAAAGAATTGACGGCAACCAGCCTTAAGATCTCCGGAACCCAGGTATACAATGGTACTACCTTCTTTGGAACCATCGTTTTTTCAGCGCAATAAATTTTTTCTACCCCATACTTCTGACGAGGGGTATTGGCCCCTTTTTTTTAATTTCACAAATGGAGTTGCTTCTTTCTGATGTTCATATCAGGCCGATAGAACCGCGCGACAATGCAGCCATCGCGAAAGTGATCAGGGATACGTTGGCTGAATTTGGCGCCAATCATCCTGGTACTGTTTATTACGACCCAACCACTGACCATTTGTCTGACCTTTTCAATGTTCCCGGAGCCATGTACAATGTGGCGGTTTTTGATAACAAAATCGTCGGTGGTGGCGGGATTTTCCCCTCAGATGGATTACCTCCGGATACCTGCGAGCTGGTAAAAATGTACTTGCTTCCCGATGTCCGCGGTATTGGCCTCGGTAAAAAACTGATCGGTGAGTGCCTTCTTTCAGCAAAACGATTTGGGTTTGAGAAAGTGTATCTGGAGTCGATGCCCGAGCTGACAAAAGCGCTTACCGTCTATGAAACTTTCGGATTCCAATACCTGGATGGCCCGATGGGCAATACAGGCCATTTCGGCTGTGAACGATGGATGCTTAAAACGATCTGATCGTCGCAACAAATCAGAATAAACGATCAAACTCACTCAGCAAGGCAGCCATCTACTGACGGCATACCCTCAAACAAGCTTCTTAACTTCATAAACCGGGCTGAAGAGATATTCCCTGCCGCTTGCCACTTCAACACATTTAAATCTTTTTCTGACCTTGGGACCTCTTTTAAAAACCCGCCCGTCTTTAAGGGAAAACAAGCCGCCTTGTTCAATTTCCTCAACAAAAAGCATGTCCTTCCTATTTTTATCGTAATTCCGAAATGCACGCAGCAGATGATCCTCGGCGCAACTGCTGGCCGCCGGATTGTTCAGAGATACCGCAATGGCACTACGTATGTCTGCAGGAAAAACATCTTCCCCTAAAAACTCTTTAAGCAGCTGCGAAAAAAGATGCTTCCATTCTTTTCCATGGGACGCTACCCTGTGGCCAAAGCGGTCGAACACCAGTAAATGAGCTATTTCGTGGATCAGGGTGTAGAGAAAAGCATACGGGTTAAGGTTTCCGTTTACGGAGATCCTGTGGTTCTTGCCATCTACTGCATTGCGATAGTCGCCTAAAATAGAACTTCGCTCCCGCGTCACCGTTAGATGGATCTTGTGGGTGTGCAGGTAGGCCGAGACCAACTCGAAAGTGCCTTCAGGAAGGAACTGTTTAAGTGCTTCAAGAGGCGCCTGCTGTTTAGCCATTTGAATTCACTTTCCTGCTCAGTTTCATCAGTGTCTTCATTTCCAGAAAAGTATAAACCAGGTAAAGAAACATCAGGGTAAACAAACTGTGTTTATTCAAATTTCCTTTGTTCCAAAAAGCGTATCCAAATACGGCAACCAGAACGATGAAAAACTTGATCATAAAACTTCCGTAGACAGAACGAAGGAAGGCAGGTGTGGTGGTAGCTTTCAAGCCCTTATGCAAAAGGTAAAACGACAACATGGTCATGCCGAACAATACGATATTACCAATGATCAGCAGGTCAATAAAAAAACCTTCACTGGTCAAGGAGCGACGGAAAACAACTACCAGGGCATTCAACACCAAAAATAACAGAACGATCGGACGGGCTGGTGACCCTTTCAGCATAATCTATTTTTTTGAACTGTTCCGGACGACCCCATAGATCATCCACGTAATCACGAGCAAAGGTAATACCCAAACCCATACGGGCATCTTCCAGTTAAGCCATTCATCAGCTTTAAATCCAAGAAAAACGGCAACGCCGATCGCGCCCAGGAACTGAGTAGCCATCCCGGTATATTGGAGCAAAATTTTTCTGTTTTCCGGATCGTCCTTTTTATTTGGCAATGGAATGCTTGAAATCGTCCTTGGCCATCTCCACTACACTGGCTTCGCCCATCTGGCACTGGCCATTGAAAACAACAGTGGGCTCGATCTGCAATTTACCAGCCCTGATATCTCCTTTGATGACCGCACTCGCACGAAGGTTAAGCAACTCTTTCACTACTATTTTACCATGAACCTTCCCCATTATATCAGCATTCAGGCCTTCAATATCCCCCTCTACCTGGCCATCCTTTCCAATAAGGATCTTTGCACTACCAAGGATGTTGCCTTTCAGCACCCCGTCTATCCGTACGTCACCGCTGCTCACAATATCACCCGTAATAGTTGTTCCTGTTCCGATCAGGCTATTTCCTGAAGGAACGACTTTGTCCTGGTCCGTTTTTGAATTTTTTGAAAACATAAGATTGAATATTTCAGTCAGTGGATCTCTCCAGGTTGGGTATAGAAAGTGTGGATGTATCGGATTTTCCCGGCACCTCCCCGCTTAAAACTTTTTTAACATTATCCCAGTAGGCTTCCCTGTACCTGATCTGCTGCTCCAATGAATCCGCTCTGATCTTCATATCCATCATCAGCCTCCGCTCAGCCTGGTCGCCATAACCCGGTATATAGTACTTCAGTGGCGTGAATACGATCAACGCAACCGTAAGCCCTACCAATACCACAAATACCGTACACAAGGCGGTATAAACACTCAACCTGTTCAACTTGAATGTGGCTACCTCCTCATAGGTGTCGTCGTTCATGACCACCAGCCTATACCTGTTCCTCAACCGCCTTAAGGTAGCTTTCGTATCGATCAGTTTCGCCATTCCCTGGTATACTTATACGGCAAAATAAGGTAATTTATTGTTGGCGGGGTATTTGCCTATATTTGACGGGCCAAATAATACTATTCTTTTCCCCCGATCGTTATATTTAACACACAACACCAACAAAATCAGCCGATTCGAATTTAATTTTACGCTAAATCATTCTTTCGTTGATCGTGAGCAAAAAATCCAGATCGGGCTGGCATGTCCTGCTTTTCTCCATCCTATTCCCCATGCTGTCGTTTGCACAGCCTGGCGCAGCCGTAAAGTTAGACAAGCCCAAGAAATATGAAAATAGGGTTCTGGCATCTGAAAAACCCACGGACAAGCCGTTGAATCCGGTAAAAAAAGCCGGACAAAACCTCAATACGCGGTATAACTTCTATTTCAATGCTGAACGAAAGATCAACGATATCCTCTTCAATGCCCGCAGCGGTTTTAAGGACAATTTTGCTACGCTGATCCCCTTTTACAATTATTCGCTGGACGGTACTGCTTCGCAGGATAAAGACCTGGACTCCGTTTTGATGAAATGCAACGACGCTATTCTTTTGCATGATCTCAGGAACGACTGGGTAGACGACCTGTATCTGATGATGGGCCAGGCCTATTTCTACAAAAAGAATTTTGATTCGGCCGCCATCACTTTCCAGTATGTAAACTTTGCGTTTCAACCCCGCAAAAAAGACGAGATAGGAAACGTCAAATACATCGGCAGCAACAACAATGAAACCGGTAATGTATATACCATTTCCACCCAAGAAAAGAAGAACATCGTTAATAAAACCCTTGGCCATACCCCCGCCAGGAATGAATCGCTGCTCTGGTTGGCCAGAACCTTCATAGAGAAGGGCAATTACGGAGAAGCCGGGAGTATGATCGAAACACTACGCCGTGACGCCAATTTTCCTAAAAGACTGGAACCTGAACTGAAAGAGATAGAAGCGTATCTCCATTACACACAGGGAGCATACGACAGTGCAGCCCATTTCCTTGAATTGGCCCTCGACAATGCGGAAGACATACAGGAAAAAGCACGCTGGGAATACCTTTTGGCCCAACTCAGCGAAATCAATAAGAAACCTGCTGAAGCAGATGAATGGTACGATAAAGTGATCACCCACACCACCGACCCCATCATGGAAGCATACGCACGTATCAGCAGGATCAGGTTGATCTCCGGCGATGATGAAGACAAACGGATCCAAAGCAATATCAATGAGCTGATGAAAATGGTGAAGAAGTATAAATATGAAGAGTACAAACACATCATTTTCTATGCTGCCGCCCAAATGGAAATCTCCAGGGACCAATTCGACCCCGCTATGAATTACCTGAAGCTGGCAGCACTGAACAGCCCCAATGATCCTGAATTCAAGAACAAGGCCTACCTGGAATTATCCGACCTCGCTTTCGATCAGCGAAAATATAAAGTTGCTGCCATGGGGTACGACAGTATCGATCTCAATGATCCGGCAATAACGGAGCCAGACCGGATACAGGATCGGAAAAAATTACTGGCAGATATCACTCGTATTTATGAAACCATTCGTGTGGAAGACAGTCTCCTGCGCATAGCGTCCATGCCTGAACAGGAACGGGTAGCATATGTGAAAAACCTTGTCCGAAAACTAAGAAAAGAAAAAGGCCTCAAAGAAGAAGCTGCAAACCAGGGATCCTTCATGGGTGGCACCAGTTCAGTGATAGACCCCACAAGGCAAGATCAGGCAGCGGACCTGTTTGCCAACAACAGCGGAAAGGGCGATTGGTATTTCTATAATTCATCGATGAAATCAAGGGGTGCCAGGGATTTTAAATCGGCTTGGGGCAACCGGCCCAACGTTGATAACTGGAGGCGCTCTTCCGCCCTTTCCCAGCAGGCCCAGGCACTCCAACCTCCTGCCAGAACAGAGATCGTGCCCGTCAATACAACAGTAACTCCCAATAGTAAAACGATGCCGGCAGAGCTTACTACAGAAGCACTGTCTGCCAACATCCCCCTGACACCGGAAATGGTACAGGCATCGAACGATTCCATTGCGCTCGGACTGCATCAGCTGGGAAAGATCTATCGTGAACAAACCGGGGACTGCCCATCACTGATCACCAATAACGAAGAACTTCTAAGCCGCTTCCCGCAATCACCTTATACAGAGGAGGCCTTGTTTGGTTTGATCTATTGCCACCAGAAGAACGGAAACGCTGAACGGGCAAATTTTTATAAAGACTACATGGCAAAAAATTATTCCCAGAGCAAGTTCCTGAGAATGATCAACGATCCTAAAAAAGCGGATGCAGAAAATAAGGCGCTGACAACAGCCGCCACAAAAAAATACGAAAATATATACAACAGCTTTATTGAAGGTGACTTCAACACGGCTCTGGCGGAAAAAAAGAAAGCCGACAGCAGTTACGGGGAGAACTTCTGGACACCTCAGTTGCTATACATCGAGTCGATATATTATATTAAACAACGGGAGGACAGTACAGCCATTACCACGCTGAAAAAACTGATCGCCTTGTATCCCAAATCTCCAATGAGCGTAAAAGCGGGTAATATGATCAACGTACTCCAACGGAGGTCTGAAATTGAAAACTATCTAGCAAACCTAAACATAGAAAGAGCCAAAGAAGATAGTTTCACAGTGAGCCTGGATACAGAAAAAGCGCAAACGAAAAAGGCAGGGACCCTGGCGATCGGTACTGAAAAAATCGCGCCTAAAACACCCGCCCTGGTAGCTCCGGAAGTACCAAAAACAAAAGAAAAAGTGTCAGCAACACCTGTAAAAGCCGGAGAGGTAAAATCCGCAGCTACACAACCACTGTCGGCCAAAGTGGACTCATCAAGCTTTAAGATCCCCGTCATGGAGAAAAAAGCAGATGGCTACAGTTTTGTACCCACTGACCAGTACCTGGTTGTTCTGCTGCTTGAAAAGGTTGATGTAGTGTATATCAATGAAGCACGTAACGCCCTGAATCGTTATAACCGAGAGAAATTCACTCCGAAACTGCTTGAGCTCGCCGCCACCACACCTTTTGATGAAACAAGGAAAATGATCCCTATCGCTGCTTTCCAGGGCGTTGTGGAAGCGCACGACTATATGACACGCGCAAAAAACAGTGCCGCTTCCGAGATATTCCCGTGGATGCCTAAGGAAAAGTATTCTTTCTTTGTCATCAGTACCGGAAATCTTGAATTGCTTAAAACCAGGAAAGATCTGAAACAATACCTTGACCTGTTGCAGCAGAACATTCCGCTGAAATAATCATATTTGCTCTATTAACTGGATGCTATGTCGAATGCCGTTAGATTATTCTGGAAGATACTTTTTTGGGGCTGGGGGCTTTTTCTGCTTTTTCTCATAGCAGTTTACCTCGGGGTATTTGGGAAACTCCCATCCCTTGCTGAGCTCGAGAACCCTTCTATGCTGTCTTCCTCAGAAATATACGCTGCCGATGGCACGCTGATGGGAAAGTATTACCTGAAAGACAGAACCAATGTCAAGTATAACGACATTTCCCCCACCGTGATCGATGCCCTGATCTCAACGGAAGATGAAAGATTTTACCAGCATTCGGGGATCGATATCAAAAGCCTGGCCCGTGCCGTGATCTTTCTGGGCAGCGAAGGTGGAGCAAGCACCATCACCCAGCAGCTGGCCAAGAATCTTCTTAACCAGGGTAACAACAATAAAGCCATCCGCGTTATTGAGAAGTTCAAGGAATGGATCGTCGCCATCAAACTGGAAAGGAATTTTACAAAAGAAGAGATCGCCTCCCTGTATCTGAATATGGTGAGTTATGGAGATGAGATCTACGGCATACGAAATGCCGCGAAAACCTATTTCCAGAAAGAGCCATCCCGGTTGAATATCGAAGAATCTGCGGTGCTTGTTGGTTTACTAAAAGGTAACACGCTGTACAACCCGAGAAGAAACCCAAAGGCTGCCCTCGACAGGCGAAATACCGTGATCGATCAAATGGTGAGAAATGATTTTCTGCCTGAGGCTGAAGCTGCGAAACTCAAAGTAAAGCCTATCGACCTCAAGTACAAAAAGATGGACGAGAACGCCGGTATTGGACCTTACTTCCGAGACGTGCTCAGGGATGAGGTAAAGAAGTGGTGTAAAGAAAATAAGAATCCCAAGACGGGGAATCCTTACGAAATTTATAAAGATGGCCTTAAGATATACACTACCATCAACCCGCGTATGCAGGAATATGCAGAGATCGCAGTATTCAGACATATGAAGAATCTGCAGAAAGTTTTCTCTAATCAGTTTAACATAAAAAGCGGCGCAGTATGGGAATCAAAAGAAGGCAAACGCGTTCTTGAAAACGCAATGAAGCAGAGCGAACGTTGGAAGAATCTTAAAGAAGATGAACTTTCAGAAGATGAGATCAGAGCCAGCTTCAAACAGAAAGTTCCCATGAAAGTATTTGCATGGAACCAGAAAAGAGAGAAGGATACGGTTATGACTCCCCTTGATTCTATCAAATACCATAAGATGATGCTGCAAACCGGCTTTCTGGTAGTTGATCCTTACAACGGGGAAGTTAAAGCATGGGTGGGTGGGATCGATCATAAGACATTCAAGTTCGACCACGTCAACATCAACACAAAACGGCAGGTAGGCTCAACATTCAAGCCCCTGCTGTACACCCTTGGTGTTACCAATGGGTACACCCCGGAAACACAGCTTCCCGGCGGCCCGATCAATATGGGCGGTAAAGTGATCACCGGCAGTGGCGGTCCAATGGCGATATGCCTGGCCTATTCAAAAAACCCCGGGGCCGTATTCCTGATCAACCAGTTGGGCGTACAACGCACTGTCGATTTTGCCAAGCAATGCGGCATTGAGAGCAAAATCCCTGTTGTACCTTCCATCGCATTGGGATCTGCAGATATTTCGCTCATCGAAATGGTACGCTCCTACTCTATGTTCCCGGGCCGCGGATTTAATGTAAAACCCTATTTCGTCACCAGGATCGAAGACCGAAATGGCAATGTGCTGGCTTCATTCTCACCAAAAGGAGAAGAAGTGATCAGTGAAGCGGATGCTTATGTGATGACTAAAATGATGCAGGGCGTGGTAGATTTTGGAACCGGAAGGGCATTACGCAGCGCCTATGGCATCACCAGCGAAATGGCTGGCAAAACGGGCACTACAAATGATAATGCCGATGGTTGGTTCATAGGTTTTACGCCACAGCTGATCGCAGGCGTTTGGGTAGGCGCAGATGACCCCTTCCTTAAGCTTCTTTATACTACTGGCGGTGCCCAGATGGCGATGCCTGCCTACGGATATTTCTTCCAGGAAGTGTATAAAGACAAAACACTGAATATTGATCCCGCCTCAAAATTTGCAGTGCCTGAAACCCTCCGGAATGAGGCCATTTACGACTATCAGGCTTTATCGGGCGGTGAACAGCCACCCCCTGCCGAAGGAGAAAACGTTGGCGGTGGCAATTCTTCTGATTTCATCGACGTTCCGGTAAGTGATGGATCAGAACAAGCATCAGCAGAATCAAAGGAAGTTGTTGACGACGACGCGCAACCTGCAAAAGAACCGAAAGCGGTCATGAAACCCGATTTAACACCAAAACCATCCGAAGATACCGTTAAGAAAAAGAAGAAGTTTCTGGAAAGGGTGTTTGGAAAGAAAAACAGGGAATAATGAGAATTGGCTCATTCACTCATTAGCTAATTGGCTAAGTGTACCCACCCCGCTGTCACTACCATAATTTATGAACCTAATACATACAAGAAGAGGCGTCTCTCTCGGGACGCCTCTTCATGTATCACTAACTTAAGTTTTCCTACTGGCTTACCTTAAAGGTTACCCTTCTGTTCTTAGCCCTTCCTGCTGCAGTTGCATTATCCGCAACCGGCTGATCAGGACCAAAACCTACTGCCGTCATTCTGTCCGCCGCAACTTTCTTACTCACCAGGTACGTCTTAACAGAACCAGCACGCTTCTCAGATAATGCTGTATTCGTTGCCGGCTTACCCGTGTTATCAGTATGCCCCTCGATCGCGATCTTTATACCTGGATAATCATCGTTCAGTATCTTAACCAGTTTATTCAGCTCGGCTTTTGCACCACCCGTAAGCGTTGCGCTACCAGTAACAAACTGAACGTTCTCCGCCTTGAAATTGATAGCAGGGCAACCTCCATTCTCAGGTATACCAGCTATAGTAGGACATTTATCCTCTTCATCATTGATGCCATCACCATCGCCGTCGGGAATAGGACAACCCTGATAACGGGCCAGACCCGGAACTTGAGGACACTTATCTTCCTCATCGTTGATGCCATCGTTGTCAGTATCCGGAATTGGACAGCCCTGATACTTAGCCAACCCTGGCACCTGCGGACACTTATCGTTCTCATCGTTGATACCGTCTTTGTCAGAGTCAGGGACAGGACAACCTTCGTATTTAGCCACACCAGGAACATCAGGACATTTATCATTAGGATCCATGATGCCATCATTATCCCTGTCAGTTACAACCGGTGGCGGCGGAGGCGGCGGTGGTGGCAATTCTTTCTTCTTGCCAATATTTCCAGCCAGACCTATTCCATAGAAAATATGGTTTGATGTTGTACCGGAAATGATCGGGAAACGATATTGTGCTTGGAGGAACAGGTAGGTCTCATCAAAGAAATTTACCTGCATACCCAATCCCAGTGGCGTATAAGCGCCAAAATATCCACCCCAGGTCGATAAGCCCAAACCGGCAGATATATAAGGCGACACCCAGTAATGATCAGAAAGTAATTTGAAATTAGCGCTGACATCAGCTTCCAGGTAAAACTTATTGTTGGTAGGAGCAGGCTTACCGGGAATGGGGTACGACAATACAGCACCGCCCAAACGCCCCATAATGTCTATGTTATCAGTGAGGCCCTCTGTATAAGAAAGAGCCAGACCGGGATTCATCCTGCTGATGGAGGACCATTCCCCCTCCTTTAATACTTCACTCAAACCCATCGACTTAAGGTCTGCAGCGGTTTCAAAATCATGCAATGTAAAATGAACACCGAGGACTTTTCCTTTCTTGTATTGATTCTTGACCTGGCTGTAGCCTATCAGGGCCGGCGCCAAAAACAGGATTCCGAGTATAACTTTTCTCATATCAGTCGGTTTTTTGAATGCAAGCAAAATTAACCTGTACCAACCGACCTAAAAAAATTATTTTAGAGCTACTGCATTTGGATTTTTGCCGATCACGTCTACCCGCACCTTGGAAAGGCCTTTGCCCGTATAACCCAGTTTTTTTGCTGCAGATTTAGAGAGGTCGACCAGTCGGGGGTTACGGTGATGGAGGCGGTCGTTTACCTTTACCAGTACAGATTTCTTGTTACTCAAATTGGTGACCCTGATCCAGGTCCCAAGCGGTAGCGAATTATGTGCGGCCGTCATTCCCTTCTGGGTAAAAATCTCCCCGTTGGCGGTTTTTTGGCCTTCAAACTTATCTGCATAAAAACTTGCCGTTCCGTATTGCACCCTGGCTGGTTTGCCATTCCGGGTGTTAACGGCCTGATCCTGCGATATAGCCCCTGTTTGAACAGAAAGAGCCAAAAAACAAACAAGTAAGATTCTTTTCATGTGAACAGTTTGGGTCAAATAATAGTATAAGGCAGAAACTCTGCCCCTATCCAGCAAAAACCGGGCAAAAAATCTAAAACACCTCCTAATAATCCTTACTTCTGAGCGAAGTACCTCATTCTCAATACCTTATCGTCTCCATAAATATCTTCAAAAAAACGGATACCACCATCTTTTAAGGCCTCACAGGTGAAATATCGAAGGTATACGGGCACTTTTTTCCGGAGGCCAACGGTATGCTTTTCCTGTCTGCCCAGCCAGGTGGTAACTGAATCAATAGGCGTATTGGCGGTATCCCTGGCGATCAGGTAACGAGCCAGGCTATCCCATTCCTGCACGCGGACGCATCCATGGCTGAGGGCGCGGCTGGATCTGGAGAACATCGATCTGGTATTGGTATCATGGAGATATACATCATACTTGTTCCGAAAATTGAATTTCATCACCCCCAGCGAGTTATCGTCGCCCTGCCTTTGTTTGAACTGATAAGGAAAATTAGTCTTAGTCAGTTTACCCCAGTCTATCGTAGTAGGATCGATCACGCTATCATTTCGGTCCACCACCATCAGGTTCTCCTTAGCGAGATAACCGATATTTTTCCGGATCCTGGGAAGCATTTCCTTAAAGATGATGCTGTATGGAACGGTCCACTGCGGGTAAGTGACAAAATTAGTAACCTGACTATTCAGCACAGGCGTTCGGGTCTTGGGTTGCCCAACGATCACTTTAGATTCAAGAACCACTATACCCGAATCCCAGACCTGCATCTTAAATGCAGGGAGATTTACCCATATGAAGGATGTAGGCATGGAGTCCGGCAACTGTTTATAACGGTCAAGGTTAATCGCTATCCGTTTAAATTGTTCCGGGCCCGTATTGTTGAGCGATGCCACCAGAATAGGCCCTGCTTTGCCATCCACTTTCAACCCCCTTTGTTGCTGGGCGGCCTTAACTGCCGCTGACAGCTCCATTGAATCAGGCATGCGTGTATTGAATGATATGTACTTGTTTTCAAATAACCGGGCCTGCAATTGCTTTACAAAAGCGAGTGAATCTTTTGCCGGGAATTCAAGGTAGGTGTACGTTGTGCGGTCAAGCCCCTGAAGGAAAGCCGGCAGCTGGGCCCGTATAGCCTGATAACCGGGATGAACGGGCTCCATCGCTTCAAGAATTACCCGGGGCTGTTCACCGCCTGCCATTCGGCTGAAGATACCATCATAAAACGCTTGCGTTAAAAGGGAGTCGGGATTGAGTGACACGCTATCCTTAGGCAATCTTCCTTTACTAAGATGTCTCGCGAAGGATGCATAAGCGTCGGACAGCATCAGTTCTCCACGTGCCCATAAGGCGGCATCATTTTTTGAAGCGGAGTCTTGCAGTTTCTGGAAAATAAAGCTGAGGGACTTCCAGTGATAATCGGAAGGAAAAAGGCCGTACTGTTCGGCATTACTGATCATTTGAAAAAAACTGTCCGCTACAGGTCGCCATTGCTTGTCTTCTCCCCAGATCCGGGTATAGCGGTTACCTCTATAGAGGGATGCAATATTTGAAGCGCTGTTGAGTCTGATATCATCTGCCTTGCCCTGCTGGGCAAGGGCAAGATCAAGTATGTCAGACATTTGCCTGCTTACCGTTGGTTCGAGCTGCTCGGGTTCCTTTACGATCTGCACTCTTTGGGGTTTCTGCCTCTCCGTCCGGATACTGTCACAGGAAAACAGGGTCATCAGAGCCGCACAAAAGCATATCATTGGGAAAAGCTTCATCAAGTTTCTGATTCATTTTAATCTTGGGCAATATACCCTGATTTTGAATTTCAAATCCCCTGCCCCCATCTTATGCCCTGAAATAGTAACAAAATATTGTAATTTTCAACCTTATTCTTCATATGGGTAAAGAGTGGCTCTCCGGGAAAGTTATTGTAATCATAGGTGGCACAACCGGTCTGGGGCTCTCGGCAGCAAAGGCTTGCGTGGCAGAGGGTGCCCGTGTGATTGTTGTGGGAAGAGATCCCCAGCATTCCGCAGAAGCCCAGGATATCCTGGGATCAAATGCATACGTGATCAGCGCCGATGCCATGCAGGAACAAACGGCTGGCATGGCTATCCAGGAAGCGGTGAAAAGATTCGGATGCTTTGATGGTCTGTACCACGTGGCGGGCGGAAGCGGCAGGAGGTTTGGCGATGGCCCCCTTCACAGCCTAACCAATGAAGGCTGGACGAAAACCATGCATTGGAACCTCGATTCGGTGATGTATTCAAACAGGGCCGCCCTGCAACATTTTCTGGAAGAAAATAAAAAAGGGGTGATCCTGAATATGTCGTCCGTACTCGGATTCTCCCCGTCGCCAAAGTATTTCTCCACCCATGCTTATGCTGCTGCGAAATCTGCCGTCATCGGATTTTCCAGGTCCATAGCATCCTACTATGCCCCGCATAATGTTCGGGTGAATGTAATCGCCCCGGCATTGGTGGAAACACCGATGGCACAACGCGCCTTGAACAATGAAGACATTCTTTCCTTCACGCGATCCAAGCAGCCCCTGGACGGAGGGCGGGTAGGGATACCTGCCGACCTTGATGGAGCAGTGGTATTCTTATTGTCGGACCATGCATCCTTTATTACTGGTCAGACTATATCCGTAGATGGCGGGTGGTCTGTAACTGAAGGACAATATGAGTAGTACTTCAACTGCCATAGGAATTGACCTGGGTGGTACCCGGGTCAAAGGTGTTGTGGTTGATGCGGATGGCATCATCATGGACCAGCAGTACCATGCCATTGAAAATAAGAACTGGAAAGAAACGATCATTGATACGGTTGAATCGCTTTTAGAAAACAATCCTGGTGAACATCTGATCGGTATTTCTGCGCCCGGTATACCCGACGAACAGAACACCGCTATTGCCTACATGCCGGGAAGACTGGCAGGGCTGGAAGGCCTGGACTGGTCAGACGTGTTTTTCCAACGGGTTTGGGTAGCCAACGATGCCATCGCGGCACTGGCGGCAGAAAAAAATTTCGGCGTAGCCATGGGCCTGCAACATGCCATCATGATCACCCTCGGAACGGGCGTTGGCGGGGCATTACTGATCAACGGACAGATCTACCAGGGCGCATATCAGAAGGCGGGTCATATAGGACATATGTCGCTCGACAACAATGGCGAGCCGGATATCTGTGGTATGCCCGGAAGTTTGGAAGATGCGATCGGCAACTGCACCATCAGCAAGCGAAGCCTGGGCCGGTATCAATTTACGCACGAGTTGATCGAAGACTACTTGAAAGGAGATCATTTCGCCCAGTTGATCTGGCTGGACTCGATCCGCCAGCTGGCCATAGGTATCGCGTCTCTTACCAATGTGCTATCGCCGGAAGCCGTTATCCTTGGCGGTGGGATCACTGAAGCCGGAAAAGCATTGTTTGATCCCCTGGAACAATACCTGGCCTCCTATGAATGGCGTGCCGGTGGCAAAAGGGTCAACATTTTGAAGGCCGCATATGGCGATCTTGCCGGAGCTATTGGCGCAGCGGGATTTGCGATGATGCAGCAAAAAAATATGCGATGAATCCTGTTCAGCAATACAACTTCGCTAAAATGCAATCAACAAATACATGATGACTCCCATTCAACAATACCTTGACAAGTCTGCCCATATCCTCGAGCGGATTCAGCAACAGGAAGAAAAAATCGCAACGGCGGCAAGCTGGTTTGCCAAGACCATACTCGCGGGCCGTATGGTGCACGTGTTCGGGTCAGGACACAGCCGGATCATGGTAGAAGAAATGTGGCCGAGGTATGGATCCTTTCCGGGCTTCAACCCGATAGTGGAACTATCACTAACCTATCATAACAATGTGGTGGGCGCTAACGGTCAGCGTCAGGCGATGTTTTTGGAAAATGTAAGTGGCCTGGCTGAGAGGATCCTCAGAAATTTTGTGCTTTCCAGCGTTGATTCTGCCCTGGTGATCTCCAGCAGTGGGACCAATGTGGTACCGGTTGAAATGGCGGAACAGTTCCAGCTCCGGGGCATTAAAGTAGTAGCGCTGATCACCGCTGATCATTCTGCGGCCAGTGTGAGTAAGCGGAGCGATGGGAAAAAGCTGGGTGATTTCGCTGATCTCGTGATCGACACAGGCGCTCCAGCGGGCGATGCCATGGTCAGGATCGAAGGCCTTGAAACACCCGTGGCACCGGGCTCCACGGTTGGCGGCATCCTGGCGGTGAATTGCATCAAAGCAGAACTGGCCAGATTGCTCACCGAGGCAGGGCAGCCGCCGAAAGTGCTCACTGCGGTGTGTCATGTAGGTGTACAAAAAGCTACAGAATTATTCGAAAGCGCGTATGATGAGCATGCGAGAAGATTATCGGGCCTATACGCATTCCCCGTTTTACCATAACATCATTTATGGTTTTGAGGTTTATCTTTCTGCTCATCTTTTCAATAGCAGGTTTCGCTCTGACCGGCCAGACCAAAGTTCCGGATGTTGTACGGATACTGGATGACGAGTTACCTGGATATGAATTGAGTGACAGCAACCTCCTTCACCTGGAAGATCAATCGGGCAAACTTACATTGGAAGAGGTAAGGCAACAACTTCTCAACGGACATATGAAACAGGGAATTCGTGAAAAGCAAACCCAAAAGCTTCATCATCGTATATATTGGTTTTATTATTACTAGGTTTCCAACCTGTCAAACCAGCAAAAAGAACTTGGCCTCCTTGGCAGGGCAGATTATTCAGACATATTTGTGGTCAGGTCTTCCGGAAGGGTTGATACTTTCAGGACAGGCTCAAAGTTGCCATGGAGTAAAAAATGGTCTTTGTTCTCCTCATACGTGGTGATGATGGGTCTGATCGATGTTATATTCTATCAGCTGGTAAATGAAAAGGTCTTTCTTTATTTTGGCCTTTTCTTATTATTCCTTGCGGCAAATGCAATAGACCTGATATATGCACTGATGCGCGAATACCCTTTCCTGGAAGGCCAGTTCAATATCTTAAGCCAGCTATCATTTTTTTCTTCATTCATTTCTATCGCGAGTATCTGCAGACCAGCCTTCATGCACCAAAATGGGATAAGGTCCTCAAGGCATGTTCCTTTATCTTCCTCGCTGTTGTAGTAGCAAATAAGTTTGTTTTCACTAACAAAGATTACCTCTTATCATCGTTGTTTCCTTATTGCCGCCCTTACTGATCACCACTCATTTCCTGATCCCCGGAAAAATGCGCCGAGAGAAAAAAAATTTCTCGCATATACCACTTTACCCTTCCTGGTCCTGTTCATACTGCTTATTTGTGGTTAGTTTCTCAGGCATCGGGCGGGTGATCCTAAATCTCGTCAACAACCCATTTTATGCGGTGCATGACAGATCAAAAACGGAAACGGCACTTTATCAACCAACGGTTAGGGTAACCACTACACACGGCGAAAACATACGAATTGTGGTGAGCGATAATGGAAAAGGCAGCCCTGAAAAGAACTGCGACAAGATCTTCCAACCTTTCTTTACCACTAAACCCAGCGGGGAGGGCACCGTCCTCGGTCTTTCACTCAGTTACAACATCATCACTAAAGGCCATGGCGGCAGCATGAAAGTTGAGAGTAAAGAAGGAGAAGGCACCAGCTTTATCATTGAGATCCCCTTATAAAAATTTTGAGTCATATATTTACCCCTCAAATTCGTTTATGTCGATCAGAACAACCGTTGTAGGCTCCTACCCTTTTCCCGGATGGCTCGAATTTGCCAGTCAGAATCTAAATCAATTCGGTCCTGCTGACATTGAAGAAATGATCAATGACGCCGTCATTGCGGCCATACACGACCAGGTGACCGCGGGGTTGGACGTGATCACGGATGGTGAACAGACGCGGCTCGACTTCAACCTGTCGTTCTACGGCTTCATTAATGGTATCGAATCCAACCAGTCGGAAACCCGGAAATGGGGCCCGGCTGCGCACGACCAGCGGGGAAAACACAGCATTGTAGATACCCTGAGCGCACCTAATGGTCTGGGTGCCGTTGCTGAATACCAAAGATTAAAAAAACTGGCTCCTGAAGGTTTTGTACTTAAAACCAGTGTGCCAGGTCCCTATACACTCAGCGGAAGGCTCTTACCAAATGAAGAATACAAAGACCGCTTTGAAATCACCGAAGCACTGCTTCCTTTGGTGCGGAAAGAGCTCGAGGCGCTTGTAGAAGCAGGATGCACCGAGATCACCGTTGATGAACCCTCTATGAGCTGCTATGCTTACAAGGAGGATACCAAGCGCTTCGTGCACATATTCAATCGCACGGTCAAACCCGTTGTTGAAAAATGCCGCCTATCCACCCATCTCTGTTTTGGAAACTTTAAGGGAAGGCCCGTGGGATACCGGAGTCTGAAGCCCATGTTGCCTGATTTCCTTGATATGACCGTGGACGAGATACACATTGAAATGGCCAACCGCGAGTTTGCGGAATTGGAACTGCTCGCTCCATTTGCAGAGAAGATGAATATAGCCGTGGGGATCATCGATGTAAAAAACTACTACATCGAAACCGTGGAAGACGTGCGGGAGCGCATTAAAAAATGCCTGCAGTATGTTCCCATCGAAAAACTTTCCGTGGCTCCGGATTGCGGACTTTCACAGACCGCACGGTGGGCTGCGCGAAAGAAACTGGAGAACATGGTGAAGGGCGCAAAGTCCTTTTAAGTGCTAGCCAGACAATCTCGTCCGGGCATGAATTAGAAGCGCCTATTTATTGATCTTTCCGGCGTATTCCTTGATGATGCGGATCGTGCTGGTGTCGGTATCAAAGATCGAATACCAGCCCTGCGGCTCATGCGGCGGGTCACCAATGAAATGGTCACCCATCTTCCACATGCCCTTGGGCACCGCAGGCCTCCCTTCACCGCCCCAGGCCCAGAAGTTCACTCCAGCCATTGCGGAATTTCCCTTTGCGATCTCCTTACGCACCTCCTCAAATACCTCAGTGTAAAACCTGTCTCGCACCGTGACTGGCGTTCCGGCAGCATGATTGTTGGTATCCCTGGAGATACCATATTCTTCGAGTACCAATGGCTTATTTAATGGCACCGCTTTCTCAAGCTGGCCCTTTATATAACTGCGCGCAAAATCGATAGAAGCTCCATATGTGGAATCCGCTTTATACGGATCATAGAACGCCCAATTTTGCACCCACAAATGAATGGTGGCATAATCGATGTTCTTAAAATGGTGATCCTTGAATACATCAGTAGCTGCAAAAGGGCCGGATGTGTTTCCTTCACTGCCCGTTGTGATCAGATGATTGGCATCCATGGCGCGGATCAGGTTAGAGGTGTTCTCCACCCACTTGTAAAACGCTGTCTGATTGTCAACCGCCCTCGGTTCATTGGCCAGTTCCCAACTCATGATCACCGGGTCTTCACGGTAAAGCACACCCGTAATACTGTTCTTCCGGTTGACAATCACTTTCAGGTGATCGTTAAACATCTTCATCGCCTTCTCATTGCTGTAGAACGAAGCTGCGAAGCGCTGGTACTCATCCCAGTTGCCTCCTGGAGCCGACGGATTGGGTATACTGTCTGCCGCCCCTGCCCATACCAGGTACTGGCCCACACCGCCGCTCCAGTTCCAGAAATTATTCATGCACATGACGGCGACCATATCGCGTTTGGCCATTTCGGCCAAAAGGAAATCCAGACCTTCGAGTACATCTTGATTGTATTTTCCTGGAGAAGGTTGAAGCGAAGGCAGCATGCGGTAGCCCTCCGTGTCTGGCCCCTCAGAACCACCCATTACCCTTAGATTTTTTACACCCATCGCTGCGAGCTGGTCTAACTCCCTGATCAGCCGCTCCCGATCCCCACCAGGGCCCTTGGACCCAAGGTTCAATCCGTACCAGAAATTGGTGCCCATGAATGTATAGGGCTTACCATTGCGTATAAACGAAGTCTTATCGGTTTTTATAAAATCCGGCTTGGAAGCATCCGCTCCGCAAGAAGCTAAACTCACCACCATGATCAAAGCGTACATAAGTCGGTATTTCATACATGCAGGTTTGAATCCAAATGTAACGAAACCATTAGCTTTATCCCATGGAACTGATCCCTGCATATCAAAAAAATGAGGCATTTCTGGCCGATGTGAAAAAACAGCAGCAAAATAAGTCTGCCGTCGCGCTCTGGTGGCTTGGGCAAAGCGGATTCCTGATCCATTACAACAGCACCAACTTGCTGATCGACCCATATCTTTCCGAATCCCTGACCCGCAAATATGCAGACACAAATAAACCACATCTCCGGATGAGTGAACTGGTGATCGCACCGGAGAAGTTGGATTTTATAGACATCGTCAGTAGCAGCCACAATCATACCGACCATCTTGACGGCGATACACTGATTCCATTATTGCAAGCCAACCCGTCTATACAAATGATCATCCCCGAAGCCAACCGGCGCTTTGTAACGGAACGCATCCACATGCCCATAAGCTATCCAATAGGGATGAATGATGGTCAGCAAATAAAACTCGGGGAAGTCATCTTTCATGGTATACCGGCAGCACATAACGAACTGGAGCGGGATGAACAGGGCCATTGCAAGTTCATGGGCTATGTCATCGAGATCGGCGGAAAAAAGATCTACCACAGTGGCGACACTCTACTATTCGAAGGAATGACTGAACTGTTAGCACCTTTTCAACTTGACCTGGCCTTGCTCCCCATCAACGGCAATGATCCAACCCGGGGCGTGGCGGGAAATCTTTCGATCGACGAAGCCATCGAACTTGGTCTATCCATAGGAGCGAAACTTACCATACCCTGCCATTATGATATGTTCAGATTCAATACGGCAGACCCCGGGGCATTTGCAGAGAAAGCAAATACCCGTGGACTTGGACATAAAGTTTTGAAAGTAGGTGAAGGGCTGGTTGTACAATGAGCTAATTGATAAGCCTTTCCATGCGTTGTTCCAGCAACATCAGGTCCGCCAGTACAAAAGCCGTAACGGCTTCCATCACTGGTGGCACGCGCAGCGCAATACAGAGGTCGTGCCTGCCTTTCACTGAAAAAGATTCCATCTCGCCTGTTTCCCAGTTAAGGGTCACCTGCTCTTTTGGCGTAGATGAAGTGGGCTTGATCGCAAGGCGATAAATAAGATCATTGCCATTACTAATACCGCCCACGACACCACCTGCATGATTTGTCCGGGTATGACCATCCATGGATTCTATGGCATCATTGTGTTCAATACCAAACATCGAAGCTGCTTTGAATCCGGTTCCAAATTCAACACCCCTCACAGCAGGGATCGCAAAGACGGCATGGGCCAGTAAAGATTCCACTGAATCGAAGAAGGGTTCGCCAATACCATGGGGCAGACCGCTAACATGGCACTCCACAATACCACCTACCGAGTCTTTTGCTGCAATGGCTTTTTGAATTCCTGATTCAATATCTTTCTCGCCTCCCACTTCGGTCAGGTAAGACGAGATGGTGATGCCTGCAAGGAGTTTTTTCGCAATCACGCCCGCTGCCACCAGTGGCAACGTAAGCCTGCCGCTAAAATGTCCGCCGCCGCGGTAATCCTCATAGCCGCCGTATTTCTGGTGAGCCGTAAAATCTGCATGACCGGGCCGCGGAACAGCCCTTAACCTATCGTAATCTCCAGATCTCGTATTCTTATTTTCAAAAATGATGGTGATCGGCGCGCCAGTAGTTTTGCCATTGAAGATCCCACTTTTAAAAATGGGCAGATCTTCTTCCTGACGGGGTGTGGTACCTTTCTGCTTTCCGCCCTTTCTTCTTTCTATGTCATCCAGAAAATCTTCGAGCGAAAGGGAAAGACCTGCCGGGCATCCGTCTATGTTAACCCCAACGGACTCGCCATGCGACTCGCCAAAAATATTCACCCTGAAAATTCTGCCAAATGAATTCATTAGTTCTTGTTTTTTAATTCCGCGCCTAAAGCCCTGATGTCATCGTAAAAATCCGGATAAGATTTATTGATCGCTTCCGCTTCTTCAATTTCAACCGGCCCATCTGCCCTCAACGCCGCCACCGCGCAGGCCATGGCGATCCGGTGATCATGGTGTGAATGAGTAACCGCCGCTTTCAATTGTTCTACGCCCTCGATCATCATCAGGTCTCCATCAAGAGAGATTTTAACCCCCATCTTTCCAAATTCCTCCTGTAAAGTTAAAGCGCGATTGCTTTCTTTATGCGTTAACCTGCTGGCCCCGGAGATGATCGTTGTTCCGCTGCAAACAGAGGCCAGCGCCACCAGAGGCGGAAAGAGGTCGGGGCACTCAGTAGCATCAAAATCAAAGGCCTTGAGCGCGCTCTTCTTCACCAGGATCTTATGGGATGCAATCTCCATCTTCACTCCTGCTGAATCCAGTGCTTCCAACACTGCTTTATCAGCTTGGGTAGACTCCGGGTCCAGTCCAATCACCGTAATGTCACCCGCAATGGCACCTGCTACCAACAGGAATGCCGCGCCGCTCCAATCCCCTTCTACCCGATAGTTGATCTTACCCACAGTAAGTTCGCTATTCCCCGGGAAATAAAATGTTTTGTAGTTGTTGTGCTGCACCAGCCACCCGAAATCATTCAACACTTTTAAGGTGAGGTCAATATAAGGCTTGCTTTTCAGGTCCCTCACCGTTATCGTTACGTCTTTTGCCCCGGCAGCCGCAAAGGCCATCAACAGACCCGTGAGGAACTGGGAACTAAGGGACCCGTCCACTTCTATATTCCGCGGCTGCAATGGGCCCTTGATCACCATAGGTAACCTGCCCCCGTCTGACTGAATAGCTATCCCCAGTTTTGGAAAAATCTCATCAAAAAAGTCCATCGGCCTGGTCTTTAAACTACCACTGCCCGTTACCGTTAGTTCCTGTGAGCTCAATGCTGCTATAGGTGTAAACATCCTGATGCCCAGCCCGCTTTCGCCACAATCCAGGGTACTGTCAACCGGTTGAACGCCCTTGCTGATCACGTTCATTTTCCTGGTCCCGGTAACGACCGCAGCACCCAGTTTCTGTATATTCTCAACGGCCGCTCGATCGTCGTTACTGGTCCCCGGATTATGAATAACGGTTTCCCCTGTACGCAACAGGGATGCTGCCAGGGCGCGCTGCATCGAACTCTTCGATGCAGGGGCTTCAATACTGCCTTTTAATTGGGAAGGATAAATATTGATCTTCATATTATGCCAGCTTTTTCAGCAGTAATTCCAGTTTTCTTAATTCAATGGGGTGGATCACGCCTTTGCCGACCTTTTCCAGCAACACATAATTCATGTGTTTGCTCACCCGTTTTTTATCCATCCTGAGGATCGCCAGCACTTTCTCCATCTTAAAAGCGGCCTCTATTGGGAGACCGTATTGCTCAAGCAATGAAGCGACCCTGTTCGCGTCTTTGAAATCCAACAGTTGCTCAGAGAGTTTCGCCGCGTAAACCATCCCCAGTGAAATGGCCTGGCCATGCGACAGCTCATACTGTGTTTCCAGTGCATGCCCCAGGGTATGACCGTAGTTCAGGAGTTTACGATCCCCTTTCTCAAATTCGTCTTGCTGCACCACTTTCGTTTTCAGCAGCGCATTTCTTTTGATGATGAAGGAAAGCAATTCCTTTTTTTTACGGATCGATGCGATATCCTCTCCTTCCAGCATGCTGAACGCTTTGGCATCCAGGATACAGGCATGTTTGATGATCTCGGCAAAACCGTCCGACCAGTTTGAAACGGGCAATGTGTTTAGCAAAGTGATATCGTACAACAAAAATGAAGGCTGACGGATGACCCCAACCATATTTTTAAACTGGCCAACATCAATGCCGTTCTTGCCACCGACGGAAGCGTCCACCATGGCCAACAGTGAAGTGGGCACAAAGCCAAAATTGATCCCACGCATATAGACCGATGCGATATATCCCGTAAGGTCCGTGATCACACCTCCGCCTACACCAATCAGGGTGGTATTTCTGTCGGCCTGCATCTGGATCAGGGTGTCGATCACCGAGTCGACCGTGGCCTGCACTTTATACTCCTCACCCGGCTTCAAACTAATGACGTTCCACCCTTTCAGTTTTTCTTTATGTGCGTCAAACACGTGGTCATCTGTGATGACCACTGCGTTCTTCTTATCTGCCAGCTTGCCCAACTGCTTAATGGAGGCAGAAAAAAAATAGTCAACGCTTTTTTTCGAGAATGTAAACGTTTCAGGATTCATCTGCATTGATTCTGGTTTTATGTATCAGTTCCATTTCCTGGGCAAAGGATCTGGTCTGATGATACTCGTCTTGCTTGCTAATATACTCCAGGGTCTGGGCATATGCACTCGGACTTATGGTAAAGGCTGTATAGTCGGGCTCCCATGCAAAATCTTCCTGCAAAAACTTTGATTCATTGATGAACTTTAATGATTCCTCCCTGATCTGCTTGCCCACTTGCAGCAGGTTTTGAGCAGGATGCAATTGAAGCAGAAGATGGACGTGTTCCATGCCTCCGCCGATCGTCAGGATCCGGATCCCCTTTTCATTGGCATGCTTTTTCAGCCAGGAAAAAAATACCGCCCGTAAAGAGGGCTTTAGCAAAGACCGGCCTTCACCTACTTCAAAGATGGCATGTATGAAAAGATAGACCCTGTTCTCGTGCATATTATGAATTCATGATCTTGGTTTGCCGGTTGATCGACTCCATGTGAACCGCATCCAGGTATTTTGTGATAAACTCGCGGCTCAGGTTAAGCTTGTCGGCCTTCTGGTATGCCCTGTCAAGAATATCGTTCCAGCGATTGGTTTGCAGAATGGTTACCTCATTATTCTTCTTATAGGTACCGATCTGCTCAGCGATCTTCATACGCTGGCCCAGCAACAGGATGAGTTCATCATCTACATGGTTGATCTGTTCGCGCAGTTTGTCCAGCGCAGCATGAAAACTTTCATTTGGAACGTCCTCTTTCCTCCAGATGATCTCCCCAAGCATAGCGGCGAGCCTCTCAGGCGTCACTTGTTGCTTGGCATCACTCCACGCATTATCTGGATCAATATGGCTCTCGATCATCAGGCCGTCAAAATCCAGGTCGATCGCCTTTTGGGCAACGTCCATCAGGATATCTCTTCGACCGCAAATATGTGAAGGGTCATTGATGATCATCATTTCGGGGTTACGCCTTTTCATCTCGATCACCAGATGCCACATCGGGGCATTACGGTATTCCGTATTGCCATACGCTGCGAAACCGCGGTGGATCAAGCCAATTTGTTTGACGCCTGCCTTTGCCACGCGCTCAACCGCGCCCGTCCACAACTCAAGATCGGCATTGATGGGGTTCTTGATCAAAACAGGTACATCTACGCCACGAAGGGAATCAGCCAGATCCTGCACACTGAAAGGATTCACCGTTGTTCTCGCGCCTATCCATAAAACGTCTACGTCGAAATGGAGCGCATCTTCCACCTGCTTCGGCGTAGCTACTTCAACTGCCACCGGGAGGCCGGTCAATTTCCTCGCCTGTTGAAGCCATGGCAAGCCCTTGGTTCCGATCCCTTCAAAACTACCGGGACGGGTTCTGGGTTTCCAAATCCCGGCCCTTAACATATCCACTTTCCCGGTTGCTGCCAGTTGCTGTGCCGTTTGCAAAACCTGCTCTTCCGTTTCAGCGCTGCATGGCCCTGAAATGATCAACGGTCTTTTGTTCCAAGTTTCGTACAAGTTCATTTTTACAATTTGAAGATTTGAATGCTACAATTATGATGACTAAAATTACTTGAGTATTCGCCTGATCCTGTTGGCATCATCCATCAGCTCTTTCAGGTATTCAGCGTTCTCTTTTTCCAGACAGCTCTTAAATTTTCGAAGCTGGCTGATATGTTCGTTCAGCACATCCAGTACGTTCTCCCGATTCTGCATCAGGATCGGCACCCACATGGCTGGATTACTTTTTGCCAGCCGCACTGTGCTTTCAAAACCCGCGCTCGCCATTTCAAATATCGCCTGGTCTTCCCGCTCCTTCTCCAACACCGTATTCGCCAGGGCAAAGGAAGTAATATGGGAAATATGACTCACGTATGCTGCATGCAGATCGTGGTCATCGGCCCTCATCTCCAGCAAATGCATTCCAATTTTTCCGAACATATTCATCGTCCACTCCACGGCATCAGGATCAGAATCAGCCGCATTGCAAATAATCACTGCCTTGTTCTCAAAGGCGCCTTTTACCGCCGCTTCGGGCCCGCTATACTCTGTACCCCACATCGGATGCGCAGCTACATAGCGGCCTCTTTTGGGATGCATGCTAACACTGTTGACCAGGGCGGATTTAGTAGATCCCAGATCGATCAGGATCTGCTGGTCGATCTTATCCAGCAAAGATGGCAGCATCCGCGCGATGGTATCAACGGGTATGGCCAGGATCACTACATCAGATACGGAAATGGCGGAGTCGAGGTCCGCCATCTCATCAACCAGTTCCAACTCCAGTGCCTTCTTTGCATGCGCTTCATTACTATCCACGCCGATGATGGTAGAGGCAAGCCCCTTCTCATTGAGCTGGAGGGCCAGGGATCCGCCGATCAATCCCGTTCCTACGATCGCTATTTTTTTTCGGTCAGACATTTCTCATCCTATGGTTGAAGATATTTCGCTATTCTTTCCTTGCACGCCGTTATCCGTTCTTTTGGGCTGCACAGGCTGATCCGGATATATCGCTTCCCGGCCGTTCCAAAAATACCACCAGGTGTAATAAAAACGCTGGTTTTCGACAGGATCTCATCACTCAATGCGAACCCGTCTTTATACCCCTGCGGTATGTGGGCCCAGACGAACAAGCCCGACTGACCCTTGTCGTACTCACATTTCAGCAGATCAAGCAGCGCATACACTTCTTCACGGCGTTCCCTGTAAACACTGTTCAACCCTTCGTACCAGTCGCGCCCCAGCGTCAGCGCTTTAGCCGCTGCCAATTGCACCGGCAGAAACATACCGCTGTCCATATTGCTCTTGAATGTCAATACTTCATTGATCCTCGCTGCCGCCCCGCACAATAGTCCAACCCGCCAACCAGCCATATTTTGCGCCTTGCTCATTGAATTCAACTCCAACACAATATCTTTTGCCCCAGGCACAGAAAGCAGGCTCATGGGCTGGTCGTTCAAAATAAAACTATAAGGATTATCATGACAGATCAGAATATTGTTCCGCTTGCCAAATGCCACCAGATCTTCAAACAACTTCCAGTCCGGCAATTGACCCGTTGGCATATGCGGATAATTGACCCACATCATTTTTACATGTTCAAGGCCTTGTTCCTGAAGGGCCTCCAGATCAGGATACCAATGATTGGACTCCAGCAACATGTACTCACGTATACGGCCACCTGCTAACTTAACTGCGCTTCGGTATGTGGGGTACCCCGGGTCCGGAACCAGCACTTCATCCCCTTCGTTCAGGTAGGTCATGCAAATGTGCATGATCCCTTCTTTACTGCCGATCAGGGGCAATATCTCGGTATCTGGATTCAGGTCTACCGAGTACCAGTTTTTATACCAGTCCGCCATCGCCTTGCGCAGAATAGGAGAACCTTTGTAGCTCTGGTAAGCATGCACATTAGGTTTGATACTTTCTTCCTGCAAGGTTTTGATCACATCCGGGTGTGGCGGCAGGTCGGGACTTCCGATACCTAAATTGATCACCTCCTTCCCCTGCTTATTCAACTCATCGATCTCACGCAGTTTCTGCGAGAAATAATACTCCCCTATCCCTTCCAGCCTGGTCGATGTTTTTACTTTCAGCATATCAGTTCTTTTTATCCATTCCGTTCTTATAAATACCGTAGATCTTCAAACTGGCCGTCAGCGGTCTGATGACATCAACCACCTTATGGAACTGTTTCAGATCGTCGAACTCCATATCGGCATGAAAGCTGTATTTGAAATCTGAACCAGGTATGGGGAAGCTCTGGAGCTTGCTTAAGTTGATTCCCCCATCGGCGATCTTACCGAGTACACGCGCCAGGCTGCCACGCGAATGGTCCGTGTGAAAATTCACCGATGCCTTATTAGCGGCATCATCTGTCCGCACCTGCTCTTCACGCTGCAGCACGAGAAACCTGGTATAATTGTTCTTCATCGTATGGATGTTAGGCGCAATAATATGCAGGCCGAACATCTCCGCCGCGAGTTTACTGGCAATAGCCGCTACATGCTTTGCTTTTTTTTGATGCACCATCTTGGCTGACAGGGCCGTATCCTCGGTTTCCACCATCTTCCAATGGTGTTGGTCGAGGTACTCCAAACATTGTTGGATCGCCATGGGATGCGAATGCACTTCGCGGATGTCTTCGATTTGAACCCCGGGGTTCACCATCAGGTGTTGCTTGATCTGCAGATACACTTCGCCGGTGATCTTCAGGGATGAGCGCTGCAGCAAATTGTAATTGGGAAGGATGCTACCGGCAATGGAATTCTCAATGGCCATCAAACCTCCATCGCTTTCTTTCTTTGAAGAAGCGATCCGGATCACTTCCTTGAACGTGGCGCAGGTGATCACAGCTACATCCTTACCGAAATACTGCCGGGCAGCCACCTGGTGAAAGGAACCTTCAAATCCCTGGATTGACACCCTTGCCGGGGCTTTCTGTTGTTGTGCTGATCTATTCATATAAAAAAAAATCCCGCCTCTCGGCGGGATCCTATGTTGATTCGTTTTTTACTTATTCGAAGGCAACAATAGCAATCCCGCCCTATTTCTAAAATAGAATCCAAAATAAAAATAACGGTATGCTTTTGTCCCAGTCATCTTAACAAATATAGTAATCCCTTTGTTTCTTCAAAAGATTTCAGTGATCATTTTACGATGCCCAAAATGCTCCCCTGCTGCAAAAAGCCCCACAGGAGAGGGATTTAGAAGATTATTCTGTACGACGCCCACCACCGGTATCGGCATCATTCATCCTGATCTTCCGGCCTTTAAACTTCTTCCCGTCGATGGCTTTGATCATTTTATTAGCTGCGCCCGCTTCGATCTCGATCCAGCTGTTCATCTCCTTCATGTCGATCTTGCCCAGCACTTCTTTCTTCAGGTCACTCATATCGAGGATAAACTGCAGGAAGCTTGCCTTATAAAAACCATCCTTGGTACCCAGGTTGACGAAAAGCCGGGTGGTATTTCCGCCAACACTACTGCCCCGGCTTCCTTTATACGAAGATGCTTCACCGTCGGGCTTGCGGCCTCCGATCCGGCCTGTGCCTGCCCCCATGGGCTCCCTTTCCCTCCGGGTTCTGCCGGTATCTACATTATTCAGGTCAACTGCATTTTCATAATATTGAAGGAACCTGTCGAATTCCAGCGCGGCCACCCTTTGCATGATCTCTTCCTTATCCACATGCGCAAATTTCTCTTTCAGCAGGGGCAGGTAGGTTTCGTATTCACCATGACTGATATCTGCATTCAACATCTTATCAATAAAATGGAAGAACTGTTTGCGGCAAACATCCTTTCCGGCCGGGATATCCAGCTTGTGGAAACGGGTATTATTCATCCTTTCGATCTGCTTGACCCGATATACTTCGCGGGGCGTGATGATAGAAAGGCAGATCCCACTTTTACCGGCACGGCCCGTTCTTCCGCTCCTATGCGTGTACACTTCAGGATCATCCGGAAGCTCGTAGTTGATCACGTGGGTGATCCCCTGGACATCGATTCCCCTGGCCGCCACGTCTGTTGCGATCAGTAATTGTAAGCTCTTATCACGAAAACGGCCCATGACTTTATCCCGCTGCTGCTGCGTAAGATCACCATGCAGTGAATCAATATCATAACCCTCACGTATAATGGCTTCTGAGATATTTTGTGCATCTAATTTGGTACGGGTAAAGATGATCCCATAGATACCGGGATTAAAATCAATGATCCTTTTCAGCGTCTCATACCGATTATTATGCACAGTCACATAATACTGGTGATCAATATTCACGGCACCCGCGTTTGTTTTGCCAATGGTCAGCTCGAACGGATCCTTCATGTATTTCTTACTCACCTGCTTCACTTCTGCCGGCATCGTGGCACTGAAGAGCCAGGTACTTTCACGGGCCGGCGTATTCTTCAGGATGAATTCGATATCGTCCCGGAATCCCATATTCAGCATCTCATCCGCTTCATCCAGCACGATGTACTGAATTCGCTCCAACTGAATGGCCTTTCTTTCGATCAGATCAATCAATCTGCCCGGCGTGGCTACTACGATCTGCGTTCCCCTTTTCAAGTCCCGGATCTGGGTGGTGATCGAAGCTCCGCCATACACGGCCGTTATGGCAACGGGTGCATACTTCTTTTTAAAATTCTGAAGGTCATTCGTGATTTGCATGCAGAGTTCCCGGGTAGGACAAACGATCAAGGCCTGGGGAAACTTATTCTGCTTATCAATCAATTGCAACAGCGGAAGTCCAAATGCAGCTGTTTTACCTGTTCCGGTCTGTGCCAGACCTACAAAATCCTTGGTCCCCTGCAGTAAGACCGGAATGGATTTCTCCTGTATAGGAGTGGGTTCCGTGAAGCCAAGGGCTGCAATAGACTGCAATAACCCTTCTTCAAGACCCAGCGATTCAAATGTTATCATCCGGCGAAGGTAAGCCTTATTGGCGAGCCTGCCCGCTTCCCGAGCTTAACAGGCCCTTAATCCCGTCCGGTTATTCATCCAATTTATATATATTGTAAATAAATCAGCCACACAGCCTTTCCCAACCCTCTAGAAGCTTCAGACCGGGAAACGTTATTCCAAACTAAACCAACTTCAATGTCTTTGCTTCAAGGGACCGGTAAATTCATCATGGCACCTTTTCCAGACAGGTGTACCTGCCTGCCCTTGGGTAGGCGAAGACCATGGGTTTTATTCAGGCAACTCGGGTTGTTGCTGAGTTTTTTTGCGATGGCCAAGGTCAGGGACCCCTTGAACAACCGCGATGAAATCATGCTCACCGGTTTCTTCGTGAGCTTTTTTGCCGCCTTTCAAGACTTGGCGACCGACAGTATGGCCACTGACATTAAACCGCTAAACGAGCAGGCCAGGGCCAATGGCCTGATGTGGGGCTCCAAAACCATTGAAATGAAGTTCTGCTGGAAGAAGGTATCGGCCACAACATACACCATCTGTATGGTGATAACGAACCTGGGGTTCTCGGTGAACCCAACGATGATCAGTCCGGTCAAAGACCGCTGGGGCTGGGAAGTGACCGTCCTCTTCTTTGCTATCATTTTATCCATGGCACTGATCCTGTTGCAACTCATGATGAGCAAAACATATGAACAACAGCTGGATGCCATACAGGAAGAAGCCCTGCTGTTACATCACCCGGGATTTGGAAAAAAATAAATGAAGAACAGGTTATGCGTTTATTCTTAGTTGTTTCGCTTTTCATTCTTATTCACAATCATTCATGCGCCCAGCAGCAAAGTATTGTCAGCCTGAGAAACGCCTACCTGCAGGCAACAACTGATTCCTCTCGACAACTTGCCTGCCTTGACCTAATAGTATACTACAATGAAGTAAACCGTGATTCAGCCCTTTACTACATTGAAGAAAGGCTAACGATTGCAAGGAGATCCGGTTACAAAATTCTAGAAGCCAGTGTATTAAATAGCAAGGGATACCAAAAAACACAAACGGGTAAATATGCCGAAGCCTTACAGTGCATTATGGCCTCGTTAACGATTGCGCAAGATCCGGAAAATCGCGAAATCAATCTCTGGAAAATATCCCAGTTTCCTGCTCCGGGTAAAGAGCGTTTACTATCATTGAGCAGTTCTATGCATCAACTTGGCTTATTGTCGAGGGAAACAGACAATCCGGAAAAGGAGGTCGAATACTTTAAAAAATCAGTCGCCCTTGCAAAGGAAATTGGTCATGTAGACAGGATGATGGTCAGCAATATGAATGTTGGATCGGCATATCTCCGCAGGGGCATATTGGATTCAGCATTATTTTTTGCCCTACAGGCAGACTCTCTCGCCTCGTTACCGGAATATAAAGGTCTTTTCCGCGGAAGGAATTTAACAAACATTGGTGATATATACTTCAAGAAAGGAGACCTTTTCCGGGTCAAACCCTTGTACCTGGAAGGCCTGATAATGTCATCGAGGGTTAACAACCAGTTTAATGTCGCCGTTACAAAACATAAGCTGGCTCAGCTTTTTCTTACCTTGAAACAGAGCGATTCAGCACTATATTATGCTAAAGACAATCTTTCACATGTTGAACTACTCAGAAATGGGGCAAATTTCCAGCTAAACCTGGGCATCGTTTATCAGGATATCTATTTAGCGTACAGACAACTGAACCAGAAGGATAGCGCGTATAAATATTTGGACCTGGCTTTTCAGATGAAGGACAGCCTTTATAAAGTAAGGATTGCTAATCTCAGTGCATTCCAAAATGTGTCATTTGATGAGACACTTAGGCTAGAAAGCCTGGAAAGGGAAAAAATAAAAAATGAAGCAAAGATCAGACTTTACAGCTTGCTTTCCGGACTAATTGCAGTTTCTCTCATAGGTCTGATTCTATACAGAAATAATATACAGCGGACGAAAAGCAATAACATTTTGCAAAGTCAAAAGGATGAAATTGAACTGCAAAATAAACATGTGGAAGAAGCGATGGAACAACTCAAATCCACCCAGGCCCAACTCATTCAATCTGAAAAAATGGCCTCTCTTGGAGAGCTTACAGCCGGCATAGCACATGAGATCCAGAACCCGTTAAACTTCGTCAATAATTTCAGTGAATTGAGTGCTGAATTGATCGAGGAAATGAATGTCGAGTTAAACAAGGGAGATATTGAAGAGGCCAAAGTCATTTCAGCAGACATTAAGCAAAACCTTGAAAAAATCAATCATCACGGCAAACGTGCCGATGCCATCGTAAAAGGCATGCTGCAACACAGCCGAAACAGCAGCGGTCAAAAAGAACCAACGGATATCAATGCCTTGTGCGATGAGTATTTACAGCTTGCCTACCATGGGCTAAGAGCAAAAGACAAAGATTTCAATGCCACCATGAAAACTGATTTCGATGCATCTATCGGCAACATAAACATTATCCCCCAGGATATCGGGAGGGTATTACTCAATTTGATCACCAATGCATTTTATGCTGTCAACGAAAAAAAGAAGCAGATCGGCGATGGCTATGAGCCACAGGTAACTATAAGTACGAAGCTGGCATTAAAGAATTCGCCAATCAGCCAATCCGCCAATTCGCTCATTATTTCGGTGGCAGATAACGGAAACGGAATCTCAGAGACCCACCGAAACAAAATCTTCCAACCCTTCTTCACCACCAAACCCTCAGGGCAGGGAACAGGTTTGGGATTGAGCCTAAGCTATGATATTGTAAAAGCGCATGGTGGGGAATTGAGGGTGGATACAAAACAGGGGGAAGGATCAACATTCATCATCTCGCTACCCTTTTTATAGCTATTGCGATAAAAGAGAAGACTTACCCACAAGTAATTCACGAAATATTGCAAATAGGTTCTATTGGGTTGCCAGGACTCACCCAACGTGTCTAGATTTTATTTACTTTAGCGAATGTCGCAAACACGCCAGCTAGCCGCCATCATGTTCACCGATATCGTTGGCTACACGGCCCTCATGGGTAACAATGAAAAGAACGCTTTTGACTTACTTCGCAAGAACCGGGAGATCCAAAAGCCCGTTATTGAAGAATTTGGAGGCACATGGATCAAAGAACTGGGCGATGGTGTCATGGCCAGTTTTCCCTCTATTTCTAACGCTGTCTATGCCGCCCTCAAAATCCAGGAAGCCTGTAATGTCACCAAAGAATTTTCCTTACGGATAGGGATTCACCAGGGAGAAGTGGTTTTTGAAAACGGAGATGTTTTTGGTGACACCGTCAACATAGCAGCCAGAATTCAGGCGGTTGCCCCGCCTGCTGGTATCTTCGTTTCCGAATCGGTCCACCACAACATTTCAAACAAACATGATATCAGGTCGGAGTTTGTGAAAGTGGAAGTTTTAAAGAACGTCCGAGAACCTATTCCTGTGTACCGGGTTTTGTCGGCCCAGGACACCCCCACCCTGGAACAACCGGCCCCGGCATCCTCCATCATGCCCGGTTTTGAACACGACATTTACATTAGTTTTCGTTCGAATGATAATAAATACGATGGTTGGGTAACCGAGTTTGCCGCGAAGCTGGAACGGGAACTGGCCGCCACCATGAAAGACAAGCTCTCCATATGGTTTGACAAGGATCCGGAAAAATCGGCCGAACTGAAACCCATCAAATCATTAATTTTCATTCCCATCGTGTCGCAGACCTACTGCGACACGGCATCTCCGGTATGGAAAGGAGAATTTAAGGGCTTCCAGGCCGCAACGGCAAACGACCCGATTGGACAAATGGTCAAACTGGCCAGCGGCAACATGATCGCCAGGGTAATGCCGGTAAGGATTCACGATGTTGATTCAGACGATGTCAAACTGCTTGAATCGGAACTTCCCGGCGGTCTGAGGTCGGTGGATTTTATTTATCGGGAAGATGGCGTAAACAGACCCCTTAGGCCTGTCGATGATGAGAAAAATGCCAGCCCGAATCGTGCCTTATACCGAAACCAGATCAATAAACTGGCCAACGGAATCAAAGACATCATCAACGGGATCAAACAAAAAGATAAATTGGCAAGTGCTGCGCTGCCTTCAGCATATCACCCCTCTGCCAGGCAAATCGTGCCTAACGTCATGGCAACAGACATTTCCGCTGCCATTAAAGTGCAGGTGATTGACCGCCAGCGGCCAAGTATCTATCTGGCCTGGACATCGAACGACCTGAAAGAGCATCGCGAAGAAATGGCCATCATTTTAAATAAAGCCGGATTCAATGTGCTTCCTTCCATTGACTGTCCTGCCGATGATGAAACGTTTAAGAGCAGGACGGAAGAAGAAATGAAGAAATGCATCTGCTCCCTGCATATATTGAGCGGTGAATTCGGGCGGCGCTTTGAATCAGATGAAGACATGTCGTTCCCGCAGTATCAGTTTCTTCGGGCAAAAGGAATGATCGATACCCCCGGGTTGGACTTTAACGTGTTTGTCTGGCAAGATCCGGACAATAGCCAAAACGTAAAACCTTCGCAGCAAAATTTTATAAAATATATCCGCAATAACATTACCCGCAACATGATGTTCTCGAACAGCCAGGGTCCAATGCAACTGGTAGACGATATTCGCGTGGCCATGATGAAACAGGATGCCAAAGTGTACGACTCAAAAGATACGGATATCTTCTTCATCTTCAACCAGCAGGATGAGCAGGACGCACAGGCTATTGTGGACAGGTTGAGCCTGGAATATCCCGTAGAAACGATGAATATTTTGCCAGATGGTGAAGACTCCTACCGTGAAATGTCTTCCCAGCAGATCCCGAAAAGCAAGTTGGCAGTGGTCTATTTCAAATACGCAGCGGACTGGGCGCTCCCGTTCATCAAGCAGATCTGGAAACAGGTAGGCGGGGCCTCCTCTCCCACCCCCATGTTCCTGGTTGGTGAAGATGACCCGTATACGAACATGGCCCGAAATTTCAAAGCTCCACGCGTTATATCCACGATAGTACCTAAAGAAAACATACCGGCGGAAGTGAAAAAAGTGTATAGCACCCTTTGATCATTTCTGCTGCTTCATTTTTTCGTCAGTACCAACCTTAACACCAGCAATGTTCGAAAATTATCAAATATGTCCATACACCGGTCTTCGGTCTTTCACCGAAGATGAATCCCTGTATTTCAAGGGCCGGGAAGACGATATAGACCAGGCCACTTCGCAGCTTCAGAAAAACAAATTTTTGATGCTGACAGGTGCCTCGGGAGACGGAAAGTCATCCCTGATATATGCCGGCATCATTCCTAATGCGCGGGCAGGATTCCTGAAATCTAAATACTCACAGTGGTGCGTAGCCGATTTCAGGCCCATGAGATCCCCTTTCAAAAACTTGTGCAGGTCGTTGGCCGGTCAGCTCGACATAGCGGACCACAGGATCGTAGAGTCTGAATTGCATCATGGCTTCTCTGCACTGGTGGACCTCTACCGTAATTCGAAACGTTATGCTGATCCGGATTCTGTAGCCTGGCAAAATGCTGACGATAAAGGCAAGGCACTCATGAAGCGGGAAGCTTCGAACCTGATTATCCTTGTTGATCAGTTTGAAGAATTTTTTACCAACAGCGAAAACTATCAGAACGGCGTTCCATCTAAAGAATCCAATCTTGTACTGAATCTGCTGCTGGAAACGGCCCGGATCGCATTGGATGAAAACCTGCCGATCTATGTGGTGTTCACGATGCGCTCCGACTATATCGGTCAGTGCGCAGCATTCCGCGGACTTCCGGAATACCTGGGTTTTTCACAGTTTTTCGTGCCCCGCCTTAACCGGGTTCAACTACAACAGGCCATCGAAGAGCCGGCCACGCTGAGCGGAAATCGCATTTCGCGCCGACTCACAGAACGCCTGATTCATGATATCACAGAAGGTGTTGACCAGTTGCCCATTCTCCAACACGCACTGAACCAGATCTGGGTGGCGGCCGACCGGGGAAATGAAGAGATGGACCTGATCCATTATGCCATGGTGGGCGGTATGCCAGTGAGCGAACTACCAGATGATCAGGCTACCCGGTTCTCCCATTGGTTTCAAACACTTTCCCCGGAAATTCAGGCTTGCTATCACAAGCCCAATCTGCAGAACGTCTTGGACACCCATACCAATAAACTCTATCAGCAGGCATCCAGATACTATGCCGAAAAAACAGGCAAAACAATACCTGCTGAAGATGCCCAATCGATCATAAGAACCACTTTCACCTGTTTAACCAAGATCGACCAGAGCAGGGCCGTTCGCAATCGGATGACCTTACTCGAAATCACCAATATCATCGGTAACCCCCGTTTTGATACGGAAACCGTAGGTGGAGTTCTGAATATTTTCAGGGAACCCGGAAATACGTTTATCCATCCTTTTATTCATGAAGAGGATCCAAATACCGATAACCTGGATGGGGAAGATGTTCTGGATATTACCCACGAAAGCCTGATCAGAAACTGGGATTACCTGAAACAATGGGCAGAAGAGGAATATGCAAGCCGCTCCATTTCACTTGATTTTGAACAACAACTGGGCCGCTGGGTAAACAGCAATAAATCCAATTCGTTCCTGTTATCCATAGGTCCGCTGACTTACTTCGAAAACTGGTTCAACAAGGCAGTACCTAATGCTTATTGGATCGCGCGCTATCTTCCCGGGGAGTCCGACAAAACCGCCAAACTTGAAAAGGCAAACGAAATCCTGGGCGACGCTACCGAGTTTCTGCAAAAGAGTGCTTCGAAGCATACCATTACCAGAACCATTATGCGATACGGGCCTAAGCGCATTGCCGCAGCATTGGGAACCCTGGCCATCATAACCCTTTCAGCATTCGGGGTAAACAGTTATTTCAAAAAGCAGAACAGCACAGTTTTTAAAGGCATCCGACAACAAACACTCAAGCTCGCAGATGATCCCATAGCCAGCTTTGATAGTAAGATCATATTGCTTTGTGAAGCGTTAAAGACAAAATCAACAACTGTTGATGAGATCGCGAACAACATTAAAGATCCTCTGGATAAGTTAAAAATTTCCAATGGTATTGCGGCCGCTCTGGTATTTCAAGGCCGGAACGAGCCTGAAGAAGTTATTACAAGGTGCCTGACACTGTCGGACAGCATCCTTCAATCTTTTCAGGTATCCACCAATACCATAAAAATATCACCCATCTTAAAAGAGACCAATCGATTGAGGGCCATCTTATCCCTGGCGTATTTCTATAACTCATCAAAACAGATCGCTGACTTTAAAAAGCGAAATGCAGCGCGTTCTGCGAAATGGGCATTATTTATAGCAGAAAACAGACCTGCCTCTTTTACAGATATCGAAAATTTCAATCTGGCGCTCGAAAATGCGATCAATAACAAGGCCCTAAGCGAAGCTGACATCAATAAGCTGCTGGCTATTTTATCGCCTTTCGAACAGGGCGAAAAAAGCGACTGGGTGGCTTCAAATTTTAACGTCGACAAGTTAAATGCGCGGGGTCTCCTTGGTTATGGATTTAAGCATAACGGCCTGTTCCAGGAACTCGCCTACCTCTATGCCGCCCTGGGCAATAGCGGAAAAGCGCTTCAGTGCATGGATACCCTGCTCCAAAACAGCCAGATCAACTTTGACGGCGACTACGCAACTGGTACCGACAATGCCTATAACATCGCGTCTGTTTATTATACCAACCAGAAAACAGCGGCCCTGGAGGAGTTCGTCAATGGATATTGTGCCAGAACTGCCACCACTCCAGAAGATTTTTATGCATACTTGCTGGGCAGATCAACACCGGGCTACATGTGCTTTAGTTTTGGGCTGTATGATTTTATGAGATCCAGCCAGAATCTGAACGTGGCCGCATTGGGACAGGAACAGCTCAGCTGGTTTTGCAATAAATACCGGGACATGGTAAGGGCAAATACAAAGGACCCCAACCTGATGCATTTTCAACTCGCCTGCTCTTACAAGAACCAGGGTATCTTAACCTCCGTACAACATGAATATCCTGCAAAAGATACCGCTACCATCAATAACCTTTTTGCCAATGCTGTTATTGAATACAATAAAGTAAGTAAGCCGTTTCTGGAAAACGAGATCAAGATAAAAGGAAGTGGTACATCGGAAGATCTTATTGTTCCGCGCAAGTTCACATTCATTTACCCCGACTTTAAAACCGAGTTCCATCCCATTGAGGCCAGGGCTTTTAATTTAGCTTACCTCACTGATCATTTTCTGAATTATATCTTGAGCCACCAACTTTTTGATTCATTCTATCCCGGAACCAAAGAGTTATCTTTCTTCAACAAATGGCTAGGTGATTATAATTCCGTAGAGCTGGGTATCGCAAGTTGGGAAGTCTATCCGCCAAGGTATCAGGTCTTGCAACAACTGGAAGAAAAAATGAGAAACCACCCCGGATCCAATACGCTCGACCTGAACTGGCTTTACCTGTACTTGGGTCGCATGGCGGCACGTTCCGGAAAGAAGGAAGAAATGTTCGCTTACTACAACAAACTGCAACTGGAAAAAATATTCAACCTGCTGCGTTCAAAAGAATATAGGGGGTTGATAAGAGACCAGTCTTTTCGCTTGCTTGCAGAAGCCCTAAAAGCGTTTGCAGAAAACAATAAACCCGACCAGGTCCGCAAATTGACTGGCATGTTCAAGAATGCTGCGAATCGTTCCTCTCTTTATGCTTTCGCCGCGTCGAAATTGCTGAAAGAAAATCCCGCTTCTGAAATCGGCAAACAAATGCTGGACTCCGCTAAAGCTGAGTTAGCAAGAGCAGATAACAATTCCGAGAGTCAGCCCAACAGAATAAATATCGGATATGCGCTTACACTTAAGTCGCCGGACAATAACTCCACAGAAGCATTTGGGCTGATTAAGAATCTGGATCAGAAATTTTTCGCTATTCAGCATATCGTGCGTTCTCACGCCTATCATGGTCAATTAAACAGCGCACAGTCGATCATTCCGAAGAATATTTCTAGTACCGATCAAGCAGATTTCTTAGCGATGATCTTATTCGGGTACAATGAAAAATCGGGTATTGCAGCGCCTTCATGGAACAATTACCTGGTTTACGCTACACCATTCAGATACGATTACATTACATATATAGATGAAAACAGTTGATTTGGAACGTATTTGTCCTTATACCGGTCTCCGTTCTTTCACGGAGGAGGAAAGCCTTTACTTTAAAGGCAGGGATCTGCAGACAGACCAGATCACGGCGTTACTGGAACAAAACAAGTTTCTGATGATCACCGGGGCATCAGGGGAAGGTAAATCATCCCTGATCTATGGAGGCCTGATTCCAAATGCCAGGGCAGGTTTTTTTAAAGCCAGGTATACAAACTGGGTGATCGCTGATTTTCGGCCGGAAAGAAGTCCCGTCACCAATATGGCATCTGCTCTTTCTGAGCCATTCAATGCATCTGCTGCTACCGTTGAAACTGAACTAAGGAGAGGCTATTCCTCATTGATCGATCTATACACCAACTCTGAATTCTACATCAACGAAGAAGAAGAAGAGTGGGAACAACTGCCCGATCTTGACAAAAAACAGAAACGAAGAAAAGCTGCAAACCTGATGATCCTGGTGGATCAGTTCGAAGAGTTTTTCACCAACCCGGAGAATTTCTTTAACGAGTCGCCATCAAAAGATTCCCAGATCGTGGTCAACCTGATCCTTGAAACCGCAAGGATCGCGATCAAAAAAAATATCCCCGTCTATGTAGTCTGCACCATGCGATCCGACTATATCGGTCAATGCTCGGCTTTTCGGGGCTTGCCAGAGTATATTGGATTCTCGCAATTCTTTGTGCCCCGCCTCAAAAGAAAAGACCTCAAACAGGTGATCGAAGAACCCGCTATATTAAGTGGAAACAGCATCTCACAGCGATTGATTGAAAGACTGGTCTACGACATTTCTGATGGTGTTGACCAATTGCCCATATTGCAACATGCACTCAGCAGGATCTGGGCTGCAGCTGACCGCGGTTCAAAGGAAATGGATCTTCTGCACTATGCCATGGTGGGCGGTATGCCGGAAAATGAACTGCCGGATGAAGACATGCCGGCATTCAGACAATGGTTCAATGCCATGCCAGAGCACGAACAAAAATTTTACCGCGAAACGGGACTTCATAAAGTGATCGAGATACATGCGAATCTGTTGTACGAAAATGCATGGGAATATTACAATAAAAACCATCCTGAAAATACAATTACCCAGCAGGAAGCCAAACGTATTGTAGCCCTTAGCTTCAGTTGCCTCACGAAGATCGATAATAGTCGTGCCGTTAGGAACAGAATGAGTTTGGCTGAAATCTCCGGCATCGTGAATTCACCCAGGCTGAATACAGAGGTGATCAGTGGAGTACTGAATATATTCAGGGAAGAAGGGAACTCTTTTATTAGACCCTTTAAAACACAAGATCCGGCTACAAAAAATCTTTCTGCCCAAACGGTACTTGATATCACGCACGAAAGCCTGATCAGAAATTGGAACAAGCTCAATCAATGGGCCAATAGTGAATTCGGCTTCTACTCCACTTTCCAGGATTTCAAAAAACAATTGGACCGCTGGCAACAAAATGGTAAAAGCCGGGGCTATCTGCTGCCCGTTGGCCCACTGACCTATTTCGAAAAATGGTATAACGACTGTAAGCCCAATAAGGCATGGATTCGCCGGTACGCAGAGATCAGGGAAGATCCGACACAAGCGGACCAGGAAGCTCAAATGGTGCTTGCTAATACACAGGAGTTTCTGAAAAAAAGTGCGCGAAACGAGATCATCACCAGGTCCTTCATGAAATATGGACCCGGTCGCATTGCCACCATTGCCGCCATATTCATCATGCTGGTACTCACTGGGTTTTATTGGTACGATGCAGATCAGAAAAGGAACGATAACGTTATTGAACGAGTAAGAACGGAATCGAAAACACTGCTGAAAAGCGTTGAATTGAACAGTCAGCAAAAAGCCTTGTATCTGTTGGTGGAAGAACGGTATAATCAAGGTTCCTTATTACCCTACCTAAACTCACTTGATATCAGAACATCGGTAAGCCTGTCCATAGATGTATACAAATGGTTGCTGGATTTTGATAAAAAGCAGGAAAGTAAATTGAAAGTAGATTTGATCTCCTTGATCACAAAAAAAATCGGCACTGATTCAATCGGGAAAGACCCGGTGTTTCAGCTTTCTGAGAATAATCGCTTGCTTATCCTACTGCTCATGGATGATTATTATGGTATAACTCCAGGAAAGCAAAACGCAATTTCAACCGGTACAGAACAGTCATACGCACTCCTGCTTAAGTTTTTCCAAAACAAAAACCTGTTTAAACAATCTGTCCCCTTTGAGCTCAACATGGCCCTTCAGATCTGGCTCACAAAAGGGAAGACCAGCCCCGAAAAGATCTCGAAACTGATCAAGGTGATTTCGCCACTTGCAGGCACGGATGCAGAAGCCGCATTTAATACCTATTATCCAAAAGGAAGCTTCGAGCCCAATGGACGGATCGGTATCGATTTCAATGGCGGATACCATAGTTTATCCTCTTTGTATGCAGCCGCAGGCCAGATTGAAAATATTGAATGGAGTTTCTCAAAGACCCTGGAGAATAATCAGCGCGACTATTTTGACATGCCCCGGATCCTGAACAGCCATCTCCATATAGTGGGTTATCTTTACCAATTCGGCCATAGAGATAAAGTGCCTGCCATGCTCAAATGGCTGGAAGCAAATACCCAGGAAAATCCGCCTCATACCATCCTCAGAAATATCGTACTTCGGTCCGGTTATATTTCGCACTTGTACAAGATCAATTCAGACCGGGACTTTTTCAGATCCACCAGGGGATACCTGTTTCCAAACCTGTTTCTGATCGATCGATCTGTATTTGACCAGATCAGTGATGATTACGAAAAAGCAGCCGGGGAGCTAAAGAATTCAGCTGAAGCAAAATTTATCGTGGCGATGAACCAGAAAAGAAAAGCCATGTTTTATTTTAAGTACTGGCACGACAGGAATATGCCGATCGACACCGCGAGACTTGACCAATGGCTGGGGAAAGGTGTAGAAATTTTCAGGTCCCTCGACAGCAACTTCCTGGAAGAAAAAGTATCATCTACCGTAGTCTATTTCACCGACGGCGTTCGTACATCGGAAGTGACAAGACGCAGTTTATTTCTATACCCCGATTACAAGGATGGTTGGTTCAGTGCTACCTACCACGGCGATTTTTTCTTCAACTATATGAATAGGAAGAATTTGCTGGACACCCTTTACAAAACGGCAACTGATCTTCAAAGCTTACATTATTGGGTCGCAAAAGCCTATGAGTGGAAACCCAATATTTCTACAAATTCATTTACCTATATTCAGGAACTACCGGATCAAGCGCTAAAAGACATCCTGGATTTTGTGTCGAAACATCCGCAGGGTAAAGCCTTCGATGCTAACCTGCTATACCTCATACTCGCCAATCACAGCTTTGAAAAAGGCGATACGGTCAATGGAAAGTTATACCATAGCAAGCTTGAATTGAACAATCTACCCGGATCGTTGAACAGGTATGAGTATATAGAAAAAACTTTCTTCCTGAATATGTGGGCTGGACTTTGTAGCAACCTGGCAGGTTCGGGCATGAAGGCAGAAGCAGCCAAACTTACCGAACTACTTCCTCGCGATGAGTATCGCGCATTCAGCTACATCCAGATGTCTGAAAAACTGTTTTCGCAGAACGCTGATCCGGAAACTTTTGTCTTCCTTGACTCTTCATTTGCCAAGGCCAAAAACGTAGATTACCAGTCATTACGATTTGAATTAAATTCGACCTTCAAGCAAGTGATGGTATTATCCGAGATCGGAAGCAACAGACTCAATGCAAAGGCTTCCTCCATGCTGAAAAATATGACTGAAGACGAAAAAGCATTTGGCATTCTAAACCAGGTGATGGGACTGGCGAAGGAGGGCAATTATTACCGCGCACTGACTGCTATTCCTAATACCCTGACTGAGTCGCAAGACCTGATTTGCCGAATACTCATCTTACTGGAAGCCATAAAAGAAAAAGAAGTTAAGTCCGCAGATTCATCCTGGAAGGCCATGGACAACTTCGTTTACAGATTATTTAATTATGTCAACTACTTCCCCATTTGATGAAAAAATATAATTCCATATTCTACCTTTTATTTGTGCTGCTGATTCTTGGAGCCTTTTCCTCCATGGCCCAGAATACCTATGGCATGACCATACTGGGCATTGTAGCCGGCTCATTCAGCCTGATGTTTTTTTATCGGTTGTACAGGAAAGGGAAAAGAAAAAGCCAACATAGCCCACCAGATTCAGGAGAATTATTGTGCCTTGGAATAATGGCCCTGTTAACCACCCTTCGTTTGTTTAATATCCATTTTGGATTTACCGAAATTCTCTTTACAGCGGCTGGCCTGGCACTCACGGCCATATATGGATGGAAAATGATCAGCGCATTTCAAAAACTGAAAAGCAAAAACCATCTGCTATCCCTGTTGATCCCCGCCTATTACCTGAGCATTTGCTTTTTCATGATATCGCTGATCAGTTTTTCTGTTTTTCCACAGGTGTCATTTATACTAACCGCCCTTGCATTCTTGTTGCTGATCATATTCCTAATTGTTTCTCTTGCTGCAAAAGAACAGATGATTGATGCAGACCGATTTCCCGTATTCACCTGGGTTGCCCGATACAAGGACCAGTCGATTATCGTTGCCTCCTTGTTCTTCCTCTTTGCCCTATACCTGGGACTCAGCAATCAGGGACTGCTGCCCAAACTGTATACTGATCACCTGCCCCAGGCCTATTATCGGCTGGTAAGGGATGCAGATACCCGAAAGGAAAACACTGTTAACGGCAAATACCGGCATGACGACTTCAAGAAGAACTATGATGCCTTCGTAGAACGTAATATAAAGGACAACCGTTAAACGCCTGCTTCACCCATACCCAAGTTCCATTCATCCTATTTTAAGGCCGTCAACAACCAGCCTTCGGGAAAAGCCTGTATATATACTTATTTTTATGGCTGTGCTGATTTTTAGAAGCGGAATTCGCCAAATTCAGTAAATTTTCAAAGGGCCGCCGAATGAAAAAGACCATCATTTGTTTATTATGCTTTTTACCTCTATGGGGTGTAGCGCAAACTGGATTATTCGACTCAGACTCAATACTCCAGATAACAATTTCGGGTGATATCCGGAAGTTGATGAACGACAGGCGCGATAACCCGGACGAATACCCCATTGTACTCAGTTACATGGATGACAGCAGAGAGATCAGCATTCCCATCAGCTCCCGCACAAGAGGCAACTTTCGCAGAAAATTAGGCGGTTGCAGATACCCACCCATCTTACTGATTTTCAAAAATCATCCGGAAAAAGAAAATACCCTGTTCCAGGAGCAGCAAAAATTAAAACTGGTCGTTCCCTGTAAAGACGACGACTATGTTGTAAGGGAATATATGGCCTACCGCATCTTTAATCTCATCACGCCGATGAGTTTCAGGGCCCGCCTGATTAAATTGGTGTTAGACGATAACAAAAAGAAAAACCAGGCCGCGTTTTATTCCATTCTCCTGGAAGAGGAGGACCAAATGGCCAAACGAAACAACATGATCGCGGTTGAGAAAAAGATACTCCCAATGTTAACCCACACCCGAACATTTCTAAACATGGCGGTATTCGAATTCCTCATTGGCAATACAGACTGGTCAGTGGAGTACCAGCAAAATGTGAAACTAATGGCAAATGATTCCCTTTCGCAGCCTTTCACTGTGCCATATGATTTTGACCATGCCGGTCTTGTTGACGCACCCTATGCCCAACCCGCAGAAGCACTGGAGCTGAGTTCCGTGAGAGAAAGACGTTACCGGGGTTATTGCCTGACAGATCTGAAAGAATATGAGGAGAGTTTTGAGGTTTTCAACAAGATCAGGAATCAGCTATATTCATTGTATCAATCTGCACCGTATCTTACCAGCAGTGTTAAAACCATCGCGATAAGATACCTCGATGATTTTTATAATACCATCAATGATCCTGATAAAATGAAAAAAGCGTTTAGCTATCCCTGTAATGAACGAGGAACCGGTGATTTAATTATTAAAGGCATCAAGAACTAGATTTAACAAAATAGCGAATTTTTTAAAATGGGTGCTGCTCCAATATTACTGATCGTTATCATTGCCCAGATCAGACAAATCCTGATCAAAGACAAAGTAAAACCTGAACTTCAGGAAATGTTGAAGAAGGGGCTGTATGTTGCCAGCGCCTTGCTGATTCTAAACAACGTTCCTTTTGTAGGTTCTATTGCCAAATGGGTCACTTCCGGCCTTTTGATCCTGATCATTTACTTCGTTTACAACAGTGATGATCTAAAACGTTTCAGGAATTTTATGTACGCCTATATTCCTGTAATCCTGGCAAGTATTGTGAAGGATCTTGTCACCCTCCTTCCCCGTTCATGGGAAGAAACCATTGATGACTATATCGAAGTAGTCACTGTTTTTGCCTTCATCTGGATGGTTGCCATGCTGATCATTGCCAACAAGCAAAACAAAGCCTTAAAAGCAGAGCAGGCAAAACGCGAAGTGGAAGAGAAAATGAAGCAGATCGCCGAAGAAAAAAAGGCGGAACTGGAAGTGCTGGTGGCTGAACGTACCAAAGAGATCCTCCGACAAAAAGAAGAACTACAACAAGCGGTTGAAGACCTGCGGTCTACGCAAGACCAACTGGTCCATGCAGAAAAAATGGCTTCCCTGGGAGAACTCACCGCCGGGATTGCCCACGAAATCCAGAACCCGCTCAATTTCGTAAATAATTTTTCTGAAGTGAATCTTGAACTGGCCAGCGAACTGAATGAGGAACTGGATAAGATGAACCTCTCGCAGGAAGACAAAACGCATCTGATCTCCATGGTTAATATGATCCGGCAAAACCAGGACAAAATCAATTACCATGGTAAACGCGCTGATAGCATTGTGAAAGGCATGCTGCAACACTCCAGAACTGGAAGCGGTATACAAGAGCCCGTTGACCTAAACAGCCTGGTTGATGAATACGTCAGGTTGAGCTACCATGGACTTCGGGCAAAGGACAAAGGATTTAATGCTACCCTTGATGTACATCTTGATCCTGCCATTGAAAAAATTCCCGCCCTCCCACAGGATTTGGGTCGCGTCTTACTAAATATATTCAATAATGCGTTTTACGCGGTCAATGAGAAAAAACAGTTGGGCATAGAAGGGTATAATCCTACCCTTACCGTTCACACCACACTGATTGACAAAGGTAGAAAGTTTGCGCTCATCAGCATCAGGGACAATGGAAACGGAATTCCCAGCGCAGTGAGAGACAAAATATTCCAGCCCTTTTATACTACAAAACCTACGGGCAAAGGAACAGGGCTAGGGCTTTCGTTAAGTTATGATATCATTACCAAGGGTCATGGAGGCGAGTTAAGGATGAGTTCGAAGGAAAATGAATATACAGAATTCACCATCAAACTTCCCGTTTAGCAAAGCTGGCCACACCAAATAAATTTCAATTGTTAGCATATGAAAATTCTTATAGTTGACGACGAAAAAGACATCCAAATGCTGTTTGAACAACGGTTCAGAAAAGAACTGCGCTCGGGTGCCGTTGAATTGGCATTCGCTTTTTCAGGGGAAGATGCTTTACAGTACCTCAGCATTCACCATCACGAAGCAGTACTTATTCTTTCTGATATCAATATGCCGGGCATGAGCGGTTTGGACCTCCTGCATCATATCAAAGAACGGTATGAAAATCCACCGCCCGTAGTCATGATGATCACGGCATATGGTGATGCCGAGAACTTCAATAAAGCCATGGAGTTGGGAGCAGACGACTTTCTCACAAAACCCTTAGATTTCAATATTTTGAAAGAAAAACTTAAATTGAACTAATGGCGAAAATATTAGTTGCTGACGATGAGGCGGATCTCGAATTTCTGATTAAACAGAAGTTCAGGAAACAGATACGGGATCAACAATATGAGTTTGTGTTTGCCCTGAATGGCAAGCAGGCCCTGGAACGTATCGAAGAGCATCCGGATATCGATATCGTCCTCAGCGATATCAATATGCCCGAGATGGACGGCCTGACCCTACTCTCCAAACTTCATGAGAACAGTCCGCTTATTAAGGCCGTGATCATTTCGGCCTACGGCGATATGGAGAACATACGTTCAGCCATGAACCGGGGCGCCTTCGACTTTATCCTAAAGCCAGTGGATTTCGTGGACCTGGAACTGACCATGGACAAAACCCTGGCGCATGTGAGGCAGATCAAGCAAACGCTGCATGCGATCAAGGAAAATAATATTCTGAAGATGTATGTGGATGAGGCCGTACTGGATTATATGAACACTTCTGATTTTGAGGACTCCGTCACCCGAAACGAACATATTGATGCCACCGTGATGTTTATCGACATCTGCGGGTTCACATCCATTGCAGAAACACAACCAGTTAAAGACGTGGTTGAAATGCTAAATCGCTATTTCGATGTGATCGTCAAAGAGATCCTGGACAGAAGTGGTCATGTGGATAAATTCATGGGGGATGCCGTGATGGCCGTGTTCCGGGGTGAAGATCACCTGGAACGCGCGGTCCAGACTGCCCTGGGGATCAGGAGAACGATCGATGCCCTTGGAATTTCAGATGAGATCAATTTCATGCCCAAAGTCTCCATCGGATTTAATACCGGGGACCTGATCTCGGGTAATATAGGATCGGCCAGTTTAAAAAGACTTGACTATACGGTCATAGGAGATGTAGTGAATACCGCCCAGCGACTACAATCGTCAGCAAAAGCGGGACAGATCATCATCAATGAACATACTTATCATTTACTGAAGGAAAGGTTCACCTGCGAAAAACTCGGAGAAGTACTACTTAAAAATAAATCACTTCCTGCCGTCATTTATAACATAACCGGGTAGCATATACTGCTTTACAACCTGGCTACAGTCCTGCTATACACGAGACTTTTTTTATTATGATCAAATGCTTTCAACTGCTTCCCAGTCCCTTACATAGGGCTCCAATAAATGCGCTGCATTTGTTGAGCATGAACCGGGTAAACAAAACCGCCGCTTCTGGCCATCCTGCCCCAAATATGGTGTTACCCATCCCGGACCATTCCAAATAAAAAAGCGGTAACGCTCAGGGATTACCGCAATAACATGAAAAAAAAGCCATTCCGTAGAAACGGAACGGCCTCAACGATTGCTTGCCATATAAAAATCTTACTTCCTCGTAGTGTCAACTGCAGCAGCAGTAGAATCAACAACAGCAGCAGCAGCAGAGTCAACAACAGCAGGAACAGCAACTGTATCAACAGTTGTAGTCACAACAGAATCAGTTTTTTCTACAGTAGATTCAGTAGAACCACCGCATGATGCGAGGGCAGCGATTGCCAGAATTGCGAAAATCTTCTTCATTTGATTGAAATTTTTGGTAGTGATTAATGATTGTGACCATTAATACCCTTACTTCATAAAAGGTAACCTCCTGTTTTAAACTATTTTTTTCGTTGTTTTGGGTTACTATAGCCCCAAAAAAGTATTAATACCCGGCAGGTGAGTAAATTTTATAAAGAAGCAGAGCTGTTAAAAAGACTGGCGAAGAATGAAAAATCGGCCATAGACGCCATTTACAAGGATAATTACAAGCTTATACAGCAGCTGATTATCAATAATAATGGGACAGAGGACGACGCGAGGGACATCTTTCAGGAAACGCTTATTGTCCTTTATCAGAAAGCCAAATCAGACTCCTTCGAACTAAACTGCCAGATCAGAACCTACGTATATTCGGTCGCCAGGCGCCTTTGGCTCAAGCGATTACAGAGTAACCGCAGGTTTGAAACACCGGTGGACAATTTCGAGGAAATGGTGCAGGTGGAGGAAGATGTAGAGGTTCACGAGAAGTTGGACCGGCAATATGGGATCATGAAAAGTGCCCTGGGGAAGATTGGGGAGCCGTGCAAAAGCCTGCTGGAAGCTTTTTATATCCATAACAAAAATATGCAGGAGATTTCCTCATTTTTTGGGTATACCAATTCGGACAATGCCAAGAACCAGAAGTACAAGTGCCTGATGAGGCTGAAGAAATTATTCTTTGCTCAATATAAAAATGGTAATTAATGGAACAGATCCAATTACTGGATGCCGCTGAACGCTACCTGAGGGGTGAAATGAACGACCAGGAAAGGGCCAGTTTCGATGATTTGCGGAAAACAAATCCCGAAGTTGACCAGTTCGTTGTCGAACACCACTTTTTTACGGAAGAACTCAACAGATACGCAACCGTCAAGCGTTTCAAGGCAAATCTTTACGACGTTCACCATACCCTGAAAGAAACCGGGGATATTAGTGATATTAAACCCGCTGAAAGAGGCCGGATCGTTCAATTCTGGGAAAAATACCGCCGAACCATCGCGGTGGCCGCCTCCATTGCAGGCGTCACGGCCCTGCTCATTAGCGGACTCACCCTTTTCTTCTCCCCCAAGGCCCCCATCAGGGATATCGAGGAACTGCGCAGAAAAGTAAACAAACTCGAGGTCAGGACCAATAGCCAGGATGCACAACTGAACGATGTAAAGAAGAAAATCGACCCCAATGCATCTGTAACCTTTGGCGGCACAAGCTTCCTGGTAGATCCAAAAGGATACCTGCTGACCTCTGCCCATGTGGTTGCAAACGCATCACAGGTCTTTGTGCAAAATGTGAAAGGGCAGGACTATAGGGCGACGATTATTTATACCGACAAGAAAAGAGATCTCGCTATATTGAAGATAGACGATGCTGATTTCCGTCCCCTCAGCAGCCTCCCCTATGGCTTTAAGAAATCATCTACCGATCTGGCAGAACCTGTTTTCACGCTCGGCTTTCCTAAAGACGAGATCGTTTATGGCGAAGGTTACCTGAGTGCCCTGACCGGCATGAAGGGCGATACCATGTCCAGCCAGATCACCATCTCCGCCAACCCGGGAAATAGCGGCGGCCCTGTCCTGAACAGGAATGGTGAAGTCATTGGCATCCTCAACGCGCGCCAGACAACGGCAGAGGATGTTGTATTTGCCATCAAGTCGAAGCACATCCTTAAAACCATTCAGGAATTGAAGGATACAGATACAGCCGTAAACATCAAAGTACCCGCCATATCCTCCATCCGAGGTATGGAAAGGGTTCAGCAGGTGAAAAAGATCGAAGATTGTGTATATATGGTGAAAGTTGTTCTCTAACATCACCGAAAACCTATAGACTAAAAGAGGCCGGATCACTCCCGCCTCTTTTTTATTGTATGCCTCATTAATTCAACTTCATCAGACTCGTTAACAAGTCGCCAATCCGTTTATTCGCCAATCCGTTTATTCGCTAATCCGTTTATTCGCTAATCCGTTTATTCGCTAATCCGTTTATTCGCTAATCCCAAAGCCCGCCTGGATACTCGCCGTTGCTAACCAAACTGTCTATGCTTTCTTTAACTGCCGGCGCGTCCTGCTTGTATGTAACGCCAAACCATGAAGAGCTGGTTGGGATCACTTTAATCACCCCCTTACCCTGGCTGATGAATTCGTCCGCCACAATAGGTATGAAGAACTCAGACTTGGGAACATCAATATGCTGATCCAGGAATGCTTTGAACAGTTCCTCCGAAAAAGGGAAAACATAGGGTGAAAAACACCAGAAATTCATGGATACCTTCGAATCCCTCGATATCTCCCTGGGTTCGAGATTGTCGTCACAAACAACTTTCCCTTCCTGCTCGCTAATGTTGATCCGCTCTGCAATAGAAGCGAGATTCCCATGACCATCAACCTGGCACACACCCCTGTTTACCGTACCGTGTTCAGAGAGCGTCTTCATCAACTCATATCCGATGATCGACCAGGTGCTGTTATTGCACGCTGTGGTCAGGAAACTGTAGGCCTTTTCAAACGCATCCCTTCCATAAAAATCGTCCGCATTGATCACCGCAAAAGGTTCGTTCACTGTGTCCCGGGCACAGAGAACGGCATGGGCAGTACCCCAGGGCTTAGTGCGGTCAGCCGGAATCTGATGGCCGCCTGTAAAAGTGGTCAGCTCCTGGTATACGTAGCCCGTTTGAACTTTCCCCTTCAACCTAGGCTCAAAAATGTTCTTGAAACTCTCCGCAAACTCCTCCCGGATGATAAACACTACTTTGCCAAACCCCGCCCTGATAGCGTCATAAATGGAATAATCCATAATGGTCTCACCAGAGGGGCCAAATGCTTCGATCTGTTTCATTCCGCCATAACGCGACGCCATGCCCGCAGCAAGTATCAAAAGGGTTGGTTTCATCTTTATTTATCAACTTTGGATGGCAAATCTACATATTAATGCATTTAAAAAGACCTTTCGAATCTTTAGACTGGCTCGATGCCATGGCCATTGAAAAGATCAGGACCCAAAAGGTCATGAATAGATTTTATGATAGAGACGACATAAATTGGGATATCCTTCGAACAGACCTCTTGCATCCCGTATGCTCAGGCAACAAGTTCTTCAAGCTCAAATACTACCTGCTTGATGCTATTCAAAAAAACCATACCACCATTAAAACATCCGGTGGGGCCTGGTCAAATCATATTGTAGCCACTGCTTTTGCGGCAAGGGCCTCAAAGCTTCGCTCTATTGGCATGATCAGGGGCGAAATGCCAAGGTATAAGTCCGATACCCTCAAGGAAGCTGAAGCCCTTGGCATGACCCTGGAGTACGTTAGCCGGGCAGCGTTCCCTTCATATGAAAACCCGCTTCCGGGCGAATATTTCATTCCTTCCGGCGGTTATGGGGAACTTGGCGCAAAAGGCGCCGCGGAAATACTCAACCACGTAGCTCCCGGGAAATACACCCATATCATTTGTGCAACCGGAACAGGAACTATGCTGGCCGGTTTGGCCCTGGTTGCCGCCACCGGGAAAGTGATCGGTGTGCCCGTCCTTAAACACCCTTATATAAGTGAAGAGATTACCCACCTCACTCGCAACGATCACTACGCCTTGCTGCCGGATTTCCACGGCGGTGGATACGCAAAAAAAACACCCGAACTCCTGCAATTCATGAATGATTTTTATGAAGCTACCAACATACCCACCGACTTCGTTTACACCGGCAAACTCATGTTCGCCATTTTTCAACTCATTCATAAACAGTACTTTCCGGAAGGCAGCAGCATACTGGCGATCCACAGCGGAGGACTTCAGGGCAATAAATCCCTAAAAAAAGGGGATCTGGTGTTTTAAGAAGTCATCTCAGTTATATTTGCATTAGCTGTAATAACCGAGTTCCAGAGACGTTACCCAATATCATGGTAAAAAGTTTTGTGCTCCTCCTCTTTGTTGCCTCCATGAGCTGTCCTGTATTTGCCCAGGACAGCCTGCCAAAACTTTCCGTAAAGAGTAAGTCAGGTAAAGTTATTCTCGCATGGCAGAACCCTTTTGACGATGTTGTACAGATCAATATCCAGCGCTCTTACGATTCTTTAAAAAATTTCAAGACCATCCTGGGTGTGGCGGATCCCTCCGCAGTTATCAACGGGTACCTCGATAATAAGCCCCCCGATCTCAGGCAATTCTACAGGCTCTACGTTCAACAAAGCGAAGGAAAATACTTTTTTACGAAATCATACCGGCCCGTACCGGATACCTCCCGAGCTATGGCCAAAACAAAAACAGGAGAAAAACCATGGGCCACCGGAGGTAGTCAGCAGCAAAATGAATCACCCTTGGTGATTTCCCGTAACGAAGAATCCGTGATCGAATATGGCAATCCAAAAAAAATCGAAAAGAACTCTTCCGGCAAAAAGAAACTGTCCAGCACCCGCCAGATGGGAATAGATACAGCAAAAGCAGATGCGCCAGACATTCAGGAAATCACGGTCCCGTCCGTTTTTGTATACACCAATAACCAGGGCCAGGTTATGATCGCACTCCCCCAGGAAAAAACAAATCAGTACACCCTTAAGTTCTACAAGGATGATGGCACCCCGCTGTTTACCATGAACAAGATCCGTGAAAGTCAGCTCACCATCGATAAATCCAATTTTATCAGGTCCGGTTGGTTCAAGTTTGAGCTTTATGAGAACAACCAGTTGAAAGAAAAGAACAAATTCTTCATACCGAAAGAGAGCTTCTGATCATCCAAATAGTCTGAAAAAGGCATTCCTCACTTCATTCCTGACCTCGTCCATTGGCAACGTACAACCCAGCTCCTGAGCCAGGGAAGTCACTTTCTTATTTACTATTCCGCAGGGTATGATATGATCAAAATAACTTAAATCAGTATTGATATTGAAAGCAAATCCATGCATGGTGACCCATCTGCTGCACCTGACCCCCATGGCACATATTTTCCGCTCCTGCCCGGTTTTATCAGGATCGATCCACACCCCCGTTTCCCCCGCACTCCTTTCCCCTTTTATGCCGTAAACTGCCAGCGTCTGTATGATGACCTCTTCGAGGTTCCTCAGGTATCTGCCAATATCGGTATAACATTTCTCCAGATCGATAATGGGATAACCTACGATCTGCCCGGGGCCATGATAGGTGATATCTCCGCCCCTGTTAGTGCGAAAAAACGATATCCCCCTTGTAGCCCTGTCGTCTTCGCTGATCAGCACATTGGCCATATCGCCGCTCTTTCCAAGCGTATAAACATGCTCATGTTCGCAAAACAGCAGGTGATTGACCGTTGGCCATTCCATCGGGTTGTTTTTTCCAGAAGTGCGCGCAGCAGCCTTGATATGGATGTTTTCACGCAACAAACTCTCCTGCAAATCCCAGGCTTCCTGATAACCGATCACCCCCAGATCCCTGAACAGTATATCCATTTCCTCAAAATTAACCCTATTTAGTAATTTCGCAGATGCATATTCAGGAAGATCCGGATCTGGAACAGGGCGCAACAGACGAAACAGATGAACTTTACGAACGGTTATCCCTGGTAGTGGACAAGGGACAGGAACCCCTGAGGATAGACAAATTCCTTCAGCAACGGATCGTGAAGGCAACCCGGAACAAGATCCAGAAAGCCATCGAACTCGGCCACGTGTTGGTGAACGAAAAGCCCGTCAAGGCCAATTATAAGATCAGACCCGGCGATTCCATCATTACCTATTCAGAAACCGTTCCGGAATCTTTTGAAGTACTGCCGGAAAAAATGGACCTCAATATCGTTTATGAAGATGAGGATATCATGGTGATCAATAAGCCTGCAGGCCTGGTGGTTCATCCCGGCAGCGGCAATTACAGCGGCACCCTGCTCAACGGCATCGCCTGGTATCTAAAACAGCAACAACCGGAACTTGACGAGAACACCCTTCCAAGATTTGGCATGGTGCACCGGATAGATAAGAATACCAGCGGTCTCTTGCTGCTGGCAAAATCAGACAAAGCTGCGGTTGATCTGGCCAACCAGTTTTTCGACCATACCGTGGAACGAAAATACCTTGCGCTGGTGTGGGGTAATTTTGACGAAGACGAAGGTACCGTCACAGGGCATGTTGGCAGACACGTGAAGCTCAGAAAGATCATGGATGTGTTCCCCGACGGAGAACATGGTAAGGAAGCCACTACCCATTATAAAGTAGTTGAAAGATTCAATTATGTAACACTCATCGAATGCAGGCTGGAAACCGGAAGAACCCATCAGATCAGGGTACATATGCAACATATTGGCCATTCCCTGTTTAACGATGATACCTATGGCGGCGACCGCATCGTGAAAGGAACCATCTTTACCAAATACAAACAATTTGTAGATAACTGCTTTGCCATCTGCCCCAGGCATGCCCTTCACGCGCAAACCCTTGGTTTCACCCATCCCAGGACCAGGGAAAGGATGATCTTCAACAGTGAAATGCCGGATGATATCGAGGCTGTTCTTGAAAAATGGAGAAGGTATACTACCGCGAAAAATCAAACAACGTAGCTGTAAAAACACCCCGCTCTTTCTTTTTGGTGATCACGCTCCAATGGCCGTTGTATCGGATCAGGGAGGGAACCAATAACCCCTGAAAACGGGTAAGTTCTACTTCCATGTCTACATTAAACGCGTATACACCAGCACCGTAACTAAGGGAATAATACCGCGAGACCACGTCAAACGTGGTATAATCGAACCACGTGCTCATCTTGTCTATGACCAGCTTATCAGGATCCCCACCCTCGGCCCGTGTTTTTCCGGTCACATTGAATACGTAAAAAGGCTTCCCGTCCTTCTCCCGGATGTCTATGTCGAAATGATACCAGCGCGACATATCATCGTCGAACATAGCCGCCTTATCACCCATCAGCGGGATGCCGGGTATCTTCATGCCCGGATTAAAAAAAAGCATCTTCAGCTGCTCTTTATGCTTTTCTATGCCCGACTTATTCCTCAAACTCCTGTCGGCCCCTTTTACAATATTGGTTTCTCCGCAAATGGTATCATAAGCGAAAAAAAGGGAGGCATACAGCTCCGCAGTATAATAATTGTACCCGCCCTTACCATTGTAAAAATCACCGTTGATTTCTTCCGTTTCTTTTTTCGTGTACCGGCAACCGTTAGCAGTGTACTGGCGGGTTCTGCTTTTAAGCGTTGCACTGGCATTCCCCTTTTTATCCATCATCCGGATATCGTTTAGGGCGGCAAAACCAAGTATGCGCAGATTTTTGAAAGCCTTATAAAAACTGGTGTCCAGCTTGACCTTGTTGACAAAGCCCCTGACATCCGTATTGCTTCTGATGATCACTTCGGAAAGCGTGATGACACGACCATCAATAGTATCTTTCTGCTGGCCTCTCCCCTCGCTGCCAATGAACAGCAAAATGACAAGCAATGATATGGGGTGAAGTTTGAAGGGCATCCCTATTTTTGAAACATCATGCGGTAGTCCACGCGGACCTTCCCTCTCGAGATGTCGTCCAGCTTTCCTTTTATAAGTTTTCTTTTCAGTAGTGAGATGCGGTCAATAAAAAGCTTTCCCTCTATGTGGTCATACTCGTGCAGAATAACCCGGGCTGTAATACCATTGAAGGTTTTTGTATACACATTGAACTCTTCATCCTGATACTCCAGCACCACTTCTTCGTTTCGGGAAATATCTTCACGGATCTTAGGTATACTCAGGCAGCCTTCGTTGTACGCCCACTCTTCACCATTCAGGCTTACAATACGCGCGTTGATAAACACCTGCTTAACCCCCGGGCCATCGGGGTAATCATCTTTCTCGTCATCGTCCATATTCTCGAAGATCTGGGTAGAATCGATCACAAAAAGCCTGATGGCCCGGTTGACCTGAGGTGCAGCCAGACCTACGCCATTGGACCCATACATGGTTTCCCACATATCCTCTATCAGCTTGTCCAACTGGGGATATTCAGGACTGATCGGTTTTGCCACCTCCCGCAAAACGGGATGACCATAGGCAACAATTGGGAGTATCATGGCGCGAAATTAATGAATCAACGGGAAAATCACCATCCGGGAAGCAGCGGCAGGGGGATTGAAGGGTTTACGCTGTTCGGAACCAGAGGCTACTGTGTTGATGCCCCCTGCCTACCGGCTTATGGTTTCCAGGTATTCCTGTAGAAGCAATGTGGCTGCGATCTCATCCACATTGGCCTTTTTTCGCCGGTCTTTTTTCTTCATCCCCATATCAATCATGGCGCGGGAGGCCATTTTAGAACTGTACCTTTCATCAACAGTCACCACCTTTACCCCCGGAAAATGCCTTTTGAGTTTCTTCACAAATTCTGCTGCGGCAGCTGTTATATGGGTTTCTGAATCATCCAGATTCCTTGGATCTCCAACCACTATGGTTTCTACCGCTTCTTTTTGCAAATAGTCTTTTAAAAAAACGAGGGCCATATGCGTTTCTACCGTAGTGAGACCCTGGGCAATGATCTGCAAAGGATCCGTCACTGCCAGCCCGGTTCTTTTACGCCCATAGTCTATGGCTAATATCCTCATTTTATACAAATAGATCGGTGATCACAAAAATCGCAAACACCACACTGGCTACCCCGTTTGCTGTCATAAAGGCCAGGTTCACCCGCTTGAGGTCGTGCGGCTTTACAATGCTTTGCTGGTAGATCAACATACCGCAGAAGATCACCACACCGGACCAGTACCAAAGTCCAAATCCGCCGTACCAACCTGCAATGACCACAAATAAGGCGGAGACCACATGCAATATGCGGGACACCCTTAAAGCATTTTTCTTGCCTACAGAAGCGGGTATGGAATACAACTGCTGGGATTTGTCGAACTCCTCATCCTGCAGCGCATAGATGATATCAAACCCACTTACCCAGCAGATGACAGCCAGGGAAAAAAATACAGGCAGCAGGGTAAAATGGGCAGTAACTGCGAGGTAAGCCCCGATGGGCGCGAGGGAAAGCCCCAACCCCAATATAAGATGACAGAGCGGCGTAAATCTCTTGGTATAACTGTACCCAAGGATAACCAACAGGGCAACGGGCGAAAGAAAGAAACAGAGCGGATTGATAAACCAGGTGAACGCAGTAAAAAGCACGCAGTTGACAATGGTGAACATCAGGGCATTTTCAGGCTTAATTATGCCTTTGGGAATTTCCCGAACCAACGTCCGCGGGTTTTGCGCATCGTAATGCCGGTCGAGATAACGATTGAACGCCATTGCAGCCGTTCTTGCCGTGACCATACAAGCCAGTACCAGCAGCAGCAGTATAAACATGTCCCGGGAGAAAATATCCGTCAGCCGGCCTTCCTCCAGAATCACATCAGGGCTGCCTGTAAAGGGGATCTCACCAAACTTTTTATGAAACAATCCGATAAAAAAACCCACCAAAGCAAATGGCATGGCGAAGATGGTATGGGAGAATTTGATGAGCGAGAGGTAATTCTTTACGGTAGACATGCGCTGCAAATGTACGAAGAGGGAATAACTCTTTTAAACACGGCACTCCAGCTGTTGTTTTTTGTGCATCTCCCAGAGCACGATACCAGCCGCTACTGAAATATTGAGCGAATGCTTCATGCCCGACTGGGGGATCTCAACGCATGCATCACATTGCGCAATCACCCCGTCTTGGACCCCTTCCACCTCATTCCCAAAGATCAACGCTATTTTCCGGGGTGACGTAAAGCTGATCTGGTGAAGCGGAACACTACCTTCCGCCTGTTCAACTGCGCAAAGCAGATAGCCCGCCTCCTTTAACTGTTGCAAGAGGATGGCGATATCCGGTTGGTATTTCCACTGCACGGTTTCTGTGGACCCCAGGGCCGTTTTATGAATGTCGCGGTGCGGTGGACAGGGCGTGTACCCACACAGATAGATGGCTTCCACCAGGAATGCGTCGGCCGACCTGAATACCGAGCCTACATTGTGCATGCTCCTCACGTTGTCGAGCACAACAACCATGGGCGACTTGACCGCCGCATGAAATTCGTCGACAGACTTCCGGCCAAGCTCGTCCATAGAGAGTTTTCGCATATTGCAAAGATATGTTCGCCCGGGGCTTGAAAGCCGCTATTTTCTTTTCCACAATGAGGATAACACCCACATTGCCAAAAGACCTATCCCTATTTTTACCGGCATTATACCATGTCAAAGACGGCCGACACTCCACTTATGCAACAGCACCGGGCAATCAAGCAAAGATACCCCGATGCCATCCTGTTGTTTCGCGTGGGTGATTTCTATGAAACTTTTGGTGAAGATGCCGTGATCGCTGCTGGTGTTTTAGGCATTACACTGACCAAGAGAAATAACGGATCAGCCTCTTCTTCAGAATTAGCGGGTTTTCCACATCATTCGTTGGACACCTACCTGCACAAACTGGTTAAAGCCGGTTACCGGGTAGCGATCTGCGATCAGCTGGAAGATCCTAAACTCGCAAAAGGAATTGTAAAGCGCGGAGTTACGGAACTGGTGACTCCGGGCGTAGCCACGAACGACAAATTGCTGGAACATAATTCCAATAACTTCCTTTGTGGCATACATTTTTCTGATGAGATCCACGGAATAGCATTCCTCGATATTTCAACTGGCGAATTCTTTGTTGCGGAAGGCAATACCGAATACATTGATAAGCTACTGCAAACGCTTAAACCAGCAGAAGTCATCTATCAAAAAAACCATCAAAAATTTTTCAAGGAAACATTCGGCGCCCGTTTTTATACATACCCTCTTGAAAGCTGGATCTTTGATGAAGCATACGGTGAAGAACAGTTACTGAAACAGTTCAACACCCACTCCCTGAAAGGATTTGGTGTGGAAGACCTGCACGCGGCCATTACAGCTGCCGGTGCAGTTCTCCATTACCTGAAGGAAACTGAACATCCAAACCTCCGTCATATCACGACTGTCCAGCGGCTTAGCCGCGAAGACTACCTTTGGATGGACCAATTCACGATCCGAAATCTTGAACTGCTGGGCAATGGAAATCGTGAAGCCACCTCCCTGCTCAAAACGCTGGACAACACGGTGTCGCCCATGGGTGGCCGGCTATTGAAAAGGTGGATCCTTCTTCCCATTATTGACATGGTAAAGATCAATGAACGGCTCGACGCGGTGGAAGAACTCATCAGGAATCCTGAAGAAAAGGAAACTGTCTGGCAAAACATCAAACATTGCGGGGATATTGAAAGACTGGTGAGTAAGATCCCATCCGGAAAGATCAATCCCAGGGAAATGAAACAGCTCGCCAGGGGGCTGCACCTTGTTGAGGAGATCAAAAAAGTCCTCTCTTCCTCTACTGATCCCTACCTCGCTAAAATGGCATCAAACCTGGACTATTGTCCCGTGATCAGGGAAAAAATACAGCAGTACATTGTTGAAAATCCACCCGTGCTAGCTGGTAAGGGCGGACTGATAGCTAGTGGCATTCATGCAGAGCTGGACGATCTTCGAAACATATCTACTACCGGTAAAGAGTACCTGCTCCTAATCCAGCAAAAAGAGATCGAGCGAACAGGTATTTCCTCACTGAAGATCGGCTATAACAATGTGTTCGGATATTATCTCGAGGTCACCCATTCACACAAACAGAAAGTCCCGGCCGAGTGGATCAGGAAACAGACACTGACCAATGCAGAAAGATACATTACACCGGAACTGAAAGAATACGAGGAAAAAATTACGGGAGCTGAAGAGAAGATCATCAGCATTGAATCCGAGATCTTTAACCAGCTGATCCGCGACCTCCACGACTATATTCTGCCCTTGCAAACGAACGGCCACATCCTCGCGGTGGTAGATTGCCTTTCCTGCTTTGCACACGATGCAGTGCATTATCATTATCGCAGGCCCATCTTGCATGAAGGTGATACTCTTGAACTTACCGAGTCAAGGCATCCCGTGATCGAGAGAAACCTGGCATCTGATCAGGCTTATATTGCAAATGATATTCTGCTCGATAAAAATACCCAGCAGATCATTATCCTTACCGGGCCAAATATGAGCGGTAAAAGCGCGGTCCTTCGCCAGACGGCGCTGATCACCCTGATGGCCCATATGGGTTGTTTTGTTCCTGCACAACAAGCAAACATCCCGCTGACCGATAAGATCTTCACGCGTGTAGGCGCCAGTGATAACCTGAGTGGCGGAGAATCCACATTTATGGTGGAGATGAACGAAACCGCCAGTATCATCAACAACATTTCACCGCGAAGCCTGATCCTGCTCGATGAAATCGGAAGGGGTACATCCACCTACGATGGAATTTCTATTGCATGGAGCATCGTCGAATTCCTGCACAGTTCACCATCAAAACCGCTTACCCTTTTCGCTACGCATTATCATGAATTGAATGAACTGGAGAATATCCTTTCCGGAGTAAAAAACTTTCATATTACCAATAAGGAATCTGGCAATAAGATCATCTTCCTCAGGAAGCTTACCAGTGGCGGTAGTACCCACAGCTTTGGGATACACGTGGCCCGGATGGCGGGTATGCCACCTTCGCTCATCAACAGGGCCAATGAAGTGCTTAAAAAACTGGAAGAGAACAGGGGCAGTGACGATATCAGCAAAACTACTGAACAACTGGCTGTGCCTAAAGTACAGCTCTCTATTTTCGATGCCCATAGCGACACTTTCTCTGAGATCCGAAAAATACTGGAAGACCTCGATATCAACAGGCTTACACCCATCGAAGCCATGATGAAGCTGAACGAGATCAAAGGGAAATTAAACTAGCTGCCCTCCGTCTGCCAATCGCCCATTAGTGAATGGATCTTACACAAATACCCCCAAATAACTGCCCGCCCGCCATTATTTCATCAGCCACGCCGTTACATCAGCCAACTGTTGGTCAGTCATTTTGTTTGTAGCGGGGTCAGGCATAAGACTGCCTTGTTGCTTTTCCTTTTTGGATATTTTATCGACGGCCACATGATGACTGGTTCCTGCAACATCTTTTAACACCAGGGCATTTGTATTCTCGGATAGTATAAAGCCGTACAGGGATTCGCCACCTTTCATGCTGATCAACCATGGCTCATAACCAAAAACGATGGCAGCGGAAGGATTGATGATCGCATCCATCATTGCTATCTTATCGAACTTGTTCCTGATACCCGTCAATTCAGGGCCAATTGATTTTCCAACCCCATCCTTCTGGTGACAGGAACCGCAGTAAGTGGTGAATACCAACTTACCCTTGTTGCCGTCCCCACGCATACCCGCAATTTTCTCTATAGAATATTGAACCTCATTCCCCGGCTTCTTAAAGTATTTCCCTGCCTGCACCCTCACCACTACATCCGGGTTATTGAATATTCTGTCCCCCACATATTGACTAAGCTCAGGCGTAAGAAGCTGCTCCTCTGCCATTGAGATCAGCATTTGCCCGCCTAATGAATCGGCTGCCATTTCGCGGATCTTACCCTTACGCTCGTCCGCGCTCTGGTGCTCATCCAAAATGATCCCACGATTCACTTTCATCCTCGCGAGCTTCCTTTGATACGCGGTATTCAGATCCACCTTTGACCAATCCATGAGGCTGAACCAGTCGTTGCTCTGCCTGAAAGAAAGCCAGTAAGCCGATTGTTCCGCAACGTCTTTCGATGGCTCTTTCGATAAATCCAACATCGCCTGTACTGCCTGCGGATGATTGATGAACGATATGGCCGTCAACGCAGCGCTACGCTGGTCTGAGGCGAGCTGTGAAGACGACGCACGAGCCTTAAGGTCCTGCAATGCTGAAAGGGGGTGAAGTCGCCACGCGAGATCAGACATCTCTGCATTCCATTCCAATGGTCCCTTTCCTGAAGCAAGTATTTTTTTAGCTTCGGCATAGTAGCTTTCAGCATCTTTATCCATGGCTGCGCCAAGGGTTTCTAAATACCATCGGTCGCCAGCCTTATAGTTCTTCATCAGCTGTATCAACAAAGGCCTCGATCCCTGCGGATCGATATCCCTTAACGATGCGGCCACTTCCCGCCTTACAAAGGGTGATTGATCGTTGACCATTTCTGCCGCTAAAGACAAGCTGTCTTTCGAGCTTTTAAGTAGCGCCTTATAGGCAACGGCTCTCATTTGCTCATCGTTGTGATGCAGTAAGCCACGCACCTTTTCAATTCCACCGGCACCGAGTTGCGACAACAACCATACTGCCCGCGCGCGGATGTAACGATTTTCATTGTTTAATAATTCCCCTACCGGACCTATGGCAGACTCCCCTCTCTTCAACAGCAGTTCAAAGCCCAGATTCCTGACATTGATAGCAGGGCTCATCAACGCATCGATCTGACCCTGCGTGGTGGCTATATCATACACCGGACGTTTCAACATTTTGCTTTTTGGCGATATTCGGTAGATCCGTCCATATCCCTTACTGTCCTTCATCTGGTGACCACCCACCACAGGATCATACCAGTCCGCCACGTACAGGGATCCATCTGTTCCAACCGTAACATCACTCGGCCGGAACCACATTTCTTTTTTCCGGTTAAACGAGGTGTCGTTCCAAACATATCGTTCATTATCTTCTTTCAATGATGTCACAATATTCATTCGCTTACCCAGATCAAAACCAGAACGCTGAATGGCAGGAAGAAATCCAAAAATCGTATTGCGCCCTGCATCCGCGCTCAGAAACATACCGAGGTATTGCTTGCCGAGGGCGTCGGTTTCAATAACCGTAACCCCGGTTGGAGCACCTGATCCGGTATTGTACCCGGCTGGCATCACTCCGGGATCTTCCTGGTGCCAGTGGGCCTGAAAGATATCCTGACCCGGCCTCTGGTCTGCCTGCCAGTAACGGCTTCCATCTGTGCTGAAGAAACCAGCATTGCCACCTTCCATCAGCCAGGTAGCGCGACAAGTCACCACCTGATCGTCGTTATCGTTCTGCCACAACTGACCATAAGAGTCCGGTATCACTTCGTACGAATTCCTGAAATTATGACCCATCACCTTCAACCCACGGCCTTCTTTATCCATCCTCAGGGCCAATCCCCCTACCCAAACCTTGCCATCATCCGATTTCATGTTGCCCTGGTTGGTTTTGTTATATGGCGTACCGCCAGTATAGATACTTCCGGAACGCAGGGTCCATCCGGCGCGATCGGTGACAACATGGGGGCCCGCATTTCCGGTATTGAAATACCACTGGCCATCCGGGCCTGCATAGACGGCATGTAGGGAATGATCATGATCAAGCCCGCCAAATCCTTTCAACAGAATTTCTTTTTTGTCGGGCACATCATCACCATTTTCATCCGTATACACTATGAGATTGGGTGAACATGAAACGATCACCTGATTCCCGATCACCGCAATGCCAACCGGCGATACCAGGTCCTGGTCCTGCACAAACACAGTGGATTTATCCGCCTTTCCATCCTGGTCGGTATCCTCAAGGATCACCACCCGGTCACCATGGCTGTGATGCAACGTCTTCCCCGAATCATTATTAAAGTTCCTGTAGTTCACGGCCTCTGTTACCCACACGCGGCCTTTTGCATCCACATCCATGTTGGTAGGATTGTAGAACATGGGTGATTCAGCCCATACTTCTGCCGTCAAATCGTTGGGCAAAAACAGTTCTGCTTTCTCTCCATATCCAGAAAAAAATGGAAGCGAAAAGAAGATAAAAAGGAAATATTTCAACACGATCAGGCTTTAAACGGAGTAAAATGAGAAGCAAGAAAATCCTTGTTATGACGGTATGCCGTCAACAGATCCAGGTTACCCGGCATCGCCCCCTCGATCTGCATCCAATGGTCACCGTGGTATCCAACATCAGAAAGCATATCGCTCACGCCTTTCCAGTCCACACTGCCCTTTCCGAGTAAAAATCCATTCTCTTTCATATGCAGTTCGCAAACCATCTCCTTGCCGAGCTTCTTAAACTCTGCAATGGGATCATGGCCGGCATCTGCAGTATTCCTGAAATCGTAATACACCTTAACGCTGGAGGAACCGACCGCGTCTATGATCCGCATATGACCCGCAGCATCCAGGTACGATTCGATACCCAACGTGATGCCTTTTTTCTCTGCCTTGCGGGATACTTTCTTCAGGCGTGAGACCACCTCTTTCATGCCTGCTTCGTCATTCCGCAGATCGTTCTTTGAGAAAAATGCAAGCAAAATAACGGTAACGCCTAACCGCTCAGCAACGTCGATGGAATCATCAACCCACTGCTCGGTCCTGGGATCTGATTTATATGGCACATTATTAAGCTCGCCGATGGCAATACTTGAAATAGCTATTCCCGATTCTTTGGAAGTTTTTAAAAACAGATCCTGCACCTCTTTTTTCCGCAGATGCAAATCGTTCTGCTCAGATCCCATATTTACCATTATGCCGGATAGCCCAATGTCTTTCGCCAGCCCAAAAGCTGCGGGATCACTGCTTTTACCCAATGACCAATCGCAGGCACCGATATGAAAGCCTTTCTTCCTAAAACTGGCCAGTTCCCCGGAAACCAGAAGCGGAGCCAGGGAGTATTGCAGAAAATCGCGTCGGGTGATCATAATGGAGCAGAAATTAAGCAGTTATCCGCAAAAAATCAAAACTTCATTGCCGCCACCATGATCACTTCTTTACAAACCTCATCATATCAACCCCTTTCGATTTCAGGAGCAGTTTTCCATGATCGATCGCGTAGCCGTCTACCATGGCCAGGGTTTTCAGAAAAGTCTGCTCGCCGATACCCGGACAAGCCATCATGGTAGACATTGGGGATTTGAATTGTATACCTGTTGCTGAAGTTACCAGCTTTCCCCCCATCCCGTTACAACTCGTATTACCTTTGTATTCATCACCACCTTCATAGATGAGCACAGGTTTTTTATCGGGGTAAAGTCCGTCGAAAGCGATCCTCGGGCCTGTGATATACTCCAGTTCCCAGGTCCCTTTAAATGCTTCCGGCAAGGTGCCCGACACATCAGCGCCTTTGAAAGTTGCCAGCACGATACCCCCACTGTAAAGACTCATGATATCATCTTTGATACTCCAGTTGGTCACCTGCTCAAGGGCCTTTAAGAAGGGCTGCTCCGTTTCATTACCCGGACAGGCCATTCGCGTAACAGCAAGTGGCGAGAAGGTGATACCATGCCCTTCTTTCAACTCCATCGTACCATTCATTACATTACATCCCGTATTTCCGGTTACTTTACTTTTCTCACCCGGAGAAAAAAGAAGCTTCGCTTTGGTTTCGCCAACTTCTTTACCACCCAGTGTGGTCAGGTTCCACTGATACCTGTACAGTTCCTCACTGCCACCCGTCAACTCAGGTTGAGATAGCTTTTTCTGCGAGGTGCACGACAATACCAAACCTGTCAGTATGAGGACCAATGCAAATACTCTCATGGCGTTTTTTTTTCAAATATATACATGCCGGCCCGCTCAGTGGTTCCGGACTTGTTTTAAATCCTGATCCCGATCATGAACATAATGTTTGTGGGTAAGAAAAAAATCCGTCAATTCGCCCTGCTAAACAGGGCATTGATTTATGGAGAAAAGCTTGTACTACCACGACTACCTGGAATTGAATAAAGTACTCGATGCACAGCACCCAAAAAGCTTTGAGGACGGTCAGGACTATGCGCACGATGAAATGCTTTTTGTGGTGATCCACCAGGCGTTTGAACTTTGGTTTAAGCAGATCCTCTTTGAACTCGACTACGTGCTCCATGTTTTTTCGAAAGAAAAGATCAACGATAACTCAGAGGATATGAACCTGGTTGTGCATCGGCTTCAACGGGTTCGAAAGATCATGGAATTGCTGAATCAACAGGTAACCGTTTTGGATACCATGACGCCACTCGATTTTCTGGAATTCCGAAACCTGCTTACCCCCGCTTCCGGTTTTCAGAGTGTTCAGTTTCGCCTTATTGAAGCCAGTTTGGGCCTTGAAATGCAAAACAGACATCGACAGGATTATTATAAGCGGGCCAACCAGGGCGGATTTGACGAAACTGATCTGAAACAGATCAATGAAACGGAGGGCAGGCATTCGCTGATAAATCTGATCAACCGCTGGCTGGAAAGAATGCCATTTTTTAACATGGATCTCTGGTCTTCTTACGAGCCTGCACACCATAATGACCTGGAGGCACACCCTTTCTGGAAAGACTATCGGGCTATATACGGGGCTGGACTAACGGAAAACGAAGCCGGGAAGATCACGGACTTCGACTTTGTTTTCCTGGAAAAAGCCTTGCCTCCCGACATGCAGGAAAGAAGCCATCTTTTGAGGTCGCAGTTGTCGGCCTCCGCCATGCAGGCCGCTTTATTTATCATGCTCTATCGCGACTTCCCGGTGTTTCAGCAATCATTTCGGGTGCTGGACATCCTCATTGAGATCGACAATGCATTAGCCGCATGGAGGCATGCGCATTTCAGGATGGTGCGCCGGATGATCGGCATGCGTGTGGGTACGGGGAACACCACCGGTTCGGGCTACCTGGAGGGAGCCGCAAGCAGCCACTATATTTTCAGGGACCTGGCCGGTCTGTCAACGTATCTGATTGAAAGAAGAAAACAACCTGCGCTTCCTGAAGAGTTGATCAGGATACTGAGCTACAAAGGATAGGACTATACCAAAGTCTTTAGTTTCTCTATTACCGTGTCCACCTCTTCGATGGTGTTGTTTTTACAGAAAGAAAACCTTACCGCGGTAATGTCGGGGTCGTTATGAATGGCCCTGATCACATGAGACCCCTGGTCGGCCCCACTGCTGCAGGCACTTCCCCCGGATGCACAGATATGATTGATATCGAGGTTGAACAATAGCATCTGTGAGCGGTCAGTGAGTGGAAAACCTGCGTTGAGTACCGTGTACAGGCTTCTTCCAGCTGGATCACCGTGAAACAGTACTCCTGGAAAATTCTTCTTCAGTTGCTCCATCATATAAAGCTTCAGTGCCTGCATATGGGTACGGTCGCGTTCGTAATTCAGCGTGGCCAGTTCCAAAGCTTTTGCAAAGCCAACAATGCCATAGAGATTTTCCGTGCCCGCCCTCATATTTCTCTCCTGTCCGCCGCCATGGATAAAAGGGTGGATCTTGATCTCCTCGTTGATGTACAACAAACCCACTCCTTTGGGTCCGTGGAATTTATGGCCTCCGCCCGTAATGAAATGAACATATGTTTCACGAAGGTTGAATGGGAAATGCCCCACCGTTTGCACCGTGTCTGAATGAAAAATGGCACTGTATTTTTTGCAGAGTTCCCCCGTGGCAGGCAGGTCGATCATATTGCCGATCTCATTATTGGCATGCATCAGGGAAACGAGGGTCTTCTCACTTGATTCTTGCAAGAGACGTTCGAGATCCTCCATATCGACGTGTCCGCTGGGAAGAATTTTGACATACGACAATGCCACTTCCCCCCTGCTTTTCAGGTATTCGACAGTGTGCAACACGGCATGATGTTCAATAGGCGATGTGATGATGCGGGTGCACACCAGGTCACGGACCGCGGAAAAAATGGCGGTATTGCTGCTTTCTGTGCCTCCGCTGGTAAAGAAGATCTCCGCGGGATTCGCGCCCAGTATTTTGGCAACGGTTTTCCTGGCGGATTCAATCGCGAGCCGCGATTCCCTGCCATATGAGTAGATTGAAGACGGATTACCAAATTTCTCGGCAAAATAAGGCATCATGGCTTTGAGCACCTCTGGGTCAAGGGCCGTAGTAGCAGCATTGTCGAAATAAATTCTCATCATTAATCCGCAAAATTACGAAAAACCCTATCAATTGGCGGAATGGCGAATTGACGGATTTTCGAATTAAAGAATCCG
>JBBAJO010000017.1:0-69261 GCA_040404005.1 Chitinophagaceae bacterium
CATTATTCAAACGAATTAATAATTTATTTAAAAAAGGATACGTAAAGAACTACAGCGCTAAACCGAATATTGCCCTGACTTTTAAGATTTAGTTACAAACTTGCAGTAAGTTCAACCCTTTTTAATAACCGGTTATTCTATCAAATAACTATAAACGACATATTGTAGATTCCGGACCATATTGACCCCCCTGTTTCGTTTTAAGTTGATGAAAACATCATTTAACAAGTTCCTCTACATTGGTTTTTTACTTTTAGGACTGTTTCAAGCTTTTTTTCTAAAGATTATATGCAAACAGCGGCTTCTCTTGGGATTGGGATGGCAATTGACCCATTCAATCCAGAACAAAAATGGAATGATAGACCAACTTGGCAAAAGGCATTTTTAATTATTCACCTAGCCTTGGTCGCTGCAATGTTTGGATTTGGCATTGGGTTAAATGACAAATAGACTTCCTGTAAACTTACAAGAAGTTTAACCCTTTAGTTTCCTGATAGTCACATACTCAACCATCGGGTTATAGTTGCATCTTTCGTCCGTACGATGAAACAAACCAGCCCGGTAAAATATTTTCTGGGGGACAATGGGAATGCCGTGAAAATCCAGCTCTGGGTAGCCTTTATTAAGCATCTGCTACTGAAAATCATCAAGGATAAATGGAAATGGAAATGGTCCTTTATCAATTTATCCAGTATGGTCAGGCATCATCTAATGAACTATATCCGGTTGATAAAATTCCTAGATGAGCTCGGAAAAGCATTAATACGACACATCAAGCAACATAATCTTCAAGCTGAACTATTCCCATAAAAAGCACCCCCCATGCGGAGCAATAATTTGCTATTTACAACCTGATAAGTACTGTTTCCGGAGATCCATTAAGAAGAAAGGATTTTCCCCGGACAGTAATGATTTTTGAATCCAATCTTTTTTTCAGTTAGAACATTATTTGGTTTGATATAATGCAATTCTGTTCCCTTCTGTGTCTTCAAATTCGGCGACAAATGCAGTTCCATTGTCTGTTTTGGGATATAGAATCTTTCCATAATTTAAGATAGCTAATTTCAGTGTTTCATCAATATTTTCAGTCTTGAAGTAAATCACAATTCCATCTTTCGTCGGTTTATAGATTTCTCCTTTTGCTAATGCACCTGAAATACCAGAATATTCGTCTACAAAGGGGAACAGCGCCATTTCATTGTCGTCAATATTTTCTTTGTCGAAGTTAAAGTTGAAAACTGCTTTGTAAAACTTTATTGCTCTGTCAATGTCAGTAACCGGTATTTCAAAATATACAACAGGATTTGATTTATTTGAAGTAACATTTTCATCAGTGTGCTTACTTATTTTCTTGGGGTTATTATCACAAGAAGTTAAAAGTTGAATTGAAATTCCAAAAATTATCGTTGTCAACATGCCTTTAGTTCTGTTCATTTACCTTATTTTTCAATTTATTGATTGTCTAAAATCACCGCTAACATTTAAAAAAATGCTTAACATATGCAAAGCCTACATCCTTGATTTTCAATCATAAAATAATTTACTTTTAAAGTTTGATGAGCTTAAACCTTAAACTTCCTCATTGTTACATACTCAATCATCGTATTATAGTTGCATCTTTCGTCTGAAAGGGGAGCTGGATTATCAAAGGTTTATGAAGTAAATCATAGACCCTTTTTTGTTGCGTGCCTGTCCCATCACCGTCTTATTTTTCTTTCCATCCCCGTCTCTAAAAGAAAGAGATGATGCTAATTCCTATCTTTCAATTCCAACAACTCTATATTTTTAAAATCAATTTCCTGGCCTTCGCTTTGCAATGCTATGAAACCTTTCTTGAGTAGTTTTCCGTCAATTTTTATAGCAGGATCATATCCGTTTGCAACGCCTCCTCCTATTTGTGGTTTGGTATATTGAAGCACCGTATCACCATTGATGATATGGGTAATCAAGGAATCACCAAGAACAATCAATTCAGCATGAACCCATTGATCTCCGCGATAGGTTTTAGAATTTGAGCTGATGCAATGACGAGGATCTTTTTTTCCGTTGAAGAAAACATCGGTGCCGGGTGAACACATATTTCCTGTTGGTCTTGATAATCCATCATCCAATCCACCCAACAATTGAAACTCAACCGATATAGGCCAATCCTGTTCTTTCAGAATCGTTTTGGGATCCTGGGAATGGTACATATACCTGAATTTATTTGGGTGTATGAAGGAGCGTCTTTGCGCCATATCCCTGTAAATCGATAATCAAAACGCAATTTAAAAAATGAAAATGGTTTGTTGTAAAAAAGATGTCCGTACCTGTTATTAAAGTTTTCGTACTTATCATATCTCACTTTATTCAACCCTTCTTCTACACGAAAAGTATTGGCATAGTTATCTCCCACTTCATGATGAAAAATCTTTACGGTCCAGTTTTCAATATCCCTGCCGTTGAAAAGCTTGATCCATTTTTCTTTGGGAGGAAAACCAAATGACAAGAACAAACATGCAATGATTACCAACCCAATGTATTTGATCATAACATAAGTATAAAAGAATGGAAGTTACGGAGGAATCAAATTCACGCACATATAGATTTGCCTGTATACACGATGTATTCAATAGTTTCTATGCGGCATGTACAATAATCATGATTTATTAAAACAAATCCATCGGATCAGTTCGTAGAAATTGCTCCAAGGGTATTCCGCCTTCGCCTACTAATAACACTCGGTCCGGAGTAAAACGGTCACTGAAAGCCTGCATGCCCTTACCTGATGATGTCGCATTGCTCTTGACTTCGAGGGCTATGCAACGTTTACCCTTTTGTAGAACAAAGTCTACCTCATCTGATCTTTCCCGCCAGTAATGTAGCTGGAAGTCTTTTCTTAAAGCATGATTAAGCAGGTGGGCTCCCACTGCACTTTCTACCATCCTAACCCATGTTGCTGGATCCGAAAGGGCGTCAATAAATCTGTCGGGTCGTTGTGCACTGATGAGGGCTGTGTTATATACCTGGAATTTGGGACTGGAGCCACGTTTACGGATCACATAAGCTGAGAATTTTTCAAGTCCTGCCAGCAGGCCTGCCGTATCCAGGAGATTAAGATAATGTGCTAATGTGGTGGTGTTTCCAGCATCCTGTAATTGACCCATGATCTTGGTAAAAGAAAGGATCTGTCCAGAATAAAGGCAACCCAATTCAAAAAGTCGTTTCATCAGTGCAGGCTTATCTACCCTGGTCATCATCAAAATATCCCGGGAGATGCTGCTTTCTATCAAAGAATCTTTTATGTATAACTTCCATCGATCTTCATCATGTATCAGGGAAGCAGATCCAGGATATCCTCCAAACCAGATGTAATGGGAAAGATCCCAGCCAAATGCAGCCTGCATTTCCGGATATAACCAATGACCCACATAAAGCAGCTCATACCGCCCTGCAAGTGACTCCGTCAGGCCTTGTTGCAAAAGCAGTCTGGAAGAACCCAACAGTATTAGTTTCAAGTTCCGCCCTTCACGGGTATCTCTGTCCCAATGCTTTTTCACCACTTCACTCCACTGGCTGATCTTCTGCACTTCATCGATCACCAATAAGAATGAAGGCGCCCCCTGTTGTTGCATCATCAACCTCGCAAGCTCAAATTGCTGGTCTAACCAAATACCGTTATCTACCGCCATCGCATCGGCTGAAATGAAAAGCTTAGCACCCTCGAAACGGGCCAGCAATTGGGTTACCAAAGTGGTTTTTCCAACTTGCCTCGGTCCAATGACTACCTGAATATGATTTCGAGGTTCTTCAATCCTACGGCTAAGTGTGTGTAAATGAGCACGTTCAAACATAAAATACAAATTACTCAGTGTATTGAGTAAAATTACTCAATACACTGAGTAAAACAAAAACTGTTGTACATTATGTCTCGTCCTTCTGTATTATTGTGCTTTACTGGCCACTAAAAAATCATTTACATCTAACTGTCGGCTCCCCCTTTTTTAGTGCCAGTCAATGGCGCTACCCGTCGTTATTTTATCAATAGGTTCTGCCTCGAAAAGCCCTTTTTTCATTTTGTATTTCACCCACAGGAAGGCATAAATGGAGATCGCGGTAAAAATCAGTGCTGAATTTAAATACACCTGTCTTGATACTTCCGGTGATGGTGAATTATACCAGATGGCATAGCCTATTCCGAGAATTCCGAGGATCTGGGGAATAGGATAGAGCGGTGTTTTAAAGGGCCGTTGTTGGTTAGGATATTTCCTGCGCAGTAGTATCACCACCAGGTGTGCCATCATATAGGCTACGAGCCAGAACGTAGCAGCAGAAAGCAGCAACAGTATGATCAGGTCTTGCTTATTTGCCAGCAATACCAGCGGTATCCCTATAACGGCAGCAATGAACAATATTCCTGCCCACGGCGTGCCCCATCTCGGATGCAACCTGGCAAACAGGGAAGGCACTTGTCCACTCACCGCCATGCCAAAAAGAATCCGGGGCAGACTCGCGATAATGATATTGGCCACGCTGGAGGTTGCCGTGATGGCAAATACAACCATGACAAAACTGGCCGACTTCCCGAACATCGACTCTACCAGCAACCAGTGCGGTATCTCTGAGCTTTTCAGTAACGAAGCCGGTACATGACGCATGGCGCCAAATGCGAGTAGACCATATACAATTAATAATAGTACGCAGGCTACCAACATGGCCCGGGGAAGATCTCGCGCAGGGTTCTTCGACTCTTCGATCAGTGGACACATGTATTCCAGTCCTGCAAACGACCATAAGGCCAATGCAAGCAATGAAAATACGGACAGCCCCGATCCGGTAAACTGTTCCCCGATGGTGCTTACATCAAGACCCTTTGCCTCTATGCCATAGAAACCTGTAACTCCGATAACCAAAAGGGCTACCAGTAGCGTGTATAGAAGAACATTTTGTACAGAAGCAAAAATATTGATCCCGAAAAGATTCAGCATCGTGAACAGTACCAAAACAGAAAGACCCAAATGCGAAAAACTTCCAGGGTATACCATGTCCACTATTCGCTCCAGTAACATCAGTTCCGCAGGCCCGTTAAACGGCATCACGGCAATATATCCTCCCAATACCACGCCGATAGATAAAAAATTACCACCAGCCACTGCAGTATAGGTTCCAAGCCCACCGGCCTTTGGCATCATGAGCGACAATTCAAGAAAACTGAAACAGTAACAGATCGTTAAAAGAAACGCCAGCAGAATAGCTATGAAGAAAGATCCACCACCCAGGCCCGCCCCGTTGAGCAGGGAAACAAAGCTGGACTGGGCAGCCACCGATCCGATGCCAACAGCCAGGAGCGACCAGAATCCCAGTACTTTTTTCAGGGACCCACCGGATTCCACCGACGAAAGTGATTCATTCAAATGTGTTCGGTTTGAGTCTGCAAAAGATAGTCATAAAATGGCAGCAAATGTGCAGTATCCGAAAAGCTTTTAAACGCTATATCAGTATACTGCTGGCGCTGATAAAGATCCACAGTCTGCAACCTGATATTTCGCTTTTCCCCACAGCCCGCGCCGGCATTTGAATGCGCATGGGGAATGATCCAATGCTCCATGCCATTGCGCAACTTGGAAAAAACCATCATACCCGGGCCTCTACGCTATATTTTTTTGTGTTTATTCACACGATTTATTTGGACCTCTTTCGTACATTTCCATAAATAGAATTTCGTGCTACGATTCATACCTGTATTATTGATTTTTTCTGCATTTTCATGCAAGCAGGAAGCCGGCATTACAACTGGTTTTACGCTTACCGATGCAGACACGGTTTTGTTCAATTCATTTGTTGACTGTAATATGGCCGAGGCATGGATCGGAGATACGTTTCGGATTTTCCCGGGTAAGTATGGTGAGGATACAGTATGGGGGGCAGCTCGGGAACTTCAGTTCGCCGATGGTAAAAATGCTCCGCAGGCTTTTGCCTCGGATTCATCAGGTTTTCGCCGGCCGCAGCTTCCTGCCATTGCTGCTATAGGGGAACAAGGGCTGCACGGTGCAGTATGGTTTGAAACGGTGTATCAGCACGCCGCCGATCCTTCAGGTAAAACCCTTTATGCCGTTTATCACAACGAGAATTATCCTCAGAACTTGCCATACGATTCGTCTACGGGCCAGGGGTATGTGAATCATTTATGGCCGCAGGGTTTACAAGGCCCCAGTTCTCCTGCTGCTGTTTCGAGAATAGGCATCATGAAGTCTACCAACGGAGGCCATAGCTGGGAGAATAAGGGATTATTCCTTGAAGATCTCCAATCGAGAATGATTTTGAAACCCTATAATGCCTCCAATACATTTGCCGGCGGCGTGGGTGATCCTTCAGCTGTTCGTTCAGGTGATTATCTCTATTTGTTTTACGGAGAATACAGTTATCCGGAGGTCTATGATTCTTCCGCCTACAGCAAAGACAAAGAATGGAGCGGGCAGTGCATCAGTGTGGCACGAATTGCCTTAAAGGATATTGATCATCCCCAGGGTAAGGCCTTGCGCTGGAATGGACATGCTTTTTCTGCGGCCTGGAATGGTGCGGGAAAACCTATTGCTTCTTTACAGATTCCAATTAGCGGGGGCGGCGGCCCCGCATCTTCACCTGAAGGAGGATTTCACTGGGGACCCTCTGTAAGTTGGAACGAATATCTTCAATGCTGGGTGATGTTGATGGGCAAGGTTACCGGTTCCTCGTGGGCAGGAAGCAGCATCTTTATATCATTCAACATAAATAAAGATCTGGGTAAGGGGAATGCTTCGCAACAGTGGAGTAAACCCGCTTTACTGCTCGACAGACCCGGATTCTTTCTTTGGTATCCCTCCTTACAGCCCTTAGATACACCAGACGATGTCAAGGAAAAACATACCTCTATGCGTCTCGGAAAACGGGCGAGATTATATGTGAAATACATTAAACCGGATCGAAGCATTTATGCTTCGGCACATCTGATCGAGTTCTCCAAATAGTATCCCATAGTTTTCTTTTGGTATGCGCTATGTTCATTTGTTTCGATTCTCATCTTTTCCCTATCATTACATTTTAAAGCTCTGATTATGCGTTTTTATAAAATTATCGCCACTGCGTATGTTACGGTGCAGGTATTTACTACTCCCGTTTTGGCCCAGCAGGACCCTTTGGTTGCTGCTATTGTCAAGGAAGCAATCGAAAACTCGCAGCTCAAGCGAATGAGCCACGAGCTCATGGATGGTGTTGGCCCCCGCCTCGTGGGTTCAACGAAAATGGTGCAAGCCAGTGACTGGGCCATTACTCAGTACAAACAGTATGGCATCGAAGCCAGGCGCGAGAACTATGGCACCTGGCGGGGCTGGGATCGCGGCATTACCCATGTTGACATGGTTAGCCCCTGGATCAAATCCCTGGAGGCAACACAGCTTGCCTTTTCACCTTCAACCCAAAGACCCGTAAAGGCAAGTACCATTATCCTGCCCGATGTAGCCGATTCCATGGCATTCCAGCAATGGCTGCCCAATGTCAAGGGCAAGTTCGTGCTGGTGTCTATGCCCCAGCCAACGGGGAGGCCCGACTATAACTGGAAAGAGTTCGCTACTAAAGCATCTATGGAAGCGATGCAGAAGGAAAGACAAACGGCTACCGAAGCATGGCGGAAACGCATCAGCAAAACAGGATATAACAACCGACAACTCGCACTGGCCCTCGAGAAAGCAGGAGCTGCAGGTATCGTTGGAAGCAACTGGAGCCAGGGTTTTGGTGTCAACAAGATCTTCGACGCCTCAACAAAAAAGATCCCAACCATTGACGTGATGCTCGAGGATTATGGATTGCTATACCGACTCACTGAATCGGGCAAGGCCCCGGTGATCAACGTGCTCGCACAATCTAAAGAACTGGGTGAAGTGCCTACGTTCAACACCCTAGCTGAGATCAAGGGTACGGAGAAAGCAAATGAGTATGTGATGCTGTCTGCGCATTTTGACTCATGGGACGGCGCAACCGGCGCAACAGATAATGGTACAGGTACGATGGTGATGATGGAAGCCATGCGCATCCTCAAGAAAGTGTATCCTAATCCTAAACGCACCATCCTCGTAGGCCATTGGGGCAGTGAGGAGCAAGGGCTTAATGGTTCGCGCGCTTTTGTGGAGGATCACCCCGAAATAGTAAGCAACCTGCAGGCGCTATTTAACCAGGATAATGGTACAGGCAGGGTGGTGAGCATGAGCGGGTCAGGATATGCCAATGCGAAAGATTATTTGGGACGATGGCTTGCCGCTGTGCCTGGAGAATACAAGGATTCGATCAAGACCAGTTTCCCCGGATCACCCGCTGGAGGCGGTTCCGATCATGCCTCTTTTATAGCGGCAAACGCGCCCGGCTTTTCACTCGGCGCGCTGAACTGGTCGTACTTCAACTATACCTGGCATACAAATAGGGATACGTACGACAAAATCGTATTTGATGACCTGCGAAATAACGCGATCCTGACGGCTATCCTGGTCTACATGGCTTGTGAGGATCCGCAGCGGACCACCACGGAAAGAGCAGTGCTGCCCACCAATGGCAACCAGCAAACGGGTCCGCGCTGGCCCGCTCAGGTGAAAGCAAAACGCAGGGGTGGTTATGATAACTGACGTTGTGTATTTCCCATTTTCTGTTTTATAAGCCCCTTATCCTGAATTCTCTTTTTGAAGTGTTTGCAGAAGAAAGTTCAAAGCAGGTGGGGGGTGTAGTCAACAAGACAAAATCTGCCATCCAAAGTTATAGGGTAGGGCTGCTGCTTGAAGCGTTAATAATCGCCATACCCTACTCAATAAGATTCAGATCAATTATTCCCATCATCACGGTTTTACTTGGCGCAGCCCTTTGGGATGTGTCTGGGATGTTTCTCGCCATTCCCTTCGTTGGGATATTGAAAATTGTTTTCGACCGAATTCCAGACCTTAAGCCCTGGGGGAAACTGCTGGGAGATACCGTACCTACACACCATAAAGGGGAATTATGAAGTTTGGGAAGAAAGGATGGTACCACTTAAACTGACATCTTATAAACGATGTTTACTCGCGGTTCTTCACCGTAGTAGGCAACAGTTTCTTGGCCGATTCGCAGGGCTCCCATTTTCTCCATGGCCTTTTGCGACCTGATATTGTTGGCGCCTACATGAAAGATCACATCGTCTACAAATTGAAATGCATATTGAAGCATCAGTGACTTTGTGCTTTGATTAAAGGGTTTCCCCCAGCAGTCCCTTGAAAAGAAAGTGTAGCCGATTTTTACTTCTTTTTTTTCTGGTACGTGATCATAGAAACGTGTACAACCGATGGCATTCCCTGTGCTATCCTTGATCAGGAATGCACCTGCTGACTCTATTGCCCCTTGGAAATAAGTTTGAAATACATCCCGCTTGTACCGATCGGGATTGGGATGCTGCTCCCAGACCAGCGGATCTTTCGCTACGGCATAGAGCTCCTCAAAATCAGTTTCTGTAAGTGGTGTTAACTCAACCCATTCATTTTTGAGATCTATTGGTTGCCAGTTCATATACCGAAATTAGACAATAGTGAGGGGAACTGTAGCGCTTATTGACCCTGGATTGCCAGACCTGAAACAGCATTACTCCATGGTAATCGTTGCATGTAAGGAGAGCTTTTGGCCCCTTTGGAGTAGTTGGTTCTTAAGCTCATGCATCTGTTCTTGCAGGTACTTGATCTTCGATTCACGATATTTGATGTCTTCTTCGCTGCTGTGATGCGCAATGGCATTTTCGTGAAACCGGATCTTTACCCTGATCATTTCTCCCACGATATTCAATGAATCTTTAGCGCTGAATTCTCCTTGTATAAGCTGTATGTCCATATTTCGTATTTGTTATTGTCCCTGGCCGAGTGAAAACTTTGCGATGCCATCGAAATGGTAAAGGTTTTCTGTTTTGATCGCGTCAACATCGTTTAGCATTGCATTTTGTAAAAGCTGTATCACTTCTTCTTTTTTGATCGTCTTCCCTTCTCTTTGCTTGAACCTGCATCTCCAGTGGTCCGTGCAGAATGTTTCACTGAAGCCATCGGGCCATACCTTGATGCCCCTGTTGGTGACCATGGTTAACGCCATTTCATTCGTCTCCATTTTCTTTACCAGGTTTGCCAGGGTGGATGGATCTTCGCCGGCCCAGTGTACGAAAATATCTACCCCCACCAGTTCTTTTTTTGCGGGCTGTTTTCTCTGGTATTTCGGTAACTGCATTTTAGAACTGCCTGCATAGGATACGGTTGCAAGCATGGTGGGTTTTTGTCCTATATTTTCTATAACTGCTTGGGCAAACTCTTTGGTGCCAACTTTCTTTTTGCTTGAAATCTCTTTAAAGATGTCGTACGTATGAATTCCATCTTCCAGGGTTTTCAGCCAGGCATTCTGCACTTTCTCAGCAATATCTGTTTGACCTATATGATTGAGCATCATCACGGCGCCCTGCAGCAGGCCTGAAGGGTTAGCCAGGTTTTGACCCGCCCTTCTTGGTGCCGATCCGTGGATGGCTTCAAACATCGCGCATTCTTCTCCAATATTGGCCGACCCCGCAAGGCCTACTGATCCCGTGATCTGGGCTGCTACGTCGCTTAATACATCGCCGTAAAGATTGGGCATTACAATAACATCGAATGCTTCAGGGGTATCGGCCATTTTTGCCGCACCGATATCTATGATCCAGTGTTCATTTTCGATCTCCGGGTATTCACGCGCGATCTCATCGAAGACCTGGTGAAAGAGACCATCCGTCTGTTTCATGATGTTATCCTTGGTAAAGCAGGTGACTTTTTTCCGCTTCTGCTGTTTTGCATATTCAAAGGCATACCGGACTATTTTCTCACATCCGGGTCGGCTGATCAGCTTCAGGCACTGCACCACTTCATCTGTTTGCTGATGTTCAATTCCAGCATATAGATCCTCTTCATTCTCGCGGATGATGACGATGTCCATGATGGGATGTTTGGTGGTTACGTAGGGATGAAAGCTTCTGCAGGGCCTCACGTTTGAGTATAAACCCAGGAATTTCCTGGTGGTGACATTCAGACTTTTATAACCGCCGCCCTGTGGGGTGGTAATGGGAGCTTTCAGGAAAACTTTGTTTTTACGGATGATATCCCACGAGCTGCTGGCGATGCCTGCGGTGTTGCCTGCCAAATACACTTTTTCTCCAACCTCTATTTCTTCTATCTCTATTTTAGCGCCTGCTGCCAGGATAATATCGAGTGTGGCGTCCATGATCTCTGGTCCGATGCCGTCTCCCTTCGCAACTGTAATTCTTGTCATCTATATGGTTTGTGGGTTTGTAATTCGAAATTGAGCAGAATCATTCAATATATTTCATTTATATTCATTATGTTAATCATAAAAAACATTTATGTATTATACCCTTAACCAGCTCAAGATCTTTCTGAAGATCGTGGAGACGGAAAGCATCACCAAAGCATCCGAAGAGTTGCGGCTCACGCAGCCTGCTGTTTCCATTCAGCTAAAGAACTTGCAGGATCAGTTCGATGTTCCCCTGACAGAAGTAATTGGGCGTAAGATCCATATCACTGATTTTGGAAAGGAGATAGCGGTAATGGCCGCTAAGATACTTGCACAGGTGAACGAGATCAATGTCAAGACGATGGCTTACAAGGGGCTGTTGGCAGGGAAGCTTAAAATATCTGTAGTATCTACCGGTAAATATGTGATACCTTATTTTCTCGTTGATTTCATGCGTGCCAATCCAGGCGTAGAGTTGGCTATTGACGTAACGAACAAACTCAAGGTGTTGGAGAGCCTGGAGCATAATGAGGTAGATCTTGCCCTTGTGTCTATTTTGCCCCTGCACCCGCAGGTAGAGAAAATGGACCTTCTTCAAAACAAATTGTATTTCGTAGGTAATATGGAAAGAAAATTCCATCGGGGCGAGACGTTTAAGGACCTCATTCAGAGCGTTCCGATGATATACCGGGAGTCGGGATCGGGAACACGACAAGTAATGGAGCGATATATTGAGAAGAATAAATTCACGATTTCCAAGAAAATGGAACTGACTTCGAATGAAGCCGTAAAGCAAGCCTTGGTGGCGGGGCTTGGTTATTCGGTGATGCCGTTGATCGGAATCAAGAATGAGCTTTTCAATAAGGAATTGCAGATCATTCCTGCAAAGGGACTGCCCATAAAAACCACCTGGAGTCTGATCTGGTTAAAAGGTAAAAGACACTCGCCGGTCAGTATGGCTTTCCTGAATTACATCAAAGTGCATAAGTCTCAGATCGTTCAGGAGAAGTTCAGCTGGTATGAGCAGTTTTAGAAAGGGCAGCCCGATTTCATCTTACTGAAAAGAACTTCCCGTAAACTTATACGTCCTCCCCGCCTTGGTGGTCATGCTTCCGGTACTGCCTTTGTAGCTCAGCTTGAGGTTGCTGCCGACCAGTGATTTTACTTCGCAGTTGACCAGCGCGCCATCTTTCCATGAAATATTCACTTCAAAACCACCTCGAGCTTTTAAACCTTTGATCTCGCCGGTAGACCAGGCCTTCGGAATAGCGGGCAACAACTGCAGCACATTTGCGCCATCTTCCTCCACATGGCTCTGCAAAAGCATTTCTGCAATGCCCGCTGTGCCTCCGAAATTTCCGTCGATTTGAAAGGGCGGATGACCGCAGAAAAGATTTTGATAGGAACCCCCTGCATTAGACATGTTGATGCCATAATTATCGATGGGCCTCAACAGATTTTTCAACAGGCTATAAGCGCGTTCTCCATCTTTCAGCCTTGCCCAAAAATTGATCTTCCAGGCCAATGACCATCCTGTTCCGATATCCGTTCTGGCATCCAGACTTTTCCTGGCTGCCATCGCAAGTTCGGGCGTTTTACCCGGGTCGATGGAGTTTCCGGGATACAACATGTAGAGATGCGACACGTGCCGATGGGTAGGTTCGGTTTCTTCATAGGGTTCCCGCCACTCCATCAGTCGCCCATCCGGACCGATCTGCGTCAGCGCCAGTTCTTTGTTCACGGCCCGTATCCTGTCTATCACTTCGTCTTTTTTCTGAAGCATGTGCGCGGCATTCAGCACATTGTCGAACAGCTCCTTGATCACCTGCTGGTCGTGCGACGGTCCCATGGTGATCTGCGCCACCGAACCATCCGGCGCTTTGAAGGAGTTTTCCGGGGAGGCAGCGGGGCCAGACACCCATTTGCCGGAGCTGGGGTCTTTCACAAGCCAGTCCAGATAGAAGCGCGCCGATTCCAACATGATCGGGTATACCCTTTCAAGATATTTTTGATCGGGGTTGAATTTGAAATGCTCCCAAAGATGTTGGCAGAGCCAGGCACCTGCGCCCAGGTGCATACCCCAACTCGGGTGTTCGCCGGGAGCGGTGAATCCCCACACGTTGGTGATGGGATGAATGGCCCAGCCATTTGCCCTGTATTGAACAGCGGCTGTTTTCTTTCCGGGTTCAACCAGGGATTCAACCAGTTCGGTCAGCGGCCCATGGCATTCGGGCAGGTTGGTGATATCTGCCGGCCAGTAATTCATTTGAATATTGATATCCGTATGATAGTCGCCGTTCCATGGCGTCTGGATGGTATTTGCCCAGAGGCCTTGCAGATTTGCCGGTAATGTTCCTTCGCGCGATGAGGCGATCAGCAGATAGCGTCCAAATTGAAAATACAATTCCTGTAAATGCAGATCGTCGGCCTGCCGTTGATTGGCCAATCGGCGATCTGTGGGAATGGTATCTGATGTGATCCTTGATACATTCAGGCTAACCTTATCCAACAGCGATTGATGGTCGCGCACATGTCGACGCAGCAGGTTATCGTAGGTATAGGAAGATGCTTTTTCGAGTTGAGTCGCTGATGTTTTAATAGGATCGTCGCCCTTGTAAGTCGGGTAGTCCAGTTTGTAATCCGTGGCGGCGGTCAGGATGAGCGTGACCGCGTCTGCGTTCCTGACGGATATGCTGCTGTCTGATATATTGGTAGTGCCTCCTTTATTGATCGCCTTGAGTTGTACTGCGTATGCCATCCCATCTCCGCCTTTGCCATCTTTCAAACGACCATGCATGAGCAGTGTGCCTTGGGAAGCTTTGGTGGAAAATCTTTCCGGACGGTTCAACATCGCATGAAAACTGATCGATCCTTTTTTGTTGGCGCTGATGTTGATTACGACGGCCCTATCTGGATAGCTGGCAAATATTTCCCGCTTGAACTGGATGCCATCCTGCGTGTAGGTGATGGTTACAACGCCGCGTTGAAGATCAAGCTCGCGACGGTAGGCAGTGTAGGTTGATTTGCGATCTGTTCCCAACCATAGGTCGCCCAGGGTCTGGTAGGTGCCATAAGGAACGTCGGCTCCGTTTCCATGTCCAGATCCCGGGCCTTTGCACACCTGGGTTTTCATAGTCAGTTCCGTAGCTTCTTTATACTTTCCTTCAAACAGCAATTTCCGGATCTCCGCAAGCGCAGCAAATGCTTCGGGATTATTTTCATCATTCGGGCTGCCGGACCAAAGTGACTTTTCGTTGAGTTGGATCCTTTCCTTATTAACGTCGCCGAAGATCATCGCTCCCAAAAAACCATTGCCTATGGGGTGTGCCTTCAGCCATTCGGGATTGTTCTCCCAGCCATTGGTTTTGTCGTACACCGATGCATCTGCAGGGCGATCATACCAAATCTTTAACGGAACGGATGGTTGCGCGTGAACAGGGAGCGTTACGATGAACATGAGGATGGCCGACACGAACTTTTTCATGGCCTTAAATTATGTGAAATTTTACAGATGCTGGGTGCGGGAGTCTGGGTCGAAGCTATAAGCGCCGGTGGCCGATCAAACGATTCATTCAGCGGTGATGCTGATTGATGGTACGGTGTCGCCCAAGTATCTGACCCGCGATGGCTGGTATAAGTTCTATATCAGCCGAACTGACCAGATCGGTCTCAACAGCTCCACAGAGATCATTTTGTTTATGCGTTCGGATAATGCAGTGTTTCAAAACACGGGTAAGGTCATCATTAGGATAAGATAGCGCAGTATTGTTGAAGCAGATTGGAACAGGGGCTGTCATAAATACAACAAATGAGAATCTCTTACTCGCTTTGGCTACGAAATCGAAAAATTGCCCGTATATTCAAGAGCTTCACAAAATTCTATATATGTTAAAAAAATTTACACCTGCAGACTTACTGATGCTTGGAGCTGCATTTCTATCTTTAATTTTTTCAGAGATCTCATGGTTCAAAGGGGATAGAGAGGCAGCCATTTTTATTGGCCTTTGGGTTCCCTCCATTTTAGGTTTTGCCATTCTTATCAAATTAATAACTAATCAAAAATGACTGAACTCATCCCATATTTTGCAGGCCTGATCACGCTATTGTTTTCTGCTGGAATAGTATTGGCTTTGAGGCAGTTCAGATCAAATAAGTAGGTGGATAACCTGGGTCTCGATGAATACTATATTACAAACTGCCGGTAACTACTTTGATTCACTTTTTCATGAAAAGAATGTTCGTAAAGTTGAATTAGCCATACTCCGTACCGCGGTTTTTGCTTTCTTGTTCCACCTGGCGATCATCTTCCTTGGCAACAATTTTACTTATTTTAAGCATTTCGAGCATAGTTATCTAAAGGCGATATACACCCCCTTTAGCTTCATATTACTTTATGAAGTTTTTTTATTGGTAATTATCATTCCTAAGTCTATTTCGGAGTTCATTGGGAAACAATTTGAAGTTATCACATTGATCACACTTCGAAGTTTTTTTCATGATATTGCCGATTTTGATACAAAGCATTCTCTTGATATCAGCAGCCCTGAGTTTGTCAGTTTGTTGTACGACCTCGGTGCGGCATTAGTCATGTTGGGTTTCACTATCTTATACTACAAGATCTATCAGAATAATCGCAAGTTGGAAGTTCCGGGGGAGCTCAATGATTTTATCAGTATAAAAAAGATAGTCTCATTGTGTATGATTCTGATATTGTTAGTGCTCAGTGTCAGCAGCTTATATCATTGGAGTGCTGAAGTATTCAGCGCAATAAAACTTGATCGCGATTTCCCAAATCCAAATACTGTTTTTTATACCGACTTTTTCTCCATTATGATTTTTGTGGATGTTTTTCTGCTTCTCATCTCGTTTATTTATCACTTTTCTTTTTTCACCATTTTCAGAAATGCCAGTTTCATCATAACAACCATCCTGATCAGAATATCATTGACCGTTGAAAAGCCAACCAATTATGTTGTAGTATTACTTGGTTTTTTGTTTTCAATACTGTCATTTTATCTCTATAGTTTGAGAAAGGTCTCAAAGGATGCGTGAGCTGTTTAATGCGATCTCTTTTAGGATAATCCTGCAGCACGTCGGAAGCACATCGATCGCTGAGCTTCATACCAAGCCGATATTGGATACATGTATCATTCTTGAAGAGAAGCGTTGTCTTGAAGGAGTATCAGCATGGTTTGAGAACTATATCTGCCAGTTGTTCACGAGCTTCCCACTTTTCCGCTTGCCTTCGCCTGATCAACTTTAGAACCGGCGATGCAGCCCGACTTATCTTTCTTTTGGTGATCGTGTACGTGACCAGGCTGTCGCTGTCTTTTTTGTCGAGCCTTTTGGAGGTGTAAAACTGAAGAAGTCGCATGTCTATTGCTGGGTACAAAGATTCATTGTCAGTAGCAAAGCGGTGACGAGACATAAGGGTTTCATATATATCCGTTGTTGGATATAAACCTATGTTGATATCAGGTGTCGATGAATCCCTTGAAAGGGGAATTTGCCTGTCGATGCGGAGGGTGAAAGGCTATGTGTTGGGGGAAATAAAATAAATAGATAAATATTTATTGGTAATCAATAAATATACTACATTTGCCTATCACTTTAAATACATCGTATTATGTCAACTAAAACTGATTATGCCTTCAAATTGCTTCATGTAGTGTCGTGGATCATCTTCATTGGTCTATGCATAGAAGCCGGAGGTTTTGTATTCAACGCCTTCATCGCGCTATTTGTTACTCCTGAAGGCGCGAGTAAATTTTGGGTGCAGGTAGATCTTTGGGCATTATTACAACATAACCAAGTTCATTTTGTACAGATCGCAGTTTTAATGGTTATTGTATCCATCCTGAAGGCACTGATGTTTTACATTATTGTGGATATTCTTGGCAATAAGAAACTGGACCTGTCCAGCCCCTTCAATAAAATAGTTGGTCCTCCTGTATTCAATATTGCATACCTGGCCCTGGGTATCGGATTGTTATCTTATTGGGGTATGAAACTTACCCATTGGTTAGTGAGTCAGGGTGTACAGATGCCCGACATACAACATCTCAAGTTTGGGGGATCCGATGTATGGCTATTCATGGGAGTTACCCTGTTAGTGGTTGCCAAAATTTTCCAGAAAGGAATTGAGTTGCAGTCTGATAACGAATTAACCGTATAAGCTATGCCAATTGTTGTGAATTTAGATGTAATGATGGCCAGACGGAAAATATCATTAAATGAGCTGTCCGCCAGGGTGGGCCTCACTTTAGCAAACCTCTCCATCCTTAAAACAGGGAAGGCAAAAGCCATCCGATTTAGTACTTTGGACGCCATTTGTAAAGCACTGGATTGTCAGCCTGCCGATATTTTGGAGTATGTCAGTGATGAGAAATAGTTTTTTTTCTCATGCACTCCGAATGTTTCGAAATGTTGGATAGATTGATGGGATAAAAAATGTTTTGGATGATGAAATATGTTGTTCTCGCAGTGTTGATATTGATCGATCAGGTTTGTTTTGCTCAGCGTGTTGGTACTTATGATATTGTGATATACGGGGGTACTTCGGCCGGGATAAGCGCAGCCATCCAATCGTCGAGGATGGGGAAGACCGTGGTGTTGATCGAACCTACCAAACGGATCTGTGGATTGACCACGGGTGGGTTGGGCCAGACTGACATCGGGAACAAGCAAGCCATTGGCGGGATTGCACGCGAGTTCTATCAACAGGTAAAGATTTATTATCAGGAGCCAGAAAACTGGACATGGCAGAAACCGTCTGAATACCGGGATGGTGGCCAGACCCAAACTGGACCAGGCGAAGATGCCATGTGGACTTTCGAGCCCTCTGCTGCATTAAAGATCTTTCACCGGATGATCAAGCGGGAGAAGAATATTACACTCGTTTACAGCCAGCGGCTTAACAGGAAGGATGGGGTTAAGAAAAAGAAGGGGGTGATTTCTTCCATTACGATGGAAAGCGGTGAGATGTATATGGGCAAGGCATTTATTGATGCTACTTACGAAGGTGACCTGATGGCAACGGCAGGTGTCAGCTACACACTAGGCAGGGAATCGAACGAGCAGTATGGTGAGACACTTAACGGGGTGCACACCTTTGATACCGCCCGCACGATGACCAACAGGCCGGCAAGAAATTCCATCAACCACAACTTTGTACGCGGCGTTGATCCCTATCGGGAGAAAGGGAACCCGGCCAGCGGGCTCTTACCTTTCATCGATCCAAAAGGCCCGGGCGATGAAGGTTCTGCCAGTAAAGCCTTGCAGGCATATTGTTTCCGGATGTGCTTAACGAACCATCCTGAGAATCGCATACCGTTTGAGAAACCGGCATCATACAATGAGCTGGAGTATGAGCTGCTGTTGAGGAATTACGAAGCCGGGGAAAAAGGCTTTCCGTGGATCAACTCTGATATGCCCAATCGAAAAACCGACACCAATAACCGACTGGGCTTCTCTACTGATTTCATTGGGCAGAATTATGATTATCCGGAGGCAACATACTCAGAAAGGGATGCGATCGCTGAACGTCATCGCAACTACCAGAAAGGGTTAATGTGGACGCTGGCCTACCACCCACGTATGCCGGAACATATCCGGAATGAGGTATCGAAATGGGGCATGTCGAAAGACGAGTTCACTGAAGGGCAGGGCTGGCAGGAGCAATTGTATGTGCGTGAAGCGCGCCGGATGGTAGGTAGTACCGTAATGACCCAGTATCATTGTGAAGGTTTGACCGTTGTGCAGGACCCCGTGGGTTTAGCTGCCTATGGAATGGACTCGCACCATATTCAGCGATATGTAACTAAAGAAGGATTTGTAAAAAATGAAGGGAATGTTGAGGCCTATGTTAAGGGGCCTTACCCGATCAGTTACGGAGCCATCGTACCCAAAGAAAAAGAATGTAAAAATCTGCTGGTACCGGTTTGCTTAAGTGCTACACATATTGCGTTTGGCTCTATTCGTATGGAGCCGGTCTTTATGGTATTGGGACAGTCGGCAGCCATCGCGGCATCCATGGCCATCGACAAGAATATTGCCGTTCAAAAACTCAATTATGAGGAGTTGCAGAAAGCCCTGGTTGGATATCAGCAACGGATGAAGTAAGATCAGATCAGGTATCAGTTTTGAAAATATTCATTTTGTCCTAAACAAAGAGAACATACAGGCGTTTTATAGACATGAGATCTGGAATTGAGGCTTTACAACATGAAATTAGAGCAGAACGGGACTTGCTTCTCCAACACCCGATTTACCAAAGCATACGGAATCTGGAAGGTTTGCAGAAGTTCACAGGCTTACACGTGTTTGCCGTCTGGGACTTCATGAGCCTGCTGAAATCGCTGCAGATTGGCTTGACTTCCGTGTCTATCCCCTGGCGGCCGGTAGGGGCTGCTGAAACACGCTACCTGATCAATGAGATCGTGCTGGGCGAGGAGTCCGATGTGGACGAATACGGCCGCAGGATCAGCCATTTCGAACTCTATGTGAGAGCCATGGAGCAGATGGGGGCCAGTACTGCCGGTATACATGCTTTGCTGCAAGATCTTGAAAGTTCGGGGGATGTTATCGCCGTGATAGAAAAAGCGAACATACATCCAAACATCAAAGCCTTCCTGAGTTACACATTTGAGATCGTATTGTATGCTCCCCTTCATGTAAAGGCGGCTGTATTCACTTTTGGCCGAGAGGATCTCATTCCGTCCATGTTCATGAGGCTGTTGGAACAATTGTATGTTGAAACACCCGGGAAGGTGTCTACGTTCAAATACTACGTGGAGCGCCATATTGAGGTGGACGGCGATCATCACAGCAAACTGGCCATAGATATGGTGTCAGAACTATGTGGTGATGACGAAAGCAAATGGACGGAGGCGGCTTCTGCTGCAAAGAAGGCTCTGCAGATGAGATACCTGTTGTGGGACAGCTTTCCCCTGAAGGCCATACCAGCAGACCTTACCATGAGGGAATGATAATGGAAGACTAAGAAGCAATTTGCCGCTTCATCATCATATCGATCTGTTCATCATCGCCCAACATAAAAACGTGCTTATCAAATTCAACGAACCCGTTTTTCTTATAGAAATTGATCGCCCTTGTGTTTTCTTCCCACACGCCTAACCAAACGTAATCGGCATTTTTTTCGGTAGCCACCTGGATCGCTTTGTCGTACAACCGTTGGCCTACATGCCTGCCCTGGAATTCCTTTAAAACATAGATCCGTTCAATTTCAACAGCTTTACTGTCTTTCAGTTCAGTTTGTGACTCGCCAAAATTCAGTTTTAAATATCCGATTAGATTCTCATCCGATAACGCGAAATAAAATACGGAATGCGGATCGTTTAATTCAGTAGTCAGCTTTTCCATCGAGAGGCCTTCGTTGAGATATTTTGCCATATTCTCGGCAGTATTGCCTTCGCGGAAAGTCTCATAAAATGTTTGTTTGCTGATTTTCTGTAAATCATCAATATCTGTAATGGTTGCTTCTCTAATGCCGATCCTGGTCATCCTGCAAAGCTATATCAAAGTGAGAATACCTGATATTCGTTTGGGCTCAAGTCATAATGCAAGAGGCCTACCGGGGCGATATATCCTTTCTGCATAGGTTCCTGTCTCGGTACTTACGGTTAACCCTATAGCGCTGACAGATCTAATCCTCATGGTTCGGATCCCAGTATGTCGGGGCAAAAAGCAGCCCTCCGCCCAACAATCAGAAAGAATCATTCGGGGGATTTAAAAGATCGGTAAGGAGCTGTCTGATATAAATCTTGCATTAGAAATATTTTGCCTATTCGTTTATTTAAACTCCGGCAACCTGCCCGGCGTATAGGGTGCCTTTAGCTTATCTAATGCTGCTTCCAGTTTCTGTATCTCCTCACCAATGGATTTTACTTCCTGGTAAACAGGGCGGAATTTCTTTTCCACCAGATCATAATCATCCTGGTACGCCGCAGGATCGGCGGACGTCGATGACCACAGCGCTCCTGTAATTCTTCCAAGTCGTTGATTGATGGAAGGAACCGTTTCAAACTCACGGCCGGATTTAGTACGATCACCATTGATGGCTGTACCGGCTGCATCCAAGCGCTTCTCTATGGAAATAAATTGTTGAGAAAGTTCAAGGGGGATCGATCCGGTCTTTTGAAGAGCGGCTTTCAGGTAGTTCAATTTGTTCACCTGTTCACGCCGGTACTCCTCCGTACCGGAAACCACACGCCGCAATTCAGCCACCTTCGCGGTGAGCGCACCCATGGCTTTTTTATCCCCTGTCTGGATACTACCCGCAGCAAGTGGAACTGCTTTAAAGGCAACTGGCTCTGAGAGTGTACTATATATCCCATCTTCAAATTTATCCAGGCTGACTTTGTAGTTCCCGGGTAATGCCATGTGGCCGAGATCGGGCGAACTGAATGCAAATGATTCGTCGAAGCTGGCAAAACTGACCGGGCCCGTAGATTCATGCCTGAAATCCCAGGTGATCCTGTTCATACCTTTTTTAGCGGGTGCTTTGATTCGTCTTACCACCGCGCCAGTTTCATCTGTAATGGTGAATAGCAAATGAGGCTCTGGCTGCGCATCTTCCAACTTCAGCGAATCGAACGATGGGTAATAGACGGGCTGCTTGTTCTTGGTCAACTCCACTTCTTTCTCTTTTCGTTTTTCTTTGATCGTTTTAATATCGTTCTTCAAATAGTAGGTAAATGTTGCGCCAACAGGCGGGTTCGGCGTGGTATAGAAACTCTCGCCCTGAAATCCTTTTCCCCGGACACCTAATGTCATTGATGGAATAAACATGAGCGCGTCTTTTACCGGATAGATCACGGCTTCTTTTTGCAGGTCTTCCACTTTCATATTCCTGAGTGGCGTATAATCGTCCAAAACATAAAATCCCCGTCCGAACGTGGCCAGTACCAAGTCGTTCTCTCTTTTTTGAATCTCCAGATCCCTTACGGCAATGGTGGGGAGATCGCCTTTTAGTTGTATCCAATTGATACCGCCGTTGATGGTAGTGAACAGTCCGAATTCAGTGCCCACAAATAATAAATTTTTATTGACATGATCTTCCGCTACGGTATATACCGATCCTCTTTCTGGAAGGTTATTTTGTAATGCCGTCCAGGTTTTACCCGCGTCACTGCTTTTGTAGAAGTAAGGTTTGAAGTCGCCATAACGATGTTGGTTGAATACCACGTAGACGGTGTTCTTATCATGCTGAGAAGCAAGTAACTGGTATACGTAGGCGTTAGTAGGAACGCCGGCGGGATTTGTCATAGTGGTCCATGATGTTCCTCCATTCGTAGTTACATGAAGGGCGCCATCGTCTGTTCCAGCATATAACAGTTGCTGATCCAACGGTGATTCGCTCAACGTAGTAATATTGCCATAAATATCAGTAGAACCGTTTTTCGCAACCGCATCTACACTCCATACCCTGCCCATCACTTCCATCTTGTTCCTGTCGAGCTGCTTGCTCAGGTCAGGACTGATCACTTTCCAGTTATTCCCCCTGTCGTCTGACCGGAATACTTTATTGGCGGCGTGATAGATCCGTTTGTTATCGAAGCGGGAAATGACCAGGGGTGCATCCCAGTTCCACCTGTAGGCGGGCTCATCATCCCGCTCCTGGGCTTTTATAGACAACATCTCGCCCGTTTTACGGTCGTACCGCACCAATCCGCCATATTGTGATTGGGCATAGATGATGTTGGGATCCGATTGATCCACCTGGGTTTCAAAACCATCACCGAGACTGGTGAAATACCAGTCAGAGTTCATAATTCCATTGGCACTTATAGTTCTCGAGGGACCTCCAATGGAGAAATTATCTTGCGTGCCACCGTGAATATGGTAAAATGGAGAAGCATTATCGGTAGCTACTTTATAGAATTGTGTAACGGGAAGGTTGGGTTTGAATATCCAGTTGTTTCCTGCATCAAAAGATTCATATAGTCCGCCATCGCATCCCACCAGGAAATGGTCCGTATTGGCGGGATCTATCCAGATCACGTGATTGTCTATGTGTTTGCTTTTCTCACCGAGGATTTGGAAAGTTTTGCCGCCATTGTTACTTACCTGCAGATAGGTGTCCATGGCAAAGATCTTATTGACGTCTTTCGGATCGCAGAACAGTCGTTGGTAATAGTTACCCGAAGTTGACACTGAGCTCTGCTTCTGCCAGCTCTGGCCGCGGTCCAGCGACACGAAGGTTCCCCCTCCTTCTCGGGCTTCGATCATGGCATAGAGCACATCCGGATTTACAGGAGAGATGGAGATGGTTATTCTGCCCACATCGCCGGAAGGCAAACCGCTGGTCAGTTTTGTCCAGGTTTGACCAAAATCTGTGCTTTTATATAACGCTGACTCGGGGCCTCCGCCGATATAAGTAAATACTTTCCGTTGCCGTTGGTGGGCAGTGGCATAAAGGGTCCTGGAATTGCGGGGATCCATATGGATCTCTGAAAATCCGGTATGTTCGCTCACATAAAGGACGTTGTTCCAGGTTTTCCCGCCGTCAGTGGTTTTATAGATCCCCCGCTCTCCGCCTGAGCTCCACAAGGGCCCATAGGCTGCCACGTAAACCACATCCCCGTCCGTGGGATCAATCACCAGGCTGCCAATATGTTCAGACTGCTTAAGGCCCATATTTTTCCAGCTTTTGCCTCCATCTTCCGACTTGTACAGGCCATCTCCATAGGCCACACTACGTTGGTTATTGCCTTCGCCTGTGCCCACCCAAACTACATTGGGATTGGTGGGGTCCAGTGCCACACAACCGATGGAATACGAACCCTGGGCATCAAAAACAGGTGTAAACGTCGTTCCGGCGTTAGTGGTTTTCCAGACGCCTCCTGATGCCACGGCGACATAATATTCGCTGGGGTTTGACGGGTTAACGGCAAGGTCTGCCACCCTGCCGGATGTGATAGCAGGACCGATGCTTCGCAGTTTCAACGCATTGAGCGTAGCCGAGTTTAAAGGATAAGCAGGTTGTGCAGGTTGTTTTGATTCCTTTGGCTTCTTTTGCGCAATGGAGAACAGCGAGATGGTCAGGAAGATGGCCGAAGCCAGAACCTTTACTTGAATTGTCATAATCAGAAAGATTGGTCCTTCTAAATTATGGCATTTGACAATGGGATCGACTTGCCGCTACCACTAACCTCTCTTGTAAATGATCTTCCCTTCATTAATGGTTTGTTGCACTTTGATCAGCGCCTAATACGCCACCTTCCCGGCTTATCCTGTTGACAGCACTCCAAAGCATGAAGAATAAGGGGTGCCAAATCAAAATCCGTGTGGTTGGCGGGGCGCAGCCCTGCATCAATAGCATCACGCATGGGACTCAGGTAAGAGGCCTGTTTCAGACCGCGTTTTTGCTTATGGGCCGTGGCAAAATAGAAAGTATATTCAGTATAGAAGGAAGGATCTTGTATTTTACAAATTTCGCAATATGATCCTTCCGCGTTCAACAACTTTCCATTGGGCATGGCGTTCTCATCGTAGCCATAAGCCTGAATGAGCTCACCGGGTTGCACATTTTTACCTTTGGCGAATTTTTGTAAGGAAGCGATGATGCCGGCAACATCTGAATCCGGTCCGGCAGGGGGCGCATAACAATTGGCCTGGTTAGCCACGGTCAGGGAGCTGTTATCATGGCTATGGCCATCCAGGAATGCCGGCAAAAGGATTTTTCTCTGGAGATCAATCATTTCTGTGTTGTCGCCGGCAAGTTTTCGAGCCTCGTCCAAATTACCCACGAAGATGAACTTTCCATCTTTATACGCTACTGATTCAGCATAAGTAGCGGAATCTCTTGCCGTCTAAAAGTTACGATCAGTGAAAAGAGCAGCAAGGAGCTGAATGAAATAATGTAAATAATCTCGGTGCTCGAAAAATCCATTGGTTAGAAGGTTTGAGTTGGATGTTTTGCCTTCAATATACAGGAACTTCTTTCGAGACCAAAATTCGTCTTCATCGCATTCTTGTGAGCGTGCGTGGACACCATTGAGGTGCTAACCAATTGTACTGAAGTTTTTTGCATGACCATCTACATGACCATCTAATTGTTTCAGAAATCGTTCTGCATGGGTAAGATGAGCTTGCTGCTTTTCGGGTAACATCTTATCATAGGTATTCACCAGCATGCCCAGGCGCGGATTTTTTAGGAAGAAGTTTCGATGTACATGCATAAACCGCCAGAATAGTCCATCCCATACCTTTTGCCAATCTCCCTTTTCATAGTCACTCATCTTCATCAAGTAGTTACTCCCGCTGATATAGGGCTTCGTGGTCATCAGGCCTCCGTCTGCAAATTGGGTCATCCCATAAACATTGGGCACCATGACCCAGTCGTACGCATCCACAAACATTTCCATAAACCATCGGTATACTTCATCGGGGTCAAATTCACAAAGCTGCATAAAATTGCCCAGCACCATCAGGCGCTCGATATGGTGACAATACCCGGTTTTTAAGATCTTCTTAATGGTTGAGTCGATAGGCGGGATACCTGTTTCGCCAGTCCAAAAACTGGGCGGGATCTTCCGTGTAAATCCCCAGTAATTTCTTGTTCGTTGAATGGCTCCTTCTCTCTCGTAGACAATCCGTATAAATTCCCGCCAACCCATGATCTGCCTGATAAAGCCTTCCACAGAATTCAGTGGGATGTTGAATTTGTTTGCCGTGGTCAATGCAGCATCAATGATCTGTTTTGGTGCCAGTAACCCTACATTCAGCATGGGACTCAATACGGAATGGTGCAATACATTTTCTTTAACCACAATGGCATCTTCATAAATGCCGAATTTTTCGAAACGGGATTCTAAAAAATCATTCAGCCATTTTTCGGCATCAGCGAATGTGGTAACAAAAAAATGTGGCGGCTCAGTATTTCCATAGTTATCAGCAAAATGTTTTTGAACATAATGTTTTGCCTCGGCGACAAATTTGTTTTCGGAAGGGAACTCAAGTACGGGCGCTTTTTCTTTTTTAGGGAATTTTTCCCTGTTGTCTGCATCGAAGGTCCATTTGCCGCCGACAGGTTTTCCGTCTTCTTCCAACAAGATCTTTCGGGACTTTCGTTGCCAGGTATAGAAATCCGTTTGAAAATAGGTTTTCTTTTTGCTGAAGTAGTCGTCTACGCCTTGCAGGGTGTTTAGGAAATTGGGGCTATCATATATATGCAGTGAAATGTTATGTTCGTGGCAAGCCTTTTGTATCCTTTTGAGTAACCAATCATCTACGGGGTCAACCATATGAACGTCAGAAATACCTTCTTTTGCTAATGCCGACACCAGTATCCGGCAGTCATTTTCAGGTGCAATGGCTTCAATATAGTTTACGGTGTAATGTTTTTCCTGTAGCCAGTATTCATAGTATTTCATGCTGGCCCGGTGCAAGACCAATTTCTGCTGATGGAAATTGTACTGCCTGAAGTACAGCCATTCTTCAATCAGGCAGATCGTTCGATTTTTTTCTAACGCCGGATGGTTTTCAAACAACTGGTTAGGGAAAATGATAGCTACAGCTCTAGACATTCTGGACAAACAACAAACAGGGGTAGAAGTTTACTTTCAGGCAAGTGGTCATTGATCGCTTACTTTCTTTTCCGGGCTCTATTTTATTGATCGGACGATGACTTTTAGCAGATATGGTTAATTTGCAGCACTTCAAAGTTTGAGTATGAGAAAATTGCTGTTTTTGTTTGCGGTCATGGTATCCGTTATCCAGGTTTTGGGTCAGGCTAAAATGGTTCAGAAAGTGACCAGGAAAGGATCGGAAGTGATCATTCCTTTCGAAAAGTACATCCTACCTAACGGGCTGACCCTGGTGGTGCATGAGGACCATAGCGACCCCATCGTCCACGTGGACGTTACCTATCATGTAGGAAGTGCAAGGGAGGAGATCGGGAAAAGTGGCTTTGCCCATTTTTTTGAGCACATGATGTTTCAAGGTTCTGATAATGTTCCCAAGGGCGACCATTTTAAGGTGATCACGGATGCCGGCGGCACATTGAACGGAAGTACAAACCGGGACAGGACCAACTATTACCAGACCATTCCCGGCAACCAACTTGAGAAGATCCTTTGGCTGGAGGCCGATCGGATGGGCTTTCTGCTGGACGCCGTGACACAGGAAAAGTTTGAGAACCAGCGCAGCACGGTGAAGAATGAAAGGGGCCAGAATTATGATAATCGTCCCTACGGCCTTGTTTCCCAGTTTTCGTCTCAAAACCTTTACCCCTACGGTCACCCATACAGCTGGCTGACGATAGGCTATGTAGAAGACCTGAACAGGGTGAACGTGCAGGACCTGAAGAATTTTTTCCTCCGGTGGTACGGTCCCAATAACGCAACCCTGACGGTAGGTGGCGACGTTGAAACAGCTGAGGTGGTGAAACTCGTAGAGAGATATTTCGGCGTCATTCCGAAAGGTCCGGCTGTGGAGAAAACAGTATTGCCGCCAGTGAAGCTGGACAAGAACCGCAATGTATCTTATGTAGATAATTTTGCTCGGGCACCGCTGCTGGTTAAGGTGTTTCCTGCCGTAGCTGAGTATCATCCCGACGTACCGGCGCTAAGTTGCCTGGGCCAGGTACTGGGTCAGGGCAGAACGTCGGTGTTCTATCAGGAAATGGTCAAGCCCCAACTGGTGCTACAGGCGAATGCATTTAGCCAGTCGTCCGAACTTTCAGGTGAATTTTCCTTTCAGGTCACACCATTTCCCGGAAAATCTCTTGCCTATGCCGATTCACTGGTGACCTTGGCGTTGCAGGCGTTTGAGCGCCGCGGCGTAACGGATGAGGATATCGCAAAATTCAGGGGCGCTATTGAGTCGCAGTACATCAACAGGCTACAAAGTGTGTCGGGTAAAGTATCTCAGCTTGCTGCCTTTCAAGCCTTCAGGGGCAACCCAGATATGGTGGGCACTTTGCTCAAAGGATACCTGGCAGTCACCAGGGAGGACGTGATGCGGGTGTACAACACGTATATCCGGAACAAGCCCTCCGTTACGGTGAGCGTGTTGACAAAAGGCGGGGAGAAGCTGATTGCGGCGGCAGATGATTATAAGCCCGATCCTTCAGCATACAAGGCGCCTTCCTACGGCTACGAGGGGTTGACATATAGCAAACCGAAGGAGGCCTTCGACCGCAGCAAGGTTCCGGGTAACGGGCCTAATCCCGTAGTAGCTGTTCCTGCACATTGGAAGAAAGATCTTGGAAATGGCATAAAAGCCATTGGTGCGCAGAATACCGAAGTGCCTACGGTAACCCTTTCGATCAGCATACCCGGTGGCCATCTTACCCAAAGCAATGATACCTCGAGGCTGGGGCTGGCAGGCATGGCTGCTGCGATGTTGAACGAGGACACGAAGAGCTACACCGTTGAGGAATTGAGCCTGGAACTCCAGAAACTGGGATCGAGCATTTCTGTTAGTTCCGAACTTGATGGTGTTGTGTTTCAGATGCAGTCGCTCAAGAAAAACCTCGACAAAACCCTTGCCTTGCTGGAAGAACGGATGCTGAATCCAAAGTTCACGCCTGAGGCATTCAGTCGCCTCCAGAAACAATCACTGGAAGGTTTCAAGACAAGGAAAGCACAGCCTGCATCTGTGGCCAGTACGGTTTGGAATAAGATCATGTATGGCGACAATATCATGGGTATGCCAACAACGGGAACCGAAAGTACCGTTCGTAATCTCAAACTCGCAGATGTGCAGTGGTATTACGATAACTGGATGACCTCGCAGGGTAGTAAAGTAGTGGTGGTAGGGGATGTTACCCAGGCAGAGATAGAACCCAAGCTGGCTTTCCTGAAAAAGCTTCCGAATAAAAACATCACTATGCCGGTGCCCGGTGCAGCCGCGGCTGCAAGTAAAGCAAAGATCTATGTTGTGGATGTTCCAAAGGCAACGCAGACTGAATTCAGGGTGGGCTATGTAACAGGACTGAAATATGATGCTACCGGGGAGTTCTATAAAGCGGGTCTGATGAACTACCCGTTGGGAGCATCGTTTAACAGCATCATCAACTATAACCTTCGTGAAACGAAGGGCTGGACCTATGGGGCTCGCAGCAGTTTCAGCGGCGATGAATACTCTGGTGAATTTCTGTTCAGTGCAGGCATCAGGGCGAATGCAACAGACAGCGCGCTCGGCGAGTTGTTGAACGACATGAAGAATTATGCCGCAAACGGGGTGAAACAGGAAGACCTCAATTTTACGAGGAATGCAATAGGACAGCGCGACGCATTGCAATATGAGACCGGCGTGCAGAAAGCAGGATTCATCAGGAGGATCCTCAGGTACGATCTGCCTTCAAACTATGTCCAAACGCAAAACAGGATCTTGAGCAGCATCACCAAGCAAGAGATCGATGCCCTGGCGAAGAAGTGGATAAAGATCGAGAACATGCAGATCCTGCTGGTAGGCGATAAGGCCGTCATTCTGCCGGGACTGCTGAAATTCGGGTATGAGATCGTTGAGCTCGACGCCGATGGTAAATTGAAGAAATCATAAGGCATTTAAAAAAAGAAAGTTGAAAAGAGCGGCTGACCAGGCCGCTTTTTTATTTATCGGCTATCGATTTGCTGTTATTGGGTCGATACGAGTTTGAGATAAGTGGGGGCATAAAAAAGGGTTACACCTTCGTATAACCCTTCAACTAGTTTAGATGGGTCTTAAGCCTTTTTTACTTTCTTAACAGTTACTACGTCACCTTCGAGTGATCCTTTAATGGTGACTTTCTGACCGATGAACTCCGCAACTTTAGCAGGATCACTGATCTTGTACATTTTGTCACCAACAACCAGTACGGTGGCTTTACCACCAGCAATGCATTTCTTGGCGCATTCGGCATGTGCTTCATTGGCTGACTTAACGCCGCAATGATCGTCACTGATGATGCCTGTCCAGGTGCCTTTTTCAGTGGCATAGCTCATCATGACAAAAAACATCATAACGAGGGCGAATAGATACTTTTTCATGTTTTATACTTTAAGGAAATGTACGAAAAAAGGTCCTTTATTCAATTAAATTCAATTTTTCGTAAAAGTACTCCCGGGTAAGTTCCCTGACCTCGCCGGGCAATAATTGTCCGAGCTCCAGATCATCGATCGAAATTCGGACCAGTCGGATGCATTTATGACGGACGGAAGCCACCATTTTTCTTACCTGGTGGAACTTTCCCTCCTGTAAACTGATTTTAAGCCAGGAATAGGGGATGTTTTTATGTAGTGGGATATCGGGGTCTTGCAGGTATGCTGGTTTTTCCGCCAGTTCTACCTGGCAAGGGCTTGTTAGAAAACTGCCTCCAAGGGCTGCGCTGATGGAGACCCCGCTGGCGAGTTTTTCTATTGTTTCCTGACTAACGTGATATTTTACCTGCACCAGGTATGTTCGGTTATGGGGTTTCTTTCCCTGGAAAAGCAGGCGCGTGATTTTTTTGTCGGTGGTTAATAATAACAAGCCCTCTGATTTATTGTCCAGTCGTCCGATCGCATGGGTTCCTTCCGGGAAGTCAAAATTGATCGCCCCGAGTAGCCGAACATCATGCGTACTTACAAACTGTGACACCATGTCTACAGGCTTATGCAGCATAAAATAGCGGTCTCCCAACATAGGCGCAATTTAGCTAATATTGCAAATGCAACAGGCCTCGAAAGATCCCTTACATGGGAAAACACTGGAGATGATCGTGACTGAACTGGTTACCTTTCTCGGCTGGGAGGCGCTGGGTCAGCATATTCCCATTAACTGTTTTACCATCAACCCCAGTGTTCGATCCAGCCTTACATTTCTTCGAAAAACACCCTGGGCGAGAAAAAAAGTGGAAGACCTCTACGTACGTATGATTTCATACGATGCATTGGTGACCGGAACACCCTCTCCTGTCAGTGCGGCCTCCTCGCATCGGAACGATTTCACCAGGCAGAGCCTCAGGTCACCTGAAACTTCGTAATGAATGATTGGAGTGAAGTGCAGCGTCCTGGCGTATTGCCTTCTGCAGCTTTTGTTATACGGGGGATATCGACAAAAAGGAGAACATTAGCAGAAGCTAAGGGAAATTCTCTTAGAGGTTGTTTGTACTTTTCACGCCGCGGAACTTTTTATACAGGTGATCGATCTGTATGATGAAAAAGATGAACCAAAGTATGATTCTGACGAAACTCCGGAACTTATTTTCGTTCGGCTGCATAAACTCCCAGACGATCCCGCCGATCAGGGCCAACGCTAAAACGATCCGTGCTGCGATGTTTAATTTTTCCCTAAGTGGTAATGTTGGTCTTTCTACGTTAGGCATGTTCAGATTAGTAAAGTTTTTGTAGGAATATATCGAGTCTTCAGCCGAGAAACAATTCGCCAATTCGTAAATCCGCCAATTCGCCAATTATTTATTGGGAAGTTTTCTCTTATTGTTGAGATAGCTTTCTACGGCATCTTCCATATCCACCTCCATCAGGTTGGCCAGGGTCATCAACCACATCAGTACATCTGCAAATTCTTCTTTTGCATTTTCTTTATCGCCGCTGGCGATGGCAGACGACAGTTCGCCTACTTCCTCATGGAACCATAATGCTGTGTGAAAGATGCCTCTTTCGTTATCTGTTTTAAAATATCTTTCTTTTACCAGGGCCTGTAGGGCTGAGATCTCCATGGTCAGGTGATTTATTGGTGATTGGGTTCAGTAACCGAAACTGATTTTGATCCGCTGTATAATTCGTATTCGAAGAGCCGGCAGTCGATGGTGCTGGTATAAAATTCAATGCGCCGTTTCGGCTTAAGACCTACCTTCTTCCCCAATTCTAAATTCCCCGTGAACACATAGCCCGTATAACCACCGCATTTTTGTTTCATAAAATCCCCAATGCGCTTATAGGTTTCTTCCAGTTTTCCTTCATCGCCCAAGCGCTCTCCGTATTCCGGATTGACATAAAAGATGCCGGGCACGTCCGGCGGTATTTCTGTATCTGCAAAGTCGCAGACTTGAAAGTCGATGAGGTTGACCACGCCCGCAGCAATGGCGTTCTTTGTCGAGTTTTCTACTGCCCTACGACTGTAATCACTCGCGATAATGCGCAGCCCGGGAACATCAGTGATCTGATCCTCCAACAGGGCATCTTCGCGTTGATAGACCGCATCGTCGTATCCCTGCAGATGCATGAATGCGTAATTGGTTCGGAATAGTCCGGGGCGACGATTGGTGGCGATCATGGCAGCTTCAATGGCAACGGTACCTGAGCCGCACATGGGGTTGACGAACGGTGATTTTCGGTCCCAGCGGGATGCCAGGATAGTTGCTGCTGCAAGCGCTTCCAGCATCGGTGCCTGACCAGGAATTTTGCGATAGCCGTGCCTGCCCAGGGAGTCGCCAGTGGAATCAATAAAGACCTCTGCATGTTCATTCTTCCAAAACAGATGGATCACTGCGCCCGTCAGTGCCGAACCTGTTGAAGGCCTGCTGCCTCTTTTATCCCGCAACCTGTCCACGATCGCATCTTTAACCCTTAGGTTGGCGAACATGCTGTTGTTGATCGTGGGATTATTTACATTACTGGTGATGGAAAAATAACTGTCTTCCGGAAGAATATTTTCCCATGGATAATCAATGAGATTTTTATAGATATCGTCTGCATTTTCCGCCTCGAATTGCCTGAGACTAAATAGTACCTGACTCGCGCAACGAAGGTTCAGGTTGAGTTTGATGCAGTCGTTCAACGTACCAGTCAGACGAACACCGGTAACAAATGTTTCTTCCGGTTCAAATCCAATTTCTTTGATATCCTGTTCTACATAAGGGGCAAGTCGTTTTGGACAGGTGACAATAATGACTCCTTTATCAGTAAATAGACTCATAGTAGCCCTAAAGGTAAAATATTACTGGTTGGACATTGGCTTTATCTGTCAGGAAAAGAGCAATAAAAAACCCAGCCGTGTACAACTGGGTTGAAAGACAATGTAAGTATTCACTTATTTCAGGTACTTATTATACCAATCGATATGTTTCTTATAACGATGAACAATATAGCTGGGAACACGCACACCATGATGCTGATTGGGATAGATCACAAGCTCCGTAGGTATCCCCGTTGATTTGAAGGCCTGGTACATTTGTTCTGCTCCAATAACCGGCACGTTAAAATCGTCTTGACTGGCCATGAATAAAGTAGGCGTTTTGATTTGTTCAACCTTGTAGAAAGGGTAAGAAAGGTCCATCCATTTTTTAGGATTTTTCCATGGCGCACCCAGCTCCTCTTCATACTGGGTGATATACTGGTCTGACCCATACATAGAAAGTTGTAAGGAGCTTCCGGCTCCACTAACCGCGGCCTTGAAACGGGTATCAGTGGCAATGGTATAATTGGTGAGGATGCCGCCATAGCTCCAGCCTCCTATGCCCAGTTTGGTGGAGTCGGCAACCCCCATTTTGATCAGTTGATCGGCCAGTCCAATAATATCTTTCACTTCTTTATTTCCCCAATCGGCATAGATCGCCTTGGTATATTCGCTGCCTCTTCCGCTGCTGCCCCTGTAATTCACTGCAGCTACGGCAAAGCCTGCTCCTGCGAGAACCTGCCTGCCCATATCGAAAGCGTATTCATCCTGTGCTACCGGTCCCCCGTGTATGAAGAGTACGAGCGGTAATTTTTTTGCCGTGCTATCCGGTAAATACAGGATGCCGGACACCCGATTCTTATCAGATGCCAGCCCTTCAAATCCTTTTACAAAAACGGGTTTCAATGGGGCGAGGAATTCATCTGAAATGCGCGTGACCCTGGTGAATCCATTATTGGTTTTGATATAGATCTCATTGGGCGTGTTGTTATCGGAATACAGGGCAACCATCTGGCCCTTGCCATTGATTTCGATGGATGAGTATGATCCTGATTCTGTGGTGAGGTTACGATGGGTTTTTCCGGCCACATCAAACTCCACGATGTTTTGCTTTCTGTCGTCTTCCACCAATGCGTAAATAAATTTGCCATCGTGCGACCAGGCCGGGCTGGAAATGGACCGATCTATGGCTGCAGAAAGATTGTTGCTCTTTTTCGCTGCGATATCATAGAGGAAAAGTTGTTCCGTTTCGTACATGCTGAAATTTCCTTCCCCGGTGGATTGATTGAACAGGAGCTGTTTCCCGTCAGGGCTGAACTTGGGACCACTGTTCGGGCCTTTGAATGTGGTCACCTGCTGGGACTGTTTTGTTGCCAGATCCATCAGGAAGATGTCACTGTTGTTATTTCGGTCCGGATCTTCAGAAGTGTTACTGACATAGGCTACCATCTTGCCATCAAAACTAACGGCGGAGTTGGTTTGGGATTTATTTCCTTTGGTCAGCGTATCCACTTTTTTCGTTTTGACATCGAAAACATACAGATGTGTTTGCCGGTTATCCAGATAACCATCGCTGTCATCTTTAAAATGGAAACGGTTGATCTCAAAGGGTTTTCTGATCTTGGTTTTGGCGGTATCGGCAGTATTCGGATCTCTGATCTCCATGAGGATCTTTGATCCATCGTTGAACCATTTATAAGAAGAAATTTCGCCCTTCAGGCTGGTGAGCTGCATGGGTTCGCCGCCTTTCCTGTTCATGAGAAAAATTTGTGAGCCTTCGTTCTCAACCTTTCCCTTAGACAGGAAGGAGATGTATTTATTATCGGGGCTCCACGCCGGGGCACCTGCCGATTTCTCATCGGTGAGCTGAACCGTGTCATTCCCTGAAGTACTGATCATATAGAGCTTGCTTTCATACTTATCTTTGGCTGAGTCCGCTTTAGATACCTGGTACATGATCCAGTTGCCGTCGGGCGATAGTTTTGGATTAGACAGGGCTTTCATTCGATATATGTCTTCCGGTTTGATCAGCCTTTTCGCAACATTTTGGGCAAATAGCATTGAACAAAGGAAGATGGCAGGAAAGAGTGTTGCTAATTTTCTCATAGTTATGAAGATAGAGCTTTGGGCACAAAAATGGTGCTGATGGTATCTATCCGCCATAAATTTCGACCGAATTCGTTTTTGGTTTTTATATTCAATCATGCCGTTGAGAATACTTCCGGGAATAGATACATGGCTTGCGAGAAAATCCCTGTCAGCCAAAACCCGGATAGGTTTGGTCACCAATGACGCCGCGCTAACGGCAACAGGGCTGCAAAGCAGGATCGCCCTGCTCAAAACAGGGTTCAACCTGGTGACCATATTTTCTCCCGAACACGGGATCCGGGTAAAAGGGGAAGATGGCGTTCTGCAGAGGCACGGTACCGATAGCTTGACGGGTCTTCCTGTGACCAGTTTGTACAGTGAGAAGATGGCGCCGTCTGAAGACGACTTGAAGCAACTCGATGCGGTACTGTTCGATATACCCGACATTGGTTGTCGTTTCTATACCTACTTGTGGACCATGACCTATGTGATGGAGGCATGCGCAACATTCAATAAGCCATTTATTGTGTTGGACCGCCCCAATCCGATAGGGGCGTTGCTGGAACATGCGGAGGGTCCGATGCTGGACGAGGTGAATTGTTCCTCATTCATCGGAAGATGGGATATTCCATTGAAACATGCCTGTACCTTGGGTGAGCTCGCTTTGTTTTTTGCCGCTACAAGATTTCCGAAACTGGAGATCGAAGTGATCAGGGTGGACAACTACCACCGTCACCAAACCGCAATGCAGCATTTCAAGTTTGTCCCCACTTCGCCCGCCATCCAGAACATCAATGCCGCCATGCTCTATCCCGGTTCAGGACTCTGGGAGGGTATCATGGTCAATGAGGGTAGGGGAACCGACAAACCTTTTGAACAGCTGGGCGCCCCGTGGATCAGCAATGAGGAACTTTGTGAGGTGTTGACTTATCGGGTTACTGGCGTTGAGCTCAACCGTGTACAATTTATACCTCGGTCCGGTGTATATGAGGGCGAATGCTGTGAGGGGATATCGTTTCAGGTTCGGGACCCGTACAAATTTAAAGCAGTTCAATTTGGACTGACCCTGCTGGCGGCTATTTTCGAGTTATATCCAGAAGTTTCAGAAAGACTGTATAAGACCCACGCTAATCCTTCCGGGGTGCGACATATGGACATGTTGCTGGGTCAACCGGATGTATTGCGGCAACTAAGGAAGCACAACGCGGTTGATATAAGGGTTGCAGAAAGTTGGTATACGATGATGACATCTTTCTTGCTGTACAAATAAAATGACAATATTCTGGCATTGAAAACTTGCACGTTTCCCTTCTAATGCTATTCTTTGCAACAGAATGATTAATAATATGAAAAGGATTCTTCTCCTTGTTGTTTCGATCGGGTTTATGAATACAGCATTTTCGCAGAGACTGGCAGACACTGCTTTATTATCAATGAACCGGGAACAGCAGGGAGTATATTTTTTCTCGAAAGCAAGAAAACAAAATACTACCGGCTGGATCATGTTAGGATCAGGATTTGCAGGACTTGTTGCTGGCACGTCGGTGGCCCTCAATTCCTGGGGATCAAGCAGTAACAGCAGTGAAACAGCTGGTGTAATCATTGTTGCCGTATCAGCCGTAGCCATGATCGGTAGTGTAGTCTCTTTCATAAATGCGGCAAATAGTAAGGGGAAAGGGGAGATGTTGTTGCGAAAACCTGCAAGGGCGGAGGGGCCGGAAGTGGAAAAGGACCTCGGTATGATGTACCTTAGGAAACACAAGACCTTGCGTCTTGTTGGATGGTCATTGGTGGGGACGGGTTTGATCACAAGTTTGATCGCTGGCCAACAATACAACTCCGAGGCGCTTGGAACGGTTAGCTGGCTGGCATCGGTTGCCAGCATACCTGTTTTTATTGCGTCTTCGAGAAATAAGGGCCGTGCAACAGTGTTACTCAATACCCAGAAAATTCCTTTCAGTTATTTGTCATCTCCCATACCGCTGACTTCGGTGGGGGTAGGTATCACACTCGGCTCCACAAGATAGAGATCAGAATTTTCAGGCGCGTCTATATTGACACACCGCTGGTGAACGATGCAGAGCAGGTCATTTATCATGCGATGATATCCTCCACATTGTGCCTGATGTTCTCTGCGATTTTCTGCATGGGCAGATCATTGCTGTCGAGCCCAAATGGATCTTCTATTTCTTCAGCAATTAATTCCAGGCTGGCCAATACGTAGAACATAAATACAGTGACTGGAATGGTAAACAGACCCATGGTAATGGCGAAACCAAAGGGCATGGTGATCACATAGAAGAAAATAAATTTTTTAATGAATGTGCTGTAGCTATAAGGAATGGGGGTGTTTTTGATTCGTTCGCAAGCACCACAAATATCAGTCAACGATTGCCATTCATTGTTCATCATCAGCAGCTGAACGTCGCTGATCTGTTTATGCTGATGCAGCTGATGCAATTCCTTAAACATGCTATCGGCAAGTTTATTGGGCAAGTGACGATGGTCATTAAGCCCTGGAAGTTCGGGATGTGGTTCTTCATCCAATTCAAATTTTGTAGCTTCTTTCAGTAAATGTCGTTTTAGGGCTAATGCATAAAGGGGGATCGACTGCCTGAAGAAACCCCTCGAATGATGGTTGTCCGGGGCCAGCAACACATTCAGTTTGATAGCAAAATTTCTGCTGTTATTGACCAGTGAACCCCATAGTTTACGGCCCTCCCACCAACGTTCATAGGCAGTGTTGGTTCGGAACACCAGTAACATGGAAATGGCAAACCCCAGCAGGGAATGCATGATGCTGATGTTCTTTGCATGGGCGTTTTCTCCTAGCTGGAGATATACGGTTTCAAGGTAAACGATGCCCCAGGAGAACAAGCCAATAATGATCAACGCGGGAAGCAAAGTCCGAAATGTATCGGCTTTATGAAAGCGGAAAATGGAGAGGATCCAGTTTTTCGGATTATACAGAACCATATATCAATTTAAATGTGATGTCTAAAAGCCTTTTTTATTCGCCCAGTACAAATTTTTCCATCAATTGAAAAGACAAAACAGCTTCATCTGCCGTACAGGGATTTTCCCCTTTCCCAAGAAAATATTGAACCACCTTCTCGATCATGGGTTGCTGAATATGTTCTGGATGTACGAAGTTAATATCTTCCGTTGCGCTCCCTTTCTGAACATGAACGGTATTGCCAAACATGGGAAAGGAGAAATTACCCTTTGAACCAATCACCTCACAAAGATCTTCTTTTAATTCTTCTGCAACCGTGAAACACCATATTCCGTTAAACAAGATCCCATTTTCAAAATGTATCAGGCCACTCACGATATCCCTTGCTTTGTAAAGTCCTGCCTGGTTCGTACTCATGCCCTTACTTTCCGCGATGGCTCCGAAAAAATGAACCATCAGGTCGAGCTGATGCGGCGCGAGATCGTAAAAAAGGCCTCCTAATCCCCCAACGGCAGGATCTACCCGCCAGTTGGTTTCGGGACTGGCAATGAGGGTCGACTGATCAGGCTGTAACATGCTTAGCCTTACTATTCTGATATCACCCACTGCCCCCGCATGGATCAATTCCTTGATCTTAACAAACATAGGCACAGCTCTTCGGTAATGGGCAACGGTCAGTGCTACTCCTGTAGATGCCGCTGCATCAGCCATGCGGATACATGAAGCCAGATCGGTTGACATCGGTTTTTCTACATATACCGGCTTGCCGGCCTGAAGCGCCGAGAGCACGTATCTTTCGTGTGAATCAGGCGGTGTTGCTACATAAATCGCATTTACATTAGGGTCGTTGATCAACTCATTGGCATCCGCATACCACATGGGCACGTGATGCCGCGCTGCATAGTCTTTTGCCTTCTCTGCATCCCTGCGCATGACTGCCGCCAATGAAGAGCCCGGCACTTTATTAAAGGCGGGACCGCTTTTGACTTCCGTAACATTCCCGCAACCAATGATGCCCCAACTGATTCCCATCGATGTTGTTTTGTAATGACTTGTTTTATTCTGATCCGGCCCTTACTGGTTAAGATGTTTGTCTTTCAACTCTTTCAAAATCGAAACACCCGCATTGTCTGCCATGCTGTTTTTGCTAAAGGCGTTTATGGCAACAAAAACCGCTTTGTTATTGATTTTGTCGAAACCACAAAATGTCGAAAACCCGTAAGTGCCACCGTTATGCCAAACGATCGGAGGCTGGCCGTTGACTTCTAATACGTGCCAGGCTTTAGCTACTTTCAATCGATCATTAATGATGGCGGTGGGGGTGATGAGGTTTAGGATATAGATTTCGTTGCTATGTGCCAGCATCTGCTGCAGATAGGTCATGATGTCCCGGGCATTGGATTTAATTTCGCCTGCTGCACCAAGGCCATTCATGGTCCAATATTCAGCCGGCACATTATTGAAATATCCAACACTGACAGGGGAGCCTGGAGCCGCAGTCAGCCCGGTCTTAGGAAGATCCCAGGGTCCTGTGATATAGTTTTTAAGCAGCGCTTCGTAGGATTTTCCGGAGATCCGTTCTGCCAATACACCGGCGATGGTAATACCAAGGTTCGAGTAGTTTGCTTTCTTGGGCGTGTCTGGAGTGGCTTTTGTCAGGTAACTGAACAGGCCGTTCAGATCATATCCCGCATAGGGTTGCAAGAATGATTTAGGGTTACCCATGTTAGTAGGCAGTCTCGGAAAGCCCGACGTATGATTTAACAGTTGGATGAATTGAATATCCGCCACCTTAGGATTTGTGCGAACACTGTCGGGAAGATATCTTCCAATAGCTTCCGTATCTGCGATTTTTTTCTCCCTCAATACTGCAGACAAGATAAAAGCCGTGAAGGTTTTGGTGATACTCCCAATTTCCAATTGCACGGTAGAATCGAACAACAGCTTAGTGTCCACATTAGCGTAGCCTGCCGTCAGATAAGTAGTTCTGCCCCCGTCATAAATTCCGATAATGATTCCGGGCACCGCTTTGGCCTCTACCAGGCTGTCTATTCTTTTCTGCAGCGATTGCTTAAAGCTCTGGCCGAAACCGATATTCCCCAGTAAAATCAGCAATAGACTAAGGGTGGTATATTTCATAGATGTTGTTTTAGACACCTTCATGTGATGCCCAATGTTACACGGTTTGTTTTAGCCCGCCCTAGGTTGCGCATAGTTTTTAGTCCACCTTCATACGTTTCCCCGTGGCATATCAATACTGTCTGATCCTACTTCAACGTTGCCAGATAGCTCACCACATCGCGGATCTCTTTTCTGGAGATCATCAGATGCATAGCTGGCATACTGGAAGGTGAATTGATCCTGTTGGCTACGTCCGATTTCCTCACGAGGGTGTCCGCTTTATCGCCCACTTTGATCACATATCCATCTTTCTTTTCCTGCTGCAGTATGCCATTCAGTTTTTGCCCGTTCTTCAGATCCAGGGTGACGAAACCATATCCCGGCGCAATCCTCGCACTGGGTTCGATCAGGGCCTCCAACAATTGCTCACGGGAAAGCTTGTTGGCTATTCCATTCAATCTCGGTCCTATATTTCCACCATAGTCGTCGATCGCATGACAACGCACGCACTGGGCCGATGAGTTGTTCCAAAAGATCCGGTTGCCCTTTTTGGGATCTCCTCCCATTAAGGCACTTGCATATACAGCTTTCAATGAATCGGCTGCAGAGGCAGCGCTGAGTTTCCGATATCGATCGCGAAGTGCGGTTGCTCCAGATGAATCGATGGCATCAGACAATTCCAGCTGTACTTCTTTTGGAAGTTTACCCGTTTCAAATTGATCAAGTAACTGTACAAATATTTTTTCAGTATTCGCGAGTGGCAATTTGCCAAGGCTGGTGATCGCGGCCTGCTTTTCCTCGGGTGTCCTCGTTTTAATCACATCAGTCAGCAGGGTTACTTTCAGGTTGTTCGACAACTGCAGAGTGTTGAGCAGGTCCAGACCCACTACACGCACCGTTTTTTCTTTATCTGCCAGTGCAGTGGTGATGACCGCATCCATGTGATTTCCACTGAGTTTTGACAATGCTTTCACCGCTTCGATCCTCACCTCAGCAGCAGGATCTTTTTTTAATTGTGCCATGAGCGGCTCTGTGGCTGCGCCGATCTTTAGTTTACCTAATGCCCTGGCCACGTGGACCCTGAGTGTAGTGTCTTTATGAGATAACAAATTTATAAGGAGGCCGGTTGCATTTTGTTGAACTGGTTCCAGTGGCCTGCTCACCTCTCCCCGGAAACGGCCATCTACCCGATCCAATACCGAAGGTTTTGCCCAGGTACTTATGGCATCGATGGCTTCATTTCGCATTTCCACCGGCGCTTCTTCAAAGCTGATATAGTTCATTAGGTTTTGCAGATTTTCATTGCTACCCACCCTGAGGTTAGCATTGATCGCCCTTCTGATCAGGGGTTCATTGCAGAAGCGGTGATCGTTCAGCGCATTGGCCAGATCAGGCAAGGCTTCCTTGATCGAAAGATCATCGTTAATGGCCCTGGCTGTTTCCGTCACGATAAATTCATCGGCATCTTTCAAAAAAATCCTGATGCCCGGATCTTGCATCCGCCTCAATGCCACTACCGCTGCAATGCGTACTGCCTTTGAGGGGTTGGTAGATAAAGCGATCAAGGGAGCCGACTGGCCTATTCGGGCAAGTGCAAGACTACCCGCGTGGCGCAGGTAATTGTCAACATCATTATTAGCGGCAAGCATCTCAATGATGGCGTTAATTGCGGGGGCATAGGCGATCCTTCCCAATGCTTCGGCTGCAAAGAAACGTGCCCTACTGTATTCATCTTTCAACAATGGCAACAATGCGGCGCCTGCATCTTTATATCGAACATCACCTATCCATTTTGCCGACTGGGCGCGAATCTCAGGATCTCCATCTTTCAAATAAGGTACCAGCAATGCGGCATATTTCATGTCTTTCCGGGCAAACTGACTGATGCCCCAGATGGCGTGCACCCTTGCCAGCTGCTGCGTTTTACTCGCGAGTACTGCTTTGAATATGTCTACGCCCTTATCCCCACGAGTGGCTAGTTCAAACTGCGCCTTCTGTCTGACGCGCATATCTGCATGCTTCAGCAAATCTTTCAGCGCATCATTTTTATAGGTTTTGATATCGGCCTTGATGTGCATTTCGGTATTCTTCCTGACGGCCATATCGGGATTGGCTACATCCAGTTTCCAGATTCGGCCATAGTCTTTTGTGTCCCAGCCTGAGATCCAGTCGCCCATATACATGGCACCATCTGGTCCGAAATCAATTCCGGTGGCCAGGATACCGCCCACCAGCAGTTTAGATTCTACAAAGTCGAACGATGCGCCTTTGGGTTTCAACTTGAAGGAATGGATCCCTGAGCCCGCGGGGTTTCCCACAAACTCCCCAACAAAAAAAGAATTTTTGTATTCGGGTCCGAGTGCGGTGCCGGGATTATACAGGAATCCAGTTGGGCCGTTCACGAAATTTTTTATGGTAGGAAGGATGTATGCGGCCTGGCCTTCCCAGCGGGGGACGAACATTTTTTCATCCATCCAAACTTTGTATCTATTGTTTTCCGGATCGCGGTATTTACCGAACTGCCAGTTCGTTCTCCAGCCTATATCAGCGCCGTTCACTACATACACGATGCGCTCACTTTCTCCGGGATGATCACCGTCATTGTCTTCACTGATCAGGTTACCATATTCATCAAATGCAAATTCGTGCGTGTTCCGGTTGCCATAGGAAAATACTTCGAAGTCGCTCCCATCAGGATTTGAACGTACGATCACGCCGCTGTTGGGATGCTCCCATTTCTTTCCATCTGGTCCCGTACCATTGAAGCCAATGTCACCGATCTGCCAGTAGATCTTTCCTTCCGGGCCAACTTCTGCGCCCGACATACCATGCCCGGAGAATCCAACGCGGACGCCGTAGCCATGGGAGATCGAAGTCTTCGACGCCGCGGTCCCGATCACATTCTCTTTTATCCGCCACATGTCGGGCCCAATGGCTACAAACAGGTCGTCGCCATGTTTCAACACACCGCCGGCTGCATCGGTCACCTCATCATTAAAGTCTTCTACTACGAGTTGGGATTTATCTGCAATGCCATCACCATTCACGTCTTCCACGCGGTAAACATGTTCTTTTTCAACGGTCATATCGCGCCAGTCGTGCGAGCTGTCACCATTCACATCCCTCAGCCATTCATTCTTATCGCTGTTTTCAGGCGCCAGTGCCTTACGCAGGAAGGCTCTTTTCTCTTCAATAGACGAGAGTTGGATCATTTGAATCTCCCAGTCCTGGTGACTGCGGATGTCGAACTCAGAATTTTTCTGCCTGTTCGTCCGCGTATAGTAGATCCTGCCCTGATCGTCGATATCGATGGCAACCGGATCTGCAACAAGGGAATCCATGCCCCAAAGCTTAAGGGTAAGGCCTTCTGCCAGTTTAGGCGTAACACCGGATTCTATGGTTTTAGCCAGCGATGCCGTTAGGGCGGTGTCCATAAGCTTTATCCTGGGGTCTTCAGCAATCAGGTTTGTTTTTGTATTGCAGGCAGCAAACAGGGAAGCCGCAAGGATCAGTACCGGAACAATATTACGTTCAGTCATTAAAGGCAGTTTGCTTTAAAGATAATAAGTAGATGCATGTGCCGGTGCAACCGGGCTAAAATCGGGGGAACAGGAGCAGGGTTTATATTGGGTCGATGGGTGGGTTTAATATGATAAGATGAGGAAAGGGCCGGGTTATTTTAGAACGATGTGATCATACAGGGTGTTCGCCGTTTGTTTGATCAGGTTGATGAATCCATCAGTATAACCGGAGTAGGAGCCGTTGGTGATGATCACGATGCCGAATTTTTCTTTCCGGTTGAAGTACATCGCACTGTTGAGTCCGTAAGCTGAGCCGGTGTGGCCAGTCATGGTTTTGCCTGGAATGAGTTTATCGGTTTTGTCGATGGCTAATCCATAGTTTTCCTTCTCGTTGGCGGTCAGCATGGTCTGCATTTCGCGTGCGCTTTTTTTCGACATGATCTTTTTACCGTTGGATTTGCCAAGCTGCATATGCATGACCATATATTTCGCCAGATCAGGTGCGGAGATTTTCATCCCGCCTGTAGGAGAAAAAATGGGTGCGCTGTAGCCCATGATGTAATTGGCGATCTCTTCACTTCGCGGCGCGTATGCCCCGGCGGAGGCGACGAATTTTGCTGAATCAACCCGGTATTCATAAATGGTGGCGAATCGAGATCTGTCCAGCGAATCCACGCAATAGCCGCCATAGAGACCCAGGGGATCGAGGATATGATGTTTCACGTATTGATCAAACCGTTCACCGGATACCTTTTCGACGATGGTGCCAATGATATTATAATTCAGGTTGCAGTATTTGAAATCTTTATCGGGACCATAATCACTATAACAATTCGCCCAGTTGGGGTTCTTTGCGGGGTTGATGACATCCAGGCTGAAATATCCCTGGCTGTCGTTCAACGAAGAGCGGTGCGACATTACATTTCGCAGGGTGATCACGGTTTCGGGGTATTTTGGATTTCTGACCGTGAAGCCGAGATGGGTGCTTACATCATCATCGAGCGATAGCTTCTTTGCTTCAACCAGTTGCATGATGGACGTAGCCGAAAAGGATTTTGAAATGGAAGCGATCCGGAACAGGCAATCGTTTGTAAGCGGGGTGTTGAGGGCGATATCTTTCTGGCCAAAGGATTGGGCATAGACGATCTTGTCTTTCTTCACTACCGCAACGGAGACACCCACAACGGGGTACTGTTTGATAATCTCCTGAATGCCTGCTTCCGCTTTTTCGGCTTGTCCAAACACATCAACCGTGAACAGTAGCACAAAAAGAACAAGGGCAAGAGAATTGGATCTCATGTATACATTTTTTGAGAAGGGTTGAAGCTATTTCATTATGATTGAAATCACAAATTGTTAATTTCGGCGTCCTTATCGTAACTTATGCAACCCGGGTAGTACCGGCGGCAAATAACCCCAACAACAACTTTCATGAAAAAGACATGGTACTGCTTGTTAATCATCCTCCCAATGGTTTCGGCATTGAGTGCCCAAACTACGCAGGATATTAGTTCCGGAGCTGCGCGTACCATATTTGATTTGCTCCGAATCATTCCCGGGGTGGAAGTAACGCCGAATATGGGTGGTAAAAGTCAGCAACAGGTGTATGTGAGGGATACCAGGAACATGAAGGGGAAAGTGGGGGCGTTGATCGTTGTAAATGGAGTGATTTATGATGGCGACATCACCATGATCAATCCCATTGATGTTGTGAGTATATCATTATTGAAAGAAGAAGCCGCATCTGCAGTATATGGCTCGAGGGGATTTGGCGGGGTGATCCAGATCACGACCAAAGACGGGAAAGGGGTAGAGCCCGTTTCAGTGAACCGTTATGAGAAATCGGCCTACCAGTATTTTATCAGCAAGGGGACCGAATTGAAGATCATCGGGCTTGATGGTAAAACCATTGCTACGGGGGTGATCTCAAAAGAAACGGACAGCACGGTAATGGTAAGGAAGAAGATCATTCACAAGAAGACCATACAGAATGTAGAAATGGTGATGAATTGATTGTGCGCCGGGTATGAAAAATACCGATCTGTGATATCATACAAACAGATAAATTTTCAGATCATATACATAATAATCAAAAAGAGTCTATGCCAGTCCGTCGTGATTTTATCAAGCATGTAAGCGCAGCCAGTAGTTTGATCGTTTTATCGTCGCTCACAAAAAGCGCCTCCGCAAAAAAGTTGATGGCGCCGAGAATCCGTTTTTCTGTGATCAATATCAATCATGGCCACATCTATGGGATGGTCAATGCCGTGATCAAAGGCGGTGGGGAGTTGGTGGCGGTGTATGCCAAGGAGCCGGATCTGCTGGCGGCATTTACAAAAGCATTTCCGCAGGCGAAAGTGGCTTCGAGTGCAAAGGAGATATTGGAAGACAAGTCCATACAGGTGATCATGAGCTCGGGCATTGCCAGTGAGCGCGCGCCGTTGGGTATTGAGGTGATGAAGCATGGGAAAGACTATCTCGTGGATAAACCTGGCATCACTACGTTAGAGCAACTGGCGGAAGTCAGGAAAGTTCAGAAGGCCACAAAACGCATTTACTCTATTTTATTCAGTGAGCGATTTGAGAATAGGGCTACGGTCAAGGCTGGGGACTTGGTACGCGCGGGAGCTATCGGCAAGGTGGTACAAACGATCGGACTGGGTCCGCACCGCATGAATGTGAAGTCGCGGCCCGAGTGGTTCTTTGATAAGGACAAGTTTGGGGGTATCATCACAGATATTGGATCACATCAGTTTGATCAGTTCCTTCATTTCACTGGCTCCACGTCTGCTGAGATCGTGGCATCACAGATCGGTAATATCAACCATCCCATGTATCCTAAGTTTGAAGACTTCGGGGATGTGATGATCAAAGGGAATGGGGGTACGGGTTATATTCGGGTCGACTGGTTTACGCCGGATGGGTTGAAGACCTGGGGTGATGGGAGGTTGACGATACTTGGCACCGAAGGATTTATTGAGATCAGAAAGAACATCGACATTGCGCGAAACGATAAGGGCAATCATTTATACATGGCCAACAATAAAGAAACGACCTACCTCGATTGCAGCAATGAGGAGCTGCCATTTGGAAGGCAGTTTGTGGATGATGTGGTGAACAGAACCGAGACGGCGATGACCCAGGCACATTGTTTCCTTGCCATGGAACTGGCGCTCAAGGCCCAGAAATTCGCTAACAAGATTTAAGCACGTATTTTTATTTCATGAGAAAACTGATTCTGTCCGCAGGATTTGCATTGTTGTTTTTAGCATCAACGTCACAGGTTTCATTCACTGCGGGGGAGTTGAAGCTGGGTCTCGATAAACAAGGGTTGGTTACGGAAATACTCAGTAGCGTAACAGGCAAAAATTATTTATCTACAGACACGGTTGCGCCATTGCTGACGGTTGTGAGTGCCGGTAAAAGATACCAGCCCAACCAGATGATTGTTGATAAGGGCCGGGGAAAGCTGACGCTAATGTATAAACTGGCGGGCGTGACGGTGGAATTACTGGTGACCAACAAGCAAACCCATTTGGTACTGGAGGTGGTAAAGGCCCAGCCTGCCAATAAAGTAGAAGCGGTCATATGGGGGCCGTACCCAAACACGATCAGTAAAATCATCGGCGAGATCATCGGGGTTGTTCGGGATGCAGATGTTGCGCTGGGGATACAGGTATTGAATATCAAAACACTGGGTGGTGATTATCCAAACAGCGAAGGAAGCACCTGGAGCCGCGGGATCGCAGCGGTATCGAAAAGCTGGGGCAGCAGTATACAGGCCTATTCCATGAATAGGGAGCTCAACAGGACCGTAGATGCGTGGGGTGGGCAGCAAGTGAATATGCCGGTAAAGCCATTGAAAGGCGAATCGGTAGTTGGTAGTAAGATCGCTATGTTCTCCTGCCGGGAACCAGAAACATTAGATAGGCTGGAGCGCATTGAGTTGGATGAGAAGCTTCCCCATCCTACGGTCAAGGGCGTATGGATCAAGAAGTCGCCCATTTATGGAAGATCATATCTTATTTCATCATTCACAGAGAACGATATTGATGAGATGATCGGGTATGTAAATAGAGCAGGACTTATTTCTTTATATCATGAAGGACCGTTTAAGAGTTGGGGTCATTATATCCTGGACTCGCTTCAATTCCCCAATGGCAGAGCGGGGTTAAAGAACTGTGTGGACAAGGCCCATGCAGCGGGATTGTTCCTGGGCATGCACACGCTCACGAATTTCATCAACACCAATGATCCCTATGTGTCGCCCTTGCCGGATAGCAGGCTGAGTGTGACGGGCTCGTCGGCGCTGGTGAAGGCGGTCGATGCCAACCAGAAAGAAATTGAAGTAGTGCTGCCTGCATATTTTGCCAACGAGAACGGGAATAGCCTTCACACAGTTAAGATCGGCATAGAGTTGATCCGCTATAAATCTGTTACTTCATCGGCACCATATAAATTGCTCGATTGTCAGCGTGGCGCATTTGGCACAACGCCTGCGTCGCATCGGGCTGGCGAACAAGTGGGAAAGCTTTTTGATCATCCCTATAATGTATTCTTTCCCGATCTCGAGATGCAAAGGGAGATCGCGAAAAACATTGCAGACCTCATGAACGAAACCGGTGTGGACCACTTGGATTTGGATGGGCACGAGGGTGCCCTTGCATCAGGACAGGGCGATTGGGCCATTGAGCTCATGGCAAAAGATGTATACGATCAGGTAAAGCACGAGTTTCTGATCGGCACCAGTTTGAGCAAAACCTTCTATTGGCATATCGGCAGTTATTATAATTGGGGCGAGCCCTGGTATGGGGGGTTCAAGGAGAGTATGCAGCAGTACCGGATCGATAACCAGGGATTGTTTGACCGCAATTATATGCCCCATATGCTGGGGTGGTATTTGCTGGCAGAGAATACCACGATGCCTGAAATGGAGTGGATGTTGTCGAGAGCCGCAGGCTACGATGCGGGGTTCGCGATGGTAGCGAGGCCGGAGGCGCTGAGGAAGAATACGCTCTCGGGTTCGTTGTTGGATGCCATCAGGGAATGGGAGGCAGCGCGGCATGCAAAAGCATTTTCGGCGTCGCAGCGGGAGGCCCTGAAGAACCCGAAAAACGAGTTTCACTTAGAGAAGATCGCTGATGGGAAATGGAACCTGCATACCTATGCCATTTCGCCGGTTTTTTTGAGGGAGAAATTTGAGCGCCAGCCGGGCGAGCCTACGTATACCACCTGGAATTATCAACAGACGTGGCGGGAACAGCCACTGCAGTTCAGGATGAATATCGTTGGCACAGATGGAGGCTCCGTAAAAAATATTAAGATCCAGATCGATCGGTATAAAGAAATGCTATTGCCTTTTGAATTGAAATCAGGGGAAAGCCTGGTATCCGACGGAACAGAGATCATCCGATTGTATGATAAGAACGGGAAGCCAAAACGGACCTTCAAGTTAGATGGGGTACCGCCCGTACTTGGTCAGGGTGCCCACAACATCATCATTGATTCTCAGTTCGACGGCGACGCTGTTATAGAAGTACAATTCAAAGGCTTGAATACTGTAGATCAGGTTGCGGCAAAAAAATAATTTAGCTGAAGGGCGGGAAAATAGTGGCCGGGCATTTCGGGGTGGCGCAGAAATTCGTTTGCCTTCCCTGCTATTGGCCGAAGACCATCTCAGTTGTAGAGACACCGGCCCCCGTTAGCTCTACTATGAAAAGGTTTCGGTATTCGTTATCCTTGATTTCGCTGATGGTTGTTTTACCTCCGAATGCTTTCACCAGTTCCAGAACGGTATTGGAATGGCCCACAATTAAAACTGATTTTGCACGATACTCCTTACTTATTTTGCCAACCAGGGCTGCAGGGTCTGCCGGATCGTACAAGATAACATCACTGCCAATTCGCTTTGCCAGTGGCTCTCCTGTTTTTCTGGTTCTGATATAATTGGTACTGAAAATGGCACTGATTCCTTTCTCCGCCAATAGCTTATCCAGGTCATACGATCTTTGTAAGCCTTCTGTACTCAGGGCAGGATCTTTGGTATTGGGATCTGTCAGGTTTTTTTCAGCATGCCGGACGATATACACGGTAGTTTGTTGGGCGTTTGTGGCGATCACAACAAACAGGCAGAGTATGATCAGGGAGATAATTTTCGGTAGTGGCCGCATAGAGATTTGAATGGATGATCTTCTGCAAGATATATGAATGAAAGAAAAGTGGATGTAATATATTGTAGCGTAACTAATTTTATCAATGCAGAAGTTTCGAAGTTTATTTTTATTCCTCCTCATCGGTATTGCATCGACGGCGTTTTCGCAAACTAAAAAACCTTCCGGCTACAGCGGCAATCCTTTGTTCCCGGGTTGGTATGCAGATCCGGAGGCCATTATCTTCGGGAAAGAATACTGGATCTACCCCACTTTTTCGGCTCCCTATGAGAAGCAGGTTTTTCTCGATGCGTTTTCATCTTCCAATCTCATCACATGGAAAAAGCATGAACGGATCATTGATACCAGCGTGGTGACATGGGCGAAGAAAGCGATGTGGGCGCCATCCATCATACAAAAAGGCGATCAATACTTTTTATTTTTTGCCGCCAACGATATCCAGAGCAATAATGAGTACGGTGGCATAGGTGTAGCTGTTTCTTCGTCGCCGGGAGGTCCCTATAAAGATTATCTCGGTAAGCCTTTGATCGATCAATTTCACAACGGTGCACAACCCATCGATCAGTTTGTTTTCCGTGATGATGATGGGCAGGTCTATATGTATTATGGCGGGTGGCGGCATTGCAACCTCGCAAAACTGAATGATCAGTTGAATGGCTTTGTTGCGTTTGCAGATGGCACCCAATTTCGCGAGATCACCCCGGAGGGATATGTAGAAGGGCCGTTTGTGTTTAAGCGCAACGGGAAATATTATTTCATGTGGTCGGAAGGCGGTTGGACAGGCCCTGATTACAGCGTGGCATATGCCATTGCTGACCATCCTGCCGGGCCGTTCAAACGTATTGGAAAGATTCTGCAGCAGGATCCTGCGATTGCGACAGGCGCAGGGCATCATTCAGTGATTTCGATTCCCGGTAAAGACAAATTCTTCATCGTGTATCATCGTCGGCCGCTCAGTGAGAAAGATGGGAATTCCAGGGAGACCTGTATCGATGAAATGAAGTTTGATGATGGGGGTCGTATTCTTCCGGTCAAGATCACGAGAGAGGGTGTAAAGAAAACGGTTCTCAATTGATATTGGCCAACTCTTTTACTTTTGCCCAGATGCCATCGTCAACAGGGATGCCCAGCTCCATATTTTCATGACGCGTCCGCAGTGATTGTTCGCCCGGATAGAAGATCTCGCCATTTTCTTTTGCAGGCACAGAGCCTTTGATTTGGTCGACCGTGCCATTCAATGCCTGGTCAATAAATTCCTGGCTGTTGATCTTTAGTGGATTGATGGCGATAAACACCTGACAGCAACTTCCGCAGCTGCCTTTATCAAATTTATCTACGCCTGCTGTGGTGAGACCGCCTGAGAGCAAGCTCGACAAAACATCCAGGAGCACCGCAAATCCGGAGCCTTTCCAGTATCCCATCGGTAAGATCCTTCTCGTTTCTTCAATGGCACCGGGATCGTCGGTCAACTGACCTTGCCCGTCGAATCCACCCGGGTAGGGTAATGTCTGATCCTTTAGGCGGGTCACTTGCAGTTTCCCGTAGGAGTACTGCGACATCGCCATGTCGAGTACGATATGTCCGTTTTTACGCGGGACCGCCATAATAAAGGGGTTATTGCCTATGCCTTGTGATTTTGCGCCCCAGGCCGGCATGCATGACTCTGTGTTCGTCCAGCAGATGCCGATATATCCCTTCTCAGCGGCGAGCCATCCATAAGCACCCCCACGCATCCAGTGCGTGGTGTTGTTTAGGCTCACGAGACCCAGGCCGTTTTTTTCTGCGATCTCCGTAGCCCGGTTCATGGCAAACAGGGCATTGGTAATGCCTGGGCCCAGGTGGCCGTTATAGATCTCCATCGCGCCCAGGTTCAGATCCAGCGTTGGCTCTGCGTGTACATTTACCCAGCCCTTATGAATGTAATCAACAAATCTTTCCACCCGATTCAGTCCATGCGAATACACACCGTCGCGGCTGGATTCGGTGTGGACCCTGGCACAGGTCTCTGCTTTTTCCTCCGGCATTCCGGCCAGCAAAAAAGCTTGTTTCACGATAGCTTTCATTTCCTCGAAAGATATTCTGGTCATTACGTAAATGATTTGATCATTAATGATAACGAAGTTTTGGTTCAATCGTAGCGGAAAACGATATCTAATCTTGCATGCTGTCCGTGTTTCTTTACATTTGAGAAAGATCCTGTTAATTCAACCGTATGGGCAGATTCATTTTTCTTCTTCTGGCGACCATTGGTTTTTCCATGTTCGCTCAGAGTCAGGGGAGTATCGATTCAAAGGGCAAGCTGATCATTATTGGAGGTGGCGAAATTCCTGACACCATCTTTACACTCTTCGCGCAGGCATGTGGCGGGAAAGACCAGCCGGTGATTGTGATACCAACGGCAACGGAGGATGAAGCGTGGATCAAGGCCGGGGAGCATTTGAAGAAGTTTTCCGACCGGGGTTTTACCAATCTGTTCACGATCCATACGCGTGAGAAGGCTAAAGCGGATGATGCTGCTTACCTGCAAGCCATGCGTTCAGCCAAAGGCGTATTTTTTGGCGGGGGCGACCAGGATCTGCTTTCAAAGGCATACGAAGGCACTGTATTGCACAGGGCCATGTTCGATTTGTTGGAACGGGGCGGCGTGATCATGGGAACTTCCGCAGGAGCTACCATCATGGGATCTGTGCTCATTGGCGGGGATCATCGGGCCACTCCGCAGAAGCCACAAAGTTTCCCAAAGGGCTTATCGTTTATGGATCGTACAGCGATTGATCAGCATGTGCTTGCCCGCAACCGACAGTTTGACCTGTTACCGGTTTTGGAAAGGGATACTACATTGTTCGGTATGGCGATAGATGAATCCACTGCCGCCATAGTAGAAAAAGGGGTTATTCGGGCAGTGGGGAAATCTTATGTGTTGATCTATGATCGCTGGCACTGGCAGCAGCAGACCAAAGAGCTGGGAAGGGTTTATGTTCCCTTTCGCATGATGTCATCCGGCGGCTCCTACAACCTTGGTAAACATGAGATGCTGCGGAGGCCGCCAGCGGAATGATCTTATTTTTTCTTCTTCAGCGTTTCATTGATCGTGTCGAGCAGACCGCCGTTGGGAATATCATGCCCAAGATGCCAGAACATAATGCCACCGAGTTTGTGCTTCATGACATATTTTGTTTTTAAGGCAACGGAACGCTTGTCGTCAAATGTGGCATAGAGTTTTTCAGCCGCATTGTAGGCGTAGGGAGCTTGTGCAACACTGTCCCAATACATGGCATAATTCTGTAAACGGGTAGGAAAAGAATCGAAGCCAAAGGACCCTTTAAATTTCCCGGGCTGGTAAAGGCCGTTGTTTGTATTTTCAACGCCTTCCCATACGCGTGAATAGAAAGCAGCGCCCACGATCAGTTTGCGGGGATCAACACCGTTCTTCAGCAGCCACTGTACACAATTATCTGTAGATTGCTTTTGTGTTGGGGTGCTGTAAAGTGGTGTGTGGTGTCCGGTTACTTTCGCATATCCGCCTACCAGGTCATACGTCATCAGGTTCACATAATTCAGCATAGGCATAACCGAGGCCCAGTCAACGGACTCCTCGAGAAATCTGTCGAAGCCCCCGGCGGCGAAAGTAACGGTCGCCTTTTTACCCAAAACGGTTCTTAATTCTTTCACGAGGTCTGTGAAGTTTTGCTTATCCTCGGGCCTGAACTTGTGCCCGGGAAATCCGGAGATGGTAGGGTATTCCCAGTCGAGGTCAATACCATCTGCACCGAAGAAATCGGTCAGCGATTTCACTGACTGCGCAAATTCCTTTCTGCCGGTTTCTGTATTGAACACATCGGAGCAGGGCTCACAACCACCCCAGCCACCGAGGGAGAGCAATACTTTGAGTTTTTTATTCTGTTTTTTCATGGCCACCATCTTCTGAATCAACAGCGTGTCTCTTGAACCCCTGAGATGAAGCGCATTTCCTTTCAGGCGACCGAAGCAATAGATGATGTGGGTGAACTTCTTAGCGTCAAAGGAATCCAGGGCTTGTAAGCCGCCGGAGTAGTAAGCGATGACTGCTTTTTTCTGGGCTGATACGTTGTTGATGAAGGATAAACAAAACAGGGCGATGGCTAACATCAGAAATATTCGTCTCATAGTAATGGCTTGACTTCAAATCTACAAAATATTAAACTTTAAATTTATTTAATGGGCGTGGGAGAATAATTCAGGGCAGTAAAATATCTGATTGCTTTAGATGATCAGTTATCAAACTAACTGTTCTTTTTAACATAGTCCGGCAGCTTGGACGCATTCGGTCCGATGTAATGAAATTCCTCCGCCCATTCCAGGCCATATTTTTTGCCAGTTTCTTTGTCGGATGGAACACCTCGCAGGTATTGTGAATCGGCATCCAGCATTATGTGTTTTACGTAGTTGAAATCAGCAGTGGTATCATCGTTTCCCAGTATAGGCAGTTTCTTACCCTGGGCAGCCAGACTTTTTCTTAAAGCTGATCCTGCGTGCCCGCCGGGACCCTGGCTGGTGATCACCACATTGCTTTCTACTTTCTTGTTGATGAAGCGGCTTGTGTCCACCACCCTGTTTACGATCTGCGGGCCTCGTGCGAAATAGTATTTCTCTTTTACCGAGTGGGGCTTTACTACTTCAAGCTGCTCGGGATAATCGTGGCTTCCAGCCTGCCAGCATGCCGCTTCCACTGCTTTTGCCGTCACGTAATGATCCGGATTTTCTTCATACTGGCTCCAGGGGTCATAGCAGATCACGGTATCAACTTTCAACAATCTGAACAGGAAGATCAATCTGCCTTTGATCTCCTGGATGTTGTATTCTTCCATCCGGTGGTTCCGGTATCCGAGGTTGTACACTTTTTTTAAACCCAGGGCTGCCGAAGTGGCATCGTTAGAGAGCTCATTGTTCAGCACCTGTTCGCCTACGTTCTTGCCAGCGCCGGTGGCATCGTCGTTCGATGTTCGGATCATATAGCCTGTGTACCCTTCGGCAATTAGTTTTGCTACGGTACCGCCCGCGAAGATGGCAATGTCGTCGCAATGAGGTTGGATGGCGGCGAATACTTTGCCTGCATGCGGTTTGCCTTCCGTATATTTTTCAATGACGATGTTGCCCTGCTCGGGAGTGGGTCTTTCCATACTGTTTCCAGCGCTTGCCTCCTTATCTTCCGCTTGGACATTGCCGGGAATGACCATCGAGGCGCCGACAGCAGGAATGATTGTGCTCGCCTTGATACCGGCGTTGATGAAATTTCTTCTTTTCATCCTTTAAAGTACTGATTGCCTGGCAACACGTAAAGATTTAGGGAAAAAATCCGCCTTCTTTATCGTTGGGGCGCAGGGAAAAAAGATTGATTGGATTTCCCGGCCCACCAGGCCCAGAGGATGAGCAAGGGATGAATGATCAATAGCCTGATCCAGCCGATCATCGGGGTAATGGCGAGTCCCCCCAATTGAAAGTTTCCTTTTTGGATAAAGTAAATATGCGCGGGTATAAAAGCAAGCAACATTAGTATGATTGCCCAACTGGCCCACTGCCTTGTTTTAACCGGGATCAGTAACAAGGCCAGTCCTATTTCAATGCATCCGGAAGCGAGGTTGATGAAGCCCGACCAATCGGACAGATAGGGTGGGATGATGGCATCGTAGAAAGAAGGATTGGCAAAATGATTATATCCTGCGAAGAGGTAAAATATGATCAGCAGGATTAGCAATATTTTGTTGCGCATACTTGATGAATAGCTATTTAAGCCACTTTAATTCACTTTTTCTTACTTTTCCCAGAAGAAAGTTTTTTTACTTCCGCATTATCAGTTGACTACAAAAGGTAGCCAACTGATTAATTGCCCACCACAATTTTTGTTTCCATCGACAATCGTATGCTTTGTTAAGTGGTGGTAAGATAAGTTTTTAATGTGGAATCGTTATTCTGGGGGTTGTTGATAATCTGTCGGTCGTCATCATGTTGTTCCCCCTGCAATCTTAGTAACCCAAAATCGGCTTCAGCTTTCCCCATAGCTCATTATCAAAGCTGGAAACGGCGAGTTGCACATTTCCGGCGGAGTCACCCATTCGGATGACAACAATGTTCTGGGAGGGGACCACATATATCTTCTGGTCGTTTTTCCCCAATGCCGCGTACATATCGCTTGGCGCCGCGGGGACCATGAAACCATTGAATATGATCTGAATGGTAGGCATCATATGGGATGCTTTTCCATTTAACCAAGTGAGGTAACCATAGGAAAGATTAAGTGTCTGCGATGAGTTGACCTGTTTGTTGAAGTAAGCGGTATCGCCGAGGATAGGCGTCTGGTCCCATATCCCCTTATTGAGCATGAGCAAACCAAAACGGGCCATACTTCTGGCATTGCTGTAATAGACGTTATTGTAGCTGCCCGTCCTGAACCAGGCTCCATTCATACCGATTCGGTTCCTGATCTTTTCCTGGAAGTAGGCATTGAAAGTTTTGCCTGATGCATTCTCGACAACTTTGTCCAGCAGCGTATAAGGAGCATTATGATAGGCCCAGCGGGCGCCTGCATCGGCTTTGTATTGAAGACAGGGCTGAAGCGTGCAATCATCGTCACCTAATCCATCGTCCAAACCGGTAGTCATGGTTAGCTGATGTTTTACCGTGATCATATTTTCTTTGGCCAGGGGCGCGGAGGTCCAGCCTGTTCCCAGGTATTGAGACGTTCTGTTTTCTATGTTTAAAATACCTTCCTTGTTGGCAATACCTACCAGCATAGCCGTAACGGTCTTTCCTGCAGAGGCCCAATACCAGTTACTGTCAGCCTTGAAACTTCCATAATATTTCTCAATCACGATCCGGCCGTTCTTCAAGATGATGAAGGCTTTCGTGTTTTTCGACTGGAGATAGGTTTCGAGTTCAGAGAGCGAACTGGCAGACCATCCAAGAGAAGCAGGTGTAGTGGTTTCCCAAACCGTTCCTGCTAGGGGCGGGAAATACAAAGCCGCGGGGGTAACAGCGATTGGGGGAGTTTCATTCTTTTCGCACGACGATAATGCGATCAGCACCAGCGATAATATGACCAAACGGTTTTTCATAGGCTCTTTTATGTTCTCTTTGACGATGACGCCGTTAAAAAGTTTAATGCCTTATTAACAACTCCTTGCTGGATATAATATTGTTTGGCTACGGAAGGAATGGTATTTTTCTTTCGTAGCTTGATCATCATTCAATCCCAAGAACATGAAACGGAATGCTTTATTGCTCATCTTAAGTCTGTTATTGATATCGTTCCAATACCTTAGGGCGCAACAAGCAAGGGAATATTTGCATATACAGCCGAAACCAGCCGCCATTCACGGCCGTGGCTGGAATACGGATTTACAGGAAGATTTTGACCGGCTTCCCGCCAAGGCTGAAGCGGTTGTCCGAAAAGATGTATGGAACCTTTCCAAGCATGGAGCCGGACTCAGCATCAAATTTACATCCACAGCAGATGAGATCGTTGTAAGATACACCGTGTCTGGAAATAAAGAGATGCCTCATATGCCCGCCACTGGCGTATCCGGCGTTGACCTGTATGGAAAAACCCCAAGCGGCCCATGGGTTTGGGCCGGCGCAAAATATAGTTTTGGCGACACCATCGTGTACCGCTACACTGATCTTAACCACGACCCTAATCGCGAATATACCCTCTATCTTCCCCTATACAATCATGTGAAATGGATGGAGATCAGTTATCCGAAGGGTAAGACGTTCGCCATCTTGGAGCCTTTAAAACAGAAACCTATTGTGGTGTATGGCACATCGATCGCCCAGGGTGGATGCGCGTCGCGACCGGGTCTGGGTTGGACAAATATTCTCGGCCGAAAAATAGGTATGCCGGTGATCAATCTGGCTTTCTCGGGAAATGGAAGACTCGAGAAAGAAGTCCTGGAGCTGATCGCAGAGATCGATGCAGAGATGTTTGTGCTCGACTGTCTGCCTAATCTGTCGGCCCCCGAGTATATGCAGGGAGAATTGAAATCGAGGTTGGTCTACGCAATAACTTTCCTACAGTCAAAAAGGCCGGGCGTTCCCATCTTGCTGAATGAGCATGCGGGATACACCAACGAATACACGAATGATGCAAGGAAGCAGGTTTATGTAGAAGCCAATAAAGTACTCGGCCAGGTATATGACTCTTTGGAGTCTGCAGGAATTAAGAATATGTACAGGCAGACTAAAGAGGAAGTTGGACAGGGCATCGAGTCAACCGTAGATGGATCTCATCCGAACGACATTGGCATGATGCAGATCGCAGAAGCGTACGATAAGAAGATCAGGACTATCTTGAAGCAGGGACGATGATCGCTCTGGAAAAGAAAAAGTGATCATCATCATGTGTATCTGGCTTTTGGTGTTAAAATTTAGAGATAGGCTATAAGCTAAAATTTTTAATGTCGGGTATCGGGTATCTTTACAACTAATTGAATAAATATGAAAAGCAAGTGTATAGCCCTATTTTCTGCCATGGTTTTTTTTGTTTCTGCTTTCGGCCAAACCAATTCAAAGGATAAGAAGATCGTTGAGGACAGTAAGAATGCAAAAGCTGATTTCATATCAACGGATGGCTTGATGAAGAGCCTTTTTGAGACTGCCCATGCCTACGTCATATTCCCAAATGTAGGTAAAGGCGGATTGGGCGTAGGTGGTGCTCTCGGAAATGGAGCGGTGTATGAAAAAGGTAAACTGATCGGGATGGCCAAGTTGACGCAGTTGAACATTGGATTCCAGGCTGGAGGGCAGTCTTACCGGGAAGTTATTTTCTTTGAGACCGAAGAAGTATTGAAGAACTTCAAAGAAGACAAAGTTCAGCTCTCGGCCCAGGCATCTGCGGTTATTGCGGATCAGGGCGCAGCAGCCAACGCTAAATACAAGAATGGTGTGATGGTTTTTACCCACGTGAAGGGAGGCCTGATGTACGAAGCATCAGTAGGCGGTCAGAAGTTTAATTTCAGAGAGCTCGAATAAATTCATTGCCCATGCGGATGACTTCTTTATTAATCCTCCTGATGCTTGCAGGCCAAAGCTTCACGGAGAAACCTGGCCCAGCAGCCCAGCCCAATGTGATCCTGATTTTTCTGGACGATATGGGCAATGGCGATCTGGGTGTTACCGGCGCGTTGGACTATCAAACGCCGAATATTGACCGGATGGCCAATGAAGGCGTCCGCTTTACCAACTTTGTCACCGCGCAGGCAGTGTGCAGTGCGTCAAGAACAGGCTTACTCACTGGTTGTTATCCTAACCGCCTCGGTATCTCGGGTGCGCTTTTTCCGACAGACAGTATTGGCATCAATCCTGCGGAAACAACCATGGCGGAAATGTTGAAGCAAAAAGGTTACGCTACTTCGGCTATCGGTAAATGGCATTTAGGTCATCATAAAATGTTCTTGCCCCTGCAACATGGATTTGATGAATATTTTGGCATACCGTATTCGAACGATATGTGGCCAGTGATGTTCGATGGCACCCCGGCGCCCGAAACCCATCGCAAATTCAAGCTTCCCGTATTGCCGTTGATAAAGGGCAATGAAAAATTTGCGGAAATTAAAACCCTGGATGATCAGGCTACGCTGACAAAAAGATATACGGAAGAAGCGGTATCGTTTATCAAAAGGAATTCCAAGAAGCCATTTTTTCTGTACATGCCTCACTCCATGCCCCATGTCCCCATTGCGGCATCTGCACAATTTAAGGGGAAGAGTAAGCAAGGTATGTTTGGTGATGTGATGATGGAGATCGACTGGTCCGTTGGAGAGATTATCCGAACGCTGAAAGAGCAGGGTATCGACAAAAATACCATCGTGATCTTTACCAGCGATAACGGCCCCTGGTTGAACTTTGGGAATCATGCGGGCTCTTCCAGTGGCTTTCGTGAGGGCAAAGGCACGGTTTGGGAAGGTGGTTTGAGGGTGCCCTGCATCGTTAGGTGGAAGGGCAGTTTGCAGGAAGGAGTTGTTTGTAATAAGCTGAGTTCCACCATTGATCTTATGCCCACTATAGCAGCCATTACGGGGACCAGATTGCCTGCCCATAACATAGATGGCGTAAACCTGTTGCCTTTGCTGGAAGGTAAAGATGTCACTCCCCGCCGCGAGTTCTACTATTACTATGGTAAAAATGGATTGAGGGCCGTGCGGTTAGATGATTGGAAGCTGATGCTGCCGCATAATGGACAAAGTTATGAGAACCAATTGCCGGGTAATGATGGTTTCCCTGGAGAAACCAAAATTGTTCCCGTGGCCCTGGCGCTTTATGATTTGCGCCGAGATCCCGGCGAGCGTTACGATGTGAAAGACAAATACCCGGAGATCGTTGCTACGCTCCAGAAATTGGCTACTCAAGCCAGGGAAGACCTTGGAGATGACATCACGCAGGTGGTTGGAAAGAACGTCAGACCTGTGGGCAGAATGAATTAGGCGGGTAGTGGTACAGAAAGTGCTGGCGAATGCAACTAAAAAAAGTAACGGTGAAAAAAGTATTATTGATTTTCCTCTATCAATTGGGTATTTTCCTATCATACACTATAGTACTTTCACTAAAGTTTGTTTATGATGAATGGCCTAATCCGATAGGCAACGGATTGCAGACGTGGATCTGCTGGCTTGTCCATATTACAGTAGTGATATTTTTGATTTATTATCGCAGGCACCAGTTTACCAAGTCGGAAGTTTTGATTCGTGTTGTGGCTCTGATAACCCCGATAATTTTATACATGGTATTCAGTAAACCAATTGATGAACTCTTGTGGGAATGGAGAGCAGACTAGTTTTTTAAATCTGATAAATATGAAGATTGTTGATTTTTTTAGTAAATGTTGCTTTACCGGTATAGTATGCCTTTTTATCAGTATACCGCTCTTTAGCCAGATTAAGGTAAAAGGAGCAGGAAATGAATCATTCCGACCTGCCTTAAATAATTTTATTCCATACAAGTTCGTCTATAAGGACAGGCTTCTTGATCTATAATTAAATAATAACGATCTTGCAAATGCGAGAAAAACAGCTCAGCTGATAGTTACCTTGCTAGTGAAAAAAGATAATCAGGCTGTTAGAAATGTTAAAGACAAAGCCAAAGCAATATTGAATATAAAGTAAGCATGTATTTATAACTGTATGTATTCCCCTGAATGCCCAACTCCACTTTGCCAGCTATCCTTGGTGAGCTGAAAGCGTAAGTGAATGGGCAAAGATAATTTTTGTACTTGGCGATGCGGAAGTTTAATGCGAAACAACCGCGGCTACGCCAGCGTTTCATCCACCAGATTAAGAGTAGACTCATAATTTTTCTTCACCGCTTCACTCATCGCCATTTCACAGGTTTTGGTGGATGAATTGTACAACGTTTCCCCCTGTGTGTGCTTATGGGAACTGTCGCGTCTTTTCTAAACTAAAAATGTATTTCGTTAAACGAATTGGTTCCTTTATTAAGTCTTTAGTAAGATCCGGGGTTTAATCATATTTTTTCTTTACGTGTCTGGTGGAGTATTATGTATTCGAGTTTTGCCCTTGAATGGCCTTGATGATATGTTTACGGGGGAAAGACGACGATATTATGTGAAAAAACGCTGATTCGTTGTGGAAAACACCAGAGGGGATCCCCATCGTATTATGATCTTTGATTTTGAAGGGGATGGACAGATCCCACTTCATTAACACTTCTACCAGCATGGTATGGAGATGCCTATTCTTTCTGAGTGACTAAATAGTCGTTAGGGCAAACAATTCATGTTAAAAATAATATTTAGCTAATCATTCATCCACTATGATAACCGTCATCAGACGCATAGATAAAATGAACTATCTGATTCGCAGTAAGAGAACTGGAACTCCCATTCAATTTGCCGAAAAACTTGAGATATCCGAAAGCACTTTGTATCAGCATTTGAACGACCTGCGGGAACTTGGAGCGCCGATAGCCTATGATAAGTTTCGGCAAACCTACTACTACGAAACTTGCGGCGAAATCAAAATCCATTTCGAAAAAGTACATGACAAGAATATATAGTATATCATACTATCCGTTTTCAGATATAAAGTACAAAAGCTGTTAGATATTCGTCTACAATATTGGAAGCTGTGATTTGCCATTGGCTGATGTTATAATGCCAATCCCAAGCTACATCTAACCCAATATTATAGGCAGTTATTTAATCTTGCTTTACACTTCCTCGATTATTTTATTTGTTCAAGTTTATCTCTATAACTTTCAGGTATACTTGCGATATCGATTATCTGCAATGTTGGAACATGAGAAGTTGGCAATGTATTTTTTACTAGAATTTCATTTATAATCGGATCTGATATTTTCCACATTGCACCAGTTGCTGGATCAATTATCAACATGCCAAGTAAACCTCCAATGAGTAAATTTCCCCAATACCAACCATCAATTTTGAAATTAATAGGTACTATTTTTTCTTCGTAACCTGCAGCAGAAATTCTCACTCTATATTCCGCTCTTGTGAAAAATCCCGCACCTGCTTTTAATTCTACAGTCGCGGGGCTGGAGCCTTTATATATTTCATTTCCTTTTTTATTTGTAATACTGATGCTTGCGCCTTTTGGTTCTGTCCTAACATTCACATGATAAGTAGATCGACTAACAATAGAGGCACAACCCGAAAGAATGACGGCAAGAAAAAGAGTTAGTCCTGAGGTTTTGAAAATATATTTTATCATTTTACCGGATTTATAATGAATAAAATAACTGTTTTTCTTTAGAAATCACTGATGTCTATGATATTTTAACAGATTGGCGATTTAGTTTCATACAAGTTGTAGTATCGCTGCATAGGGTTCAGGGTTTCTTTTTAATCCTTTTGTCGGCAACCGGTTTACCGAAGGGTATGGCGATATGTCCGAGGAAGGCCAGGTTCTCTAAGCCTATGCCATAAGTGTATGCGGTATTGACCATGAGTCCCAGTTTGAGGTTCTTGTTGATCTGCCAATGATGGGCCACGGTGAGCGGAATGGCCCAGTCCTCGAAATAAGACCAGTAAGGCTGGGCACTCATATAGGTAATGGTAGTTGGGTTGGCCGGATCATCTGTGAAATAGAACGGAAAGTTGCTTTTTTGAATCTGCACCTGAAAACCTGACCCGAAGGACCATGACCCGTTTTTCCCGCTGGGGAAGCTACGGTAATAATTCATGGTGAAGTGCCAGCGCCTCGTTACCCGTTTGAGGTCCATCCATACGGCCAGGGGATCATTACCGATTCCCAAAGGCATTCTCCATTGGGCATTCTGAAAGTAAAGGGAGACCGCGGATCTGGCGTTGAAGTGGTAATTGAGTTCAATGCGGTCTATTTTTCCCGGATGCACCGTTTTGCCCGGCTTTGTGGGGTAGCCGGGGGGAGGGGGGGCTATTGTATAGAAAAGATCGAGGAAAAGCCCGCTTCCTACGGAAGCTTCCCACCTGGAGGTGGGAAGCCTTGTAGATTTTTCCTGTGCCATTGACAGGGAAGCTTGGAACAGGAGCAGCATTAGGAGGATTACACGCATAGTAACTGTTTGAAAGCGAAATATAGGAACAGGATGCTCCGTTATGTTTTTTAACTTATCTAATCAATGACTAAGCTAACCATAACCGCATTCTTTCCATAGGGTCGGAAACCATTTAATAATGACGGATCCATCCCATTGGTAGGTACGCGCAGACCAGCCCAAACCGCATTGCTGCCGATGACCCCATAATGCTCGATGCGGGAGTCGGCTGTTCCTTCCAACAGAACCTTAACCAGGGGGGCAACTCCAGCGCTGGCCAGTGAAGATAAGGTAGACCTGGTGGCAGAGTCCCCAACCAGTCCTACAGCTGCAGTCAGCAGGTTGGACCATTCAGCGGCGTTTCTGCTGAACATATTTGGCTTATCATACTCATAGAGAAACATCATCTTGTCGGGCTGCCCAGGGCACCAGGGGCCAACGCTGATTCCAATACTAACATACTCATTCTTACTATCTTGCATCCTCCTCACCTTATTGCGCTTGATTCTCACGTAGCCCCAAGCCTGCGCCTTTCTATCTATCTGGATGATCGGATTGGATTGCGGGTTCTGATTGGGTATGGTAACATCTGAAATGTCACGGGATACAGCTACTCCAAATTCTATCCTGTTCTCAAAGATGCCGTAAGCGTTGTTCAGCAATGTCCAGCGGCCGTCCTTCACATACAGGGTTGACAAACATGGGGACGGGTTCGGATCAGCTACCTGATTCTGCAGAACGATCGAGTTGTATTGTTCATCGGTAAGGGTAACCCTGTAATTCTCCGTTTCAATTGGTATGTTCCCATTACTGAAATCATCGAGTGTCAATCCGTCATCATATGTAAGGATATAGGTAGGATGCTCGTACGCATATTCATCATTTACGATGACGTCAGGGAGTAAGTTTCCGGATGCGTCGTACGACTTTCCATAATTCCATTCATCTGTCGTCAGCGGGTGATAGCTTACGGCATATCCCATATCTGACTGTGAGGGCCAATTCTCGGAGTATGGGAAATAGATCATATAAGGTATCCCATCAGGGCTGCTATTGTAAACACTGCTGGTTCCTGATGAACCGATTGAAGAATTGTTGATTACAGTTTTTATATCATAGTAAGCTGCAACTTGATCCAAGTTTGTGAAAGCGTTGTTGCTGTACTTACTACTATTTGGATACCTGCCACTGATGAAGGTTCCTACGAAAGCATCCCGAAAACGTATAAGAAAATCGGGCTTAACTCCTGCCAGCGTAATGTTTCTGGCATTGAATATTTCCTTGAAACTCAGATCTTCATCTGTGCCAGATTTAGCGAGTTTTGCAGCAATGAAGCCGTTAAACTCCTTTCTGAGTTGAGGGTTTGAGGAGAAGAGGCCTTGTAATACCCAGGAGGCACGCTCAAATTTGTCAACTGTTTCTTTCTCTTTTGAATTAAGTGTTTTTAGGGGGCTTGAATCCATCGACTCCGTCATTGACTTGCTCTGGTCTTTTTTACATGATGAAAATACCAATAGCATGAAGAAAAACAGCGTACTAAATGTAGTAGGGAATTTCATAAATAATTTTTTGTTTAGCTAAATGTACCTTCCGCTACTCCGACAGGATTGGAGTGAAGTATTCTATTCTAAAGAATCGATGTTAAAATACTCTCACGCGCTTAACTAATCAGCGAATAAGTCATTATGGAGATCAACAAAATCGGGTGGATAAAATATATATTCACGGCAAAGTATTCAATAAGAATAAGGTGAATTCTATACCTTGAGATGCTTAAGCTTAATGTGAAACCTGTAGGGCTAGGCCAAACTCTCATCAACCAGGTATAATATAGACTCATAATTTTTCTTCACGGCCTCACTCATCGCCATCTCGCAGGTTTTGGTGGAGGAATAGTAGCCGTCGTACGTTTTTTGCTGGACTTCTACAGCTTCCGGAAGAGTAGCTGATGCCGTAAGTTCGGGAATCAGAAACCCTCGATCTCCCGCCATTCCACAGCAGCCTGCACTAAAGGGTACAGTCACCTCTGCCGCAAAGTGTTTTGCAACCCGAACAAATTTATCTTCGGTGTTCATTTTCTGTAAAGAACAAACAGGATGCACTACGATATTTTTCTGCCTCTTCAAAGTTGATGCTTTTGGCACTACCATGTCGTTCAGGAAATCTACGCTGTCCAAAATAGTCAGTTGGTCAAATTTACCTTTTCGCACATCATCAAGCGCGGGACGAACATGATGAAGGGTATAAGCGCAGGAACTAACGTCAATGACTACGGGTAGTTTTCCTTCATCGCTGCTTTCCCATAGCTGGTCAATGATCTTATTTGCCGTGTAGTTTGCCGCTGCGCCATAACCTTTTGACGAATAGATCTGGCTGCAGCAACTGCCTTCTGCATTTTTTAAAACATTGACGCCGATGCCGGTTTTTTTACAGATACTCAGAAAGGTCTCCATCAGATTTTTTTCTTTCCCCTCATAGACGCCCAGCGTTCTGCTGATACAGGATGGGAAGTAAACGATGGCTGCATCTTTCGCAGTCCGTTGATCATTGATGGAACCCAGGTCAGGAGGATAAAGTAGTTGTTCGCTCCAAAGCGGCATTTCCGGGAAGAATTTCCTGGCGAACCCGGTGAAGCCCCGCATAAAATTCTTGCCAAACAGTTTATTGAACGTAATCCCTGTTTTCAAAGCTGTTCTGGCCAGTCGCTCCACGGTCCGGAAATTTTTTGCGACCGACAACGCGATCTTGTTGGCGAATGGCGAATGGTTCTCCCTCCTCAACCGTTTCACCAAATCACCGGTATTGATGTCCACCGGACAAGCTGTAGCGCATAATCCATCTACGGCGCAGGTATCGAGTACATCATACTGATACTGTTTCAGCAGGAGTTCATAATCGGACTTGTTCCCAGCCAGTTCAAGGCTTTTCAATACCCTTCGGATCACTATCCTCCGGCGCGGCGTGGTGGTGATATCCCTGCTCGGACATTTGTGTTCGCAGTATCCGCATTCTATGCAACGGTCCACTTCCTCTTCAACGGGAGGAAGTTCTTTCAGATTTTTGATATGGGCTTCGCGATCATCGTTAATGATGACGCCTGGGTTCAGGAGGCCTTCAGGGTCTATCAGCTGTTTGATCGATTTGATGATCTCATAGGCTTCGCCACCCCATTCGGTTTCCACAAAAGGCGCCATATTCCTACCGGTACCGTGTTCTGCTTTCAGTGCGCCCTGGTATTTGTCCACCACCATCGTCACCACTTCCCGCATAAACTCGTCGTACCGCCGGACTTCAGCATCGGTATTGAAAGATTGCGTGACCACAAAATGGATATTACCATCTTTAGCATGGCCAAAGATGATGGCATTATCGTAATGATATTTCTTGAAAAGATCCTGCAGGTCGAGGATAGCATCGCCCAGTTTTTCGATCGGGAAGGCGATGTCTTCTAAAATCACCGTGGTTCCACTCGCCCTCACGGCACCTACTGCAGGGAAGAGACCTTTTCTCACTTTCCAAAGGAAGTCCTGCTCCTTGGGGTCGGTGGTGAATATTGGCGCGTTGATCAGCGATAGATCAGCAGACGATGACAGGAAGTTATTGACCCTTTCATCTAACATCGCATGACTGTCTTCCTGAAACTCGATCAGCAATGCGGCTGCGCCCTCTGGTAATGTTTTTACAATGGTTGGCATGCCGGGCATGTTTTCTACTGAACTAAGGGAGGCCCTATCCATTAATTCTACCATAAGGGCGCCTGCGATGGTTAGGGGGATGATCGCCTGGCATGCATCATAGATGGTTGGGAAGTATAGTAAGGCAGTGGATTTATATGGGTAATCAGGTACTGTTTTGAGCACGGCTTCCGAGATGAAAGCCAGTGTTCCTTCCGCTCCGATCAGCAGGTGCGCCAGGATATCCAGCGGATGTTGATGGTCGATGAATGCATTGAGCGAATAGCCCACCGTGTTCTTGGTGAGGTATTTTTTTCGGATCAGGGTGTGTAAAGAAGGATTTGCGGCAATGCGGTCCCGGATAGCTGCAAGGCCCAGGAACAGTTTTCCGCATTCGATTTCAAAAAGTTCGTAATCCGCAGGATCTTCCGTAGTGAAGATATTGCCATCGGGCAGCATGAACCGGATGTATTTGGTAGTATGATAGGAGTTCAGCGCTACGCCGCAACACATGCCACTGGCATTGTTAGAGAGGATGCCGCCCATCATGGCTGCGCTGATGCTGGAGGGATCGGGCCCGATCTTTCGCTGGTGTTTTTTTAAGTAGGTGTTGACCATGGCGCCGGTGATGCCCGGCTGCACACGCACCAAAAGGCCGTTCTCTTCGATCCTGATCTTGTTCCAAAACTGGCTAAGGTCCACCAGAATGCCGTCTGTAATGGCCTGTCCCGATAAGCTCGTTCCGCCGGTGCGGAAAACAAGCGGAATACGATGCTGCTGAGAGAATTTGAACAGCGCGACGATCTCCGCTTCGCTGATCGGTTGAACGATGGCTTTGGGAAGCAGGTAATAAAAGCCAGCATCGGAGGCGAACGACACCAGGTCAATAAAGCGATTTTTTATCCTGGTCTCAGGGAGGATCTTCAGCAATTCTTCTTTCAAAGCCGTCATGGGCTATGAAGTTCCGGAACTTCGGCCATATTTTCTGTGTGATTGGGATATTTTGATTCGATTAGCTGAAAAAAATTAACAACTAACTGATTTTGTCATTCGTACTCAAGCATTGAAAAGTTTATACATTGTGGTGCGCTTTCATTCACTTTTTCTGACGCATAAACGCCATTGATGAGATTTACGCTATTTGTTGTTTCTATCCTCGCCTGTATGTCGGTCTATGGCCAGGCATTGAATTCATTGCCTAAGTCGTACTACGCCAACTACGCCAAAAAGCCTCCGGTGATCGACGGCAAAATTGGCAAGCGGGAATGGAAATCCGTTCCCTGGTCCGATAATTATGTGGACATCGAAGGAGATCAAAAGCCATTGCCCCGGTTTGCAACCAGGATGAAGATGTTATGGGATGACGACTCTCTCTATATTCTGGCGGATATGGAAGAGCCGCAACTTTGGGCAACATTGACCGATTACGATGCGATCATTTTCCAGGATCATGATTTTGAGATCTTTATCGATCCCGATGATGATGGCAATGATTACATCGAGATCGAGATCAATGCCCTTGGAACCGTAATGGATCTGCATATGGGAAAGTCGTATAGCAGAGGCGGCCCCATGGATATGGCCTGGAACACCGTTGGGATGAGAAGCGCAGTTGGCCTTAACGGCACATTGAATAAGAACGATGATATCGATAAGGGCTGGGTGGTTGAGTTTGCCATCCCTTTTTCATCCATGAGTAAAGGGGAGAAGAAATACAAACCCACGCCCGAGAAACCATGGCGGATCAATTTTTCCCGTGTGGAATGGCAGCTGGAAAACGATGGTACCAGCTACAGCAAAAAGATCGGCGCTAATGGAAAACCATTGCCGGAAAACAACTGGGTCTGGACTCCCCAGGGCGCGATCAATATGCATATTCCGGAGAAGTGGGGATACCTGCATTTCATAAAATGAGCAGAGCTCATTTTATGAAATGCATTGGCTAATTGGCTGATTAACTCATTGACTAATTAGCTAATTCTTCACATCAATCCCTTTCATTCATTCGAAAGTTCTTACCGAGAGGTATAGTACTCCCCTAAATTCAGACCACGAGGTTAGTTAATAATATTTACTAATTT
>JBBAJO010000018.1:0-28741 GCA_040404005.1 Chitinophagaceae bacterium
CATCGATGCTCAGATGTGCCTCATACAAGGCAAAGGGCCCTTCCAGCGGCTGGTGTGAATTGATCGCGAGAAAAGCCTCACCTGTGGTTGTCTTTGATGGGTGAATGGCAAAAGCATTTGACCCGCCGGTTTGGAATCCGGGAATAACCGTGGCTTTATTTCCCATTACATTTCCGATCACTTTATCTGCGCCGGAAATGATGCAGAGGGAAAAACTGACCGCTGAAATATAATCCGTGATGGTTGCCGGAAATGCCTTCTTGACCAACACCTCTTCGGGATGCAGTTTGGCGTAGTCATTGATCCCCCTGATATATCCGTCCAGCACTTTCCGGAAGGCGGGCGCAAGCGTGTTTTGCTTCTCTTCGGCGATGTCCCGGCACCTTAGCAGCGCTGCAGCATAATCCGCCTTTGCGCCGTCTTTGCCAATGGCTTTTCCAAGTAATCCCTTGCCGGTAAGGAGTACGTATTGAATATCTTTAAAATTGTCTTCCGCATGTGCCCAGGCCAGACCATAAGAAACATCAGCATCTGATTTACCAAAAATATGCGGTACACCCAAACTGTCACGCGCTATGGTGACCTTACTGCTGTCCCACTGAGAAAAGGCCGATACCCATGTTATCAATACGAGCGAAAGCAAAAATATTTTCATGCATATCCATTGAGTAAGTACAATTTACAGTTTTAAATGATAGTTTTCCGATCGCGATGGAAGTAAACGACCAACATACTAACAGGTACGTATACATGAAACTTGTATTCGTGACCATGGCCTGGGGGGGTACCTTCATTGCTACCCGGATCGCTGCGCAGACTTTTGGTCCATTCACGGGTGCTTCCTACCGGTATGCCTTTGCCCTTGTTTTCCTGCTGCCCCTGGCACTAAAACAGAACAGGAAACTTTTCAGAGTGAAACCGTCCCAACTCCCTGTATTGATGTTACTGGGGTTCTCGGGAATATTCGCTTACAATTATTTCTTCTTCAAGGGCCTGAAAACCATTCCTGCCAGCAGGGGAGCTTTATTGGCGGCATTGAATCCAACGATCGTCATGTTGCTGTCCGCATTCTTTTACAAAGAAAAGATCACAGCACGGAAATTGATAGGTATCCTGGTCTCACTGGCGGGTGTGGTGATCGTGATCTCAAGGGGCAGGGTGACCGAGCTGATCTCCAGCCTGGAAACGGGAGATCTTTTTATGTTGGGCTGCCCCGTCACCTGGGCCATGTACACACTTGCAGCAAGGCCTGCCCTCAAACATACTACTCCCTTGCAGGCGTCAACATGGGCTTCGTTATCGGGATGCCTGATGTTATTGATGTTCTCCTCAACGGAGCCTTATCCCGTTGAGATACCAGTAAAGGTCTGGTTGGCATTATCATACCTGGGAATTATCGGCACTGTTGTGGCTTTCGTATGGTATTACGATGGGATCAAAAAGATAGGCCCCACCCGAACCTCCATATTCAATAACCTGGTACCCGTTTTTGCGGTGATATTTTCCGTACTCATTCTTCGTGAAGAAGTGTCGTGGTACACCTGGGTGGGCGGCGCGATGGTGATCGGTGGCGTGCTGTTCGTGAACCTGCGGCGAAAAAACTGACTACCGCCGGTTGTACACTTTGAGTGCTTCTTCCAAACAATCCATTGCCGCGTTTATCGATTCCAGGTTCAGTACATAAGCCAGCCGGACTTCATTTTTCCCAAGACCGGGTGTGCCGTAGAATCCGGTAGCCGGAGCCAGCATGACGGTCTGATCCTTAAACGAGAAGGATTCAAGCAGCCATTGGCAGAAGGCATCACTGTCGTCAATAGGCAATCGGGCCATCGCGTAGAATGCCCCGCCAGGTGTGGGGCAGTAGACACCTTCCATGGCATTCAGCCTTTCAACGAGGAGGTCCCTGCGCATCCGGTATTCTGCTTTCGGCGAATCGAAGTAAGAGTCGGGAAGGTCTACCGCTGCTTCTCCCATGATCTGGGCAAGTCCGGGCGGGCTGAGCCGCGCCTGCGCGAATTTCATCGCCGCCTGGTACAGCGCCTCGTTGCGGGTCACAAAGGCGCCAATGCGGGCACCACAAGCCGAATACCTTTTTGAAATGGTATCCATCATTACTACGTGTTGTTCAAGTCCCTCCAGCTGCATGGCGCTAACATATTCTCCTCCATAACAGAATTCCCGGTAGGCTTCATCCGAAAAAAGATACAGATCGTGTGTCAGGCAGACCGTTTTTAATGCTTCCATTTCTTGCCTGCTGTACAGGTATCCCGTTGGATTATTTGGGTTGCAGATCACGATGCCCTTTGTCCGGGGAGTGATCGCCTGCTCAAATGCGGCAATCGGCGGAAGGCTAAAGCCATCATCAATGGAAGAGGTGACGGGCACCACTTTAACGCCCGCCATCACGGCAAATCCGTTGTAGTTGGCGTAAAACGGTTCCGGGATGATCACTTCATCCCCGGGATTCAGGCAGCACATGAACCCGAACACAATCGCCTCGCTGCCACCCGTGGTGATCAGGATATTATTGTGATCGACATCGATCCCCACTCTTTTGTAGTATTCTACCAGTTTCTTCCGGTAGCTTTCATTCCCCGCACTGTGGGAGTACTCCAACACTTTTATGTCTGCTTTTCTCACCGCATCGAGGATGGCAGGAGGGGTTTCAATATCCGGTTGGCCAATATTCAGGTGAAATACCCTGATCCCCCTTTTTTTAGCAGCTTCGGCATATGGGACCAATTTGCGGATGGGTGAAGGGGGCATCAGCTTCCCTCTTTCAGAAACTTGTAGCATACAACAAAGGTAGGTAAGCCCGGAAATAGGAGTTTATTTTTTCGCTAATCATTTTTACCCTATTTTATATCTTTCAAACACCACACATGAGGAAACTGATCCTGTTAACCAGCCTGTTGCTGACTGCATTTTATGCAGATGCCCAAACCAAGGCCTACGATCGATTGGATATGTTTGAGAAGGAAGATCCATTGGAGGTCAACCTCAAAACGGATATGAAAGACATCCTGGGAAAGAAAGCAAACGACAGGATGCTTTATTCTAATGTTGCCATTAAAATTGCCGATTCAACCGTTCAGGGCAGCGTAAATATCCGCGCAAGGGGAAAGTTCCGTCGCAACTATTGTTTTGTGCCGCCGCTTAAATTCGACTTCGACACATCGGCTTCACCATCACTTCACCCGCTTGGCAGTATCGACATGACGGTACAGTGCAAACAGGGCAAGGATTTTGAGCAGTGGCTTTTCAAAGAGTATACTACGTACAGGATCTATAACATTATTTCTGAAAGAAGCCAGCGGGTAAGACTGGTGACACTTACGATGGAAGATACGGAAGGGAAGCGCAAGTCAGTTACCATGCCTGGCTTCTTCATAGAGGATTTTGACGTCACTTCTAAAAGAAATGCATCTAAGGAGATCAAATTGTCCAAGTTGCATACCGAGAATACGGACCGCAAGTCCATGACGCTGGTGGCCATGTTCGAGTACATGATCGGCAATACAGACTGGTCTATCCCCGCAAACCATAACATCAAACTGATGCAGGATTCCGGCAATACATCGGCAAAGCCTTATGCAGTGGCATATGACTTTGATTATTCCGGGCTGGTGAACGCCACTGACTATGCAGTCCCTTCCGATATGCTCGGCACCCAGAGCGTAACGGAAAGGGTGTACCGCGGCTTTCCAAGGGAGATCGGAGAATTAAGGGAAATGGCTGATCATTTTGTGGCGAAGAAAGCAGCCATGTTCGCCGAGATCAATGGCTCGAGGTTTTTGAACGACCGTTCAAAAAAGGAAATGATCAACTACATCGAAGAGTTTTATAAAGACATTGCGGACGACGGTAGATTGAAAACATTATTTATCGACAACGCCCGGATGAACTGACTATCAACCACCTGAAATAAAAAAGCCTCCCTGCATGGCAGGGAGGCTTTTTTATTGGAATGATTTTATTTGCCGGCTTCTGCATCAACTACCTCACCTGTAATGGTGAGGGCAAAAGGAACATCTGCCCCTTTAACCCTTACATAGATCTCTTTGCTGAAGGGGCCTGCTGCTTGTGCATTGAAACCTGCGGTGATCTTCTCAGATCCGCCTTTTGCAACAGGAGCCTGGGGCCATTTTGGAGTGGTGCAACCGCATGATGCAGTAGCCGTTTCAATGATCACCAGGTCACCGCTGATGTTCGTGAATTGAAAATCATGGGTAACCGGAGTTCCCTGCTTGATTTTCCCAAAATTGTACTTGACTTCCTTGAATTTAATAAAATCCTCTGCTTTCTTACCCGCAGTAGTTGATTGAGAAAATGCAGGAAACACCAATAGGGCAACGATGAAGGTCATTAACATACTTTTCATATCTGTCATTTTACATTTTTTAATAAGGAAACAGAGTTGTTGTGGGGTGCTGTTTGTTCATGTAGTTTCCAGACATGGCCCCTTATCACGAAGGTCTTTGTTTGACCCTTGTTATACATAACAGTGATTGATTTTTCAAAGCTGCCTTCCACAGCCGCATTGTATCCCACTTTTATTTCAGTGGTTTTACCACTGGAAACAGGACTCGGACTCCACTCCGGAGTAGTACATCCGCAACTGGCTAATACATTCTCTATCACCAGTGGCTCTTTACCTATATTGGTGATGAGGAAATGATGATTAACTGGTTTGCCCTGTGGAATACGCCCAAAATCAAATGCATTTTCTTTCATCTGGAACGCCTCAACAGGAGCAATGTCACCCATCTTCACCTGGGAAAAACTTGCCTGGCCGGTGAACAGGATTAGACCCAGTATGTAGATTTTTTTCATATGACGTTTCATTACTTCTAACGCACTACAAATCTACTTATTGTAAGATAATATTAAAGTGTTTTAATCCCCGCTATTTTTGGAATGATTCACACAATAAATTGGTTATTAGCCCGCTGGGTGCGGTCCGATGCCTTTGGGAGAGGAGAATATTAACATTTCATAATGAAGTTATTGACCATCATGTCCTCAGGCCCCCAGGTAACGGTATTAACGGGCTAAATTCCTTAGGTTTGCTCTTATGGATGCTGCCATGTCAAATGAAATGCTTGCTGAGAAGCTTTCCTTCGAAGCTTTCAGGGATCAGGTTCTCCGGGACTATCGCCTGGCCTTTCAGAGCCGAGAAGCCAGCCTGTTGGGAAGAAAAGAGGTACTCACCGGAAAAGCCAAGTTCGGCATTTTTGGTGACGGGAAGGAAGTTCCCCAGGTTGCCATGGCTAAGTTTTTCAAACCGGGCGATTTTTACAGTGGTTATTACCGCGACCAAACATTTGCTTTCGCCACCGGTGCGGCTTCTGTCCCCGAATTTTTTGCCCAGTTATATGCTAATCCGGACAGGTCCCGCGAGCCCCATAGCGGCGGCCGGCAAATGAACTCACATTTTGCCACTCCCTTCACAGATGAGAAAGGAAATGTGCTGGACCTGGTGAACAGGAAGAATATATGCGCCGGCATGGCACCTACAGCCGGTCAGATGCCGCGCTCCCTGGGGCTTGCGTTTGCATCAAAACTGTTCAGGAAGGCTGAAAGCCTGAAAAATCTGGATACCCTGTCACACCGGGGCGATGAAGTGTGCTTCTGTACAATAGGTGATGCATCAACAAGCGAAGGTCATTTTTGGGAAACCATCAATGCTGCTTCTGTTCTGCAGGTACCCCTGGCCGTTTTCGTATGGGATGATGGCTATGGCATCTCTGTGCCGAGGAAATACCAGACCGCCAAAGGCTCCATCTCAGAAGCCCTTAGGGGATTCCAGAAAAAAGAAGATACCAACGGTCTCCTGATCTATAAAGTGAAGGCCTGGGATTATGCGGGCATGTGTGAAGTATTTGAGGAAGGGATCCAGAAAGCCAGGGACAAACATATTCCCGTACTGTTCCACGTGGAAGAAGTAACCCAGCCCCAGGGCCACTCCACTTCGGGTAGCCATGAACGTTATAAAACGCCTGAGCGCCTGGACTGGGAACGTAAGTGGGATTGTATTGGTAAGATGAGGGTTTGGATCATTGACAACATGCTTGCTGAAGACGAGGAATTGATCGATATCGAACACGAAGCCAAGCAATACGTAAGGAACTGCAGGGTTGAAGCCTGGGATAATTTTTTAAACCCCATCAGGGAGCAGGTACACCAGACGGTGAATTTGGTGAACGCACTGGCCGAAACCATGGAAGAGCCAGATAGTTTGATGCAGCTTTTGGCGGAACTGAAAAACAACCGCGAGCCATTACGCAGGGATGTGATGAAGGTGCTCCGCAGGTCAATGATCATGTATAAGAACGGATCCGAGGCCATTCGAAAATATTATGAGCAACTCAGGGATGAGAATGAAAAGTTGTTCAATACCCACCTGCAACACGAAGGTCCGCGTGCAGCGGTTGCTGTGGAACCTACAGAGTTAAGCTATGCACCAGATCCACCCACCGTGAATGGCTACGAGATCCTGAATAAGTATTTCGACCAGTTATTTGCTTCCAATCCGCTGGTGTTTGCTTTTGGGGAAGACGTGGGTAAGATCGGCGATGTCAATCAGGGCTTTGCCGGGCTTCAGGAGAAATACGGTGAGAACAGGATCTTTGATACCGGTATCCGGGAACTGACCATTATAGGGCAGGGGATAGGTATGGCGCTTCGCGGCCTTCGGCCGATCGCTGAGATTCAATACCTCGACTATCTTTTATATGGACTTCAACCGCTCAGTGATGATCTGGCATCGTTGCAATTCCGGACCGTTGGCAACCAGGCTGCCCCGCTGATCGTAAGAACCCGTGGCCACAGGCTGGAAGGCATTTGGCACAGTGGTTCTCCTATGGGGATGATCATTAATTCTCTTCGCGGTATCCATGTCTGCGTTCCCCGCAACATGGTACAGGCGGCAGGCATGTATAATACCCTGCTCGCCAGCTGCGAACCAGGGCTCGTGATCGAATCATTGAACGGTTACCGGCTTAAGGAAAAGCTTCCTTCCAACCTGCTCCATTTTAAAGTGGCCCTGGGCGTTCCTGAGATCATCAGGGAAGGAAACGAGATCACGTTGGTCTCCTACGGGTCCACCCTGCGAATCGTTATGGAAGCGGCAGAATTACTCGAAGGGCTTGGGGTCAGTTGCGAAGTGATCGATGTGCAAACACTTTTACCATTCGATACTGGTCACCTGATCCTTGAGTCTTTGAAAAAGACAGGCCGCATCCTGTTTGTAGATGAAGATGTTCCGGCTGGCGCAGCAGCATACATGTTCAACAAAGTGATAGAAGAGCAGGGCGGGTATCGGTGGTTGGATGTAAGTCCGCGTACCCTGACGGCTAAAGCGCACAGGCCGGGCTATGGCAGCGACGGCGATTATTTTTCTAAGCCAGGCACTGAGGATGTCATCGAACTGGTGCAGGAAATGATGTCTGAGTGATCAGACCAAAAACCGGTCGTTCCATTCCGGCTTCGGCAACCAGCATACTTCCTTTTTGCCAAACCATGCATACCTGTTTGCAGATATAAACCGGTATATCAGGTCCCTGAGGAAAGCTGGTACCAGGATGAAGACGTATAAACAAGACCAGCCGCCGCCCAATAATTTCAATACCCTTAATGCGCCTGTTGATTTCGTGTAAAGCCTTCCATCTTCCTGCAGGATGAAGGAATTGTACTGGTCGGGGGACATATGGTTTGCCAGAAGCATTTTTTTGCCCGCTTCTCCCTGGAGGGAAGCAAACCGAAATATTTTTCTTCGATCTCGATGTAAAATAAACTGCACAGAACGGCTACAGAGATTGCATACCCCATCAAAGTATATGACGGGCGGATTCTGCATTATTTGAGGTTGTAGAAAACTTTCTGAACGTCTTCGTCTTGCTCAAGCCTGTCAACCAGTTTCAATACTTCCTGGGCTTCTTCCTCTCCAACCTCCACCGTATTGACCGGGATCCATTCCAGCTCAGAGCTTAATGGATGAAGGTTTTTATCTTCCAGTGCTTTCTGCATATTTCCAAAATCGGCAAAGCCCACCCGGAGCACGATCACTTCCTGCCCATCTTCATTGGTACTCTCGCCCAGTTCCTCCAATCCGAAATCAATCAGTTCCAGTTCCAGTTCGTCCATATTCAAGCCTTCCGGCTTTAACTTGAAAACGCCCATTTTTTTAAATTGGAAACTCACACTGCCACTATTGCCCAACGTACCGTGGCCTTTATTAAAATGGGATTTTACATTCGCCACTGTTCTCACATGATTGTCTGTTGCTGTTTCAACAAGAATGGCAACGCCATGCGGCCCATAACCTTCATAGAGGATCTCATCGTAGTTGATCATCTCCTTACCCGCAGCTCTTTTTATGGCAGCTTCCACGCGGTCTTTTGGCATGTTTACTGCCTTGGCGTTCAGCATACACCTGCGTAATGCAGGGTTGGTGTCGGAATCCGGTCCGCCGGCCTTTACGGCAATTACGATCTCCTTCCCGATGCGGGAAAACTGTTTTGCCATCTTATCCCACCTGGCGAACATAGTGGACTTACGTACTTCGAAAATGCGACCCATAAGAGGAATTTATCGGCTGCGAAGGTAATGATTTCGTTATTGAAAGTCCTTCGCTTTGGGAAGTCCACTTCCGGGGGTATGCAGTTTACTTTTTTTGCGGCTATACAGGAAGTAGACCAGCAGGCCGATGATCATCCACGCAAAGGCAAATTTCAGCGTTCTGATATCGATGGCAATGATCATCCCAAAGCAAATGACCGCGCCTAGGATTGGAACGAGCGGCACCAGCGGCGTCTTAAATGGACGGATCATATCCGGATTCTTCCTGCGCATGATCCATACGCCAAGGCTTACCAGTACAAAGGCAAAAAGGGTTCCGAAAGAGGTAAGGTCACCCGCCATATGGCCTGGTACAAATGCAGCAAATAATCCCACAAAAACAAACAGGATCCAATTGGCTTTATAAGGAGTTTTGAATTTTGGATGAAGATCTCCAAACGCCTTAGGGATCAGTCCGTCGTTACTCATGGTATAAAATATCCGGCTCTGGCCCATCAGCATCACCAGGATGACCGAGGAGAAGCCTGCCAGGATGGCCACGGTTACGCTGGTAGCTAACCAACCATAGCCGTGCATGTAATTTGAAATGGCATAAGCAACCGATGCCTCCTGTCCTTTTGTAGGATCAGTGAAATCCGTGTACGGCGCAACACCGGTGAGTACGTGCCCGAATAAAATATAAAGTATGGTACAAACAACCAGGGATCCGAGGATTCCGATCGGCATGTCGCGGGCCGGATTTTTGGCTTCCTGCGCCGCTGTTGACACGGCGTCAAATCCGATGAAGGCGAAGAATACGATGGCTGCACCCCCAAGCACCCCTCCCCATCCGTGTTTGAATACCCCTTCATGCCCGGGTGTTCCTTCGGGGATCAGGTAAGGCGTGTGGTTAGCGGGTTCAATGAACTGCCATCCCACGGCGATGAATATCAGCACGATGGCCACTTTGATAAACACAATGATCATATTGACCAACGCAGACTCCTGGGTACCACGGATCAGCAGCAGGGTCAGCAACAATAAAATGACGAGGGCAGGAGCATTCATGATGCCGGATGTGGTGACACCATCAACAGTAATCGATTCAAACGGCGAGTGCGACCATTCATAGGGTATTACTCCGCCTAATAATTTATTCAGGTATTCGCTCCAGGCGATAGAGACCGTAGCAGCACCCAGGGCATATTCCATGATAAGTGCCCACCCAATGATCCAGGCGATCATTTCTCCCATGGTAACATATGAATATGCGTAGGCGCTTCCCGCAATAGGGATCATGGCGGCAAACTCTGCATAACACAAGCCCGCGAATGCGCAGCCGATGGCGGCTATAATAAAGGAAATGGTAACAGCCGGCCCTGCTGCCTGTCCTGCCGCCGCAGCTGTTCTTACAAAAAGACCGGCCCCTATGATCGCGCCAATTCCCAATGCCACAAGATTGCCTGCCCCCAGCGTTCTTTTCAACCCTTTTTCCTCGTCTTTGGTGTGGGCCAGCATGGCATCGAGATCCTTGGTTCTAAATAAACTCATACGTTTTATTAATAAATGATGACCAATGTTAGAATTCGGAAAGATAAAGAATTCCGCATTTCACCAAACATTCAATTTATAAAAACAGTTATCTCCCGGCGAACATCTACAGAACCATGAATTGATTATATTGCGACCTATGCAAAAAGGCAGCCGTTTAACGGTTTATATCCTGCTTTCCATGGTGATCGGCGTGATCATCGGTTACCTGATACATATAAATGCGTCGCCCGCATATATTGCAAAGATCTCTCCGCAGCTGAAAGTGCTGACCACCATCTTCCTGAGGTTGGTCCAGATGATCATCGCCCCGCTGGTTTTTTCAACCCTGGTGGTAGGAATAGCTAAACTGGGGGATCTGAAAACGGTCGGCAGGGTAGGCGGTAAAGCCCTGTTATGGTTCATCACGGCTTCGCTGATATCCCTGCTGATTGGCATGTTTTGGGTCAATCTGTTTAAACCGGGTGTAGGTTTTGCGCCCGACGGTGCAGACATGAGCGCAGCAAAGGATGTGATCGGAAAAACAAATGCCTTCTCCATTATTGATTTTGTAAATCACTTATTTCCCAGAAGTATCATAGAGGCAATGGCCACCAACGAGATTCTCCAAATTGTGGTATTCTCGATCTTTTTTGGCATTGCCATGGCCCAACTGGGGGAAAAAGCTAAATCTATTCTACATGCTTTAGACGTGGTGGCGCAAATCATTTTGAAGATGGTGGGGTACGTCATGAATTTCGCTCCACTTGGTGTGTTCGGTGCGCTCGCTGCAGTTGTGGCTACCTACGGTATTCAAAGCATCGTTTTCGTTTACCTGAAATATTTTGGTGCATTTTTAGTTGGCATTGCCTCGCTGTGGGTGTTGTTGCTGATTGTTGGATATCTCATTTTAGGTAACCGACTTTTTGAACTGATCAAAAGAATACTGAACCCATTGGCGATCGCCTTTAGTACTACCAGCAGTGAAGCCGTTTTTCCAAAGCTCGTGGAAGAACTGGAGGCTTTCGGTTGTAAGAATAAGATCGTTTCATTTATTCTTCCGCTGGGCTATAGCTTTAATCTGGATGGAAGCATGATGTACATGACCTTTGCCAGTATCTTCATTGCGCAGGTGTACCATGTACCGCTTGACCTGCCTACGCAGCTGACCATGCTTCTGGTGCTGATGCTGACCAGTAAGGGGATAGCTGGCGTTCCCAGGGCCTCTCTGGTTGTGGTTACCGCCACTTGCGCCATGTTCAATATCCCGCCTGAGGGTATTGCCCTGATCCTGCCTATCGATCATTTTTGTGATATGTTCAGAAGCATGACGAATGTGATTGGAAACGCACTGGCAACAGCAGCAGTAAGTAAATGGGAAGGTGAACTGACCAACCCGGTGGAATTGACCTCCGTAGAAGAATTATAAAATATCGAAATGCTAGAGTTATTAGAGATCAGTTTTAGAGACCTGTTGAACCCCGAGTTTTATATCCAGCATGGAGGATTGTGGTTATTCCTTTTCATCGTTTTTGCTGAAACAGGATTGTTTGCAGGTTTTTTTCTACCCGGCGACTCCCTGCTTTTTGTGGCCGGGATTTACAGTTCTGAACTTGCCAGGGAAGTGTACAGTACCGGCAATGAGTTTCTGGACCTGATACTGCTGACGATCCTGGTGGTCACCGCCGGGGTAGCAGGTAATATGGTGGGCTACTGGTTCGGGGCAAAAAGCGGCCCCTACCTGTTTAAACGAAAAGATACCTTCTTCTTCAAAAAGAAACATCTGTATACGGCAAAGGAGTTTTACGACAAGCATGGCGGTGGAGCCATCATTTTTGCCAGGTTCCTTCCGATCATCAGAACCTTTGCGCCCATCATCGCCGGTATCGTGGAAATGGATAAGAAGCGCTTCACATTCTTCAATATTGTCGGCTGTGTTGCCTGGGCCATTTCCATGTTGTTCGCAGGGCATTACCTGTATATCTTTTTCCTGAATACCTTCCAGTTCGATCTGAAAGAGAGGCTGGAATTCATTGTACTCGGAATCGTTTTGATCACCACGCTGCCCGTGATCTGGAAATTGCTCAAAGGCGGGGACAAGCATAGCCACAAAGACGACCATCCTTAAATCTTACACATGGCGAAACCACAGCACACGATCTTCAACATCGCTGTTATTGTTGCTGCACTTGGATATTTTGTTGACATATACGATCTTCTTTTATTCACCATTGTAAGAGAGCCCAGCCTCAAAGGACTGAAAGTGGCAGATGCCGATATGATCTCTGCCAGTACCAGGATCATTAACTGGCAGATGGTAGGCCTGTTGATCGGAGGGATGATCTGGGGGGTGATGGGCGACAAGAAAGGAAGACTCAGTGTTTTGTTCGGTTCCATCATGTTGTATTCCGTTGCCAATTTCCTTACCGGATATGTGACTACCGTTGACCAGTACGCAACCGCCCGCTTTGTAGCCGGCATAGGTCTGGCTGGTGAACTGGGCGCGGGCATCACGCTGGTGAGTGAATTGCTGCCTAAAAACAAAAGGGGGATCGGCACCTCACTGGTGGCTGGCATAGGCCTTTTTGGCGCAGTGTTCGCCTACTTTGTTTATCGCAGCACGGAAGACTGGCGATTATGTTATAAGATCGGGGGCGGCCTCGGCATTATGCTCCTGGTACTCAGGATCAGCGTTGCCGAAAGTGGTATGTTCCATTCGGTGAAAAAGGCTGGCGTAAGCAGGGGTAATTTCCTTATGTTTTTTAATCATGCGGCCAGGTTCCGGAAGTACATTCTCGCCATCCTCATCGGCCTGCCTACCTGGTATGTGATCGGGATACTTGTTAACCTCAGCAACCGTTTTGCCAACGAGATCTACGGTCCCAACGCCATTGACTCCGGGAAGGCCATTATGTACGCCTATGTGGGTATTGCAACCGGCGATATCCTGATCGGCTTCGTGAGCCAGTATTTCAAAAGCCGAAAGAAGGCCCTTTATCTGTTTTACCTGTTCAGCGCCCTCTCTGTAACCGCTTATTTCAGCCCCCTGAATAATAACGACTCTTTCATGTATGTGGTCTGCGGACTGTTGGGTTTTAGTACAGGCTTCTGGGCGATCTTTGTCACCATGGGCGCCGAACAATTCGGCACCAATCTGCGCGCCACCGCAGCAACGACCATTCCCAATATGGTGAGGGGAGCGCTGCCTATCATCAACATCATGTTTAAAGACACGTTCCAGGACTCCTGGAAATGGAGCCTTGTTCAAAGCGGGATCGTGACAGGAGTGATCGTTATACTGATTGGTGTGGTCTCTGTTTATTTTACCGAGGAAACATTTCATAAAGACCTTGATTACATAGAGGAGTAAATATGAAATTTCTGATCATCAGGTTTTCGTCCATCGGTGATATCGTTCTCACTACCCCGGTGATCCGATGCCTGAAAGAACAAGTACCTCACGCCGAAATTCACTACCTCACCAAATCCGCTTTCGCGTCTATACTTGTTACCAACCCGTACGTGGGTAAGGTTCATGTATTGGACCAGGATTTTCCCGGCCTGATCTCAAAACTGAAAGCAGAACGCTACGATGCCGTGATCGACCTGCACAATAATCTTCGTTCCGCACGGGTGAAATGGATGCTTGGGGCATCATCATATTCATTCCCTAAACTGAATTTCGAGAAATTCCTACTGGTGACATTCAAGATCAACCGGTTGCCCGACCTCCATATTGTTGAACGTTACCTGAGTACGGTAGAACATCTGGGGGTGAGGAATGACAACAAAGGGCTCGATTTTTTTATTCCTCCTCAAGATGAGATCGATATTTCGGTTATGCCATCACGTGAGTATACCGGGTTAGTGATCGGCGCTGCCCATGGTACAAAAAGATTGCCGCTGCACAAGCTTGTGGAACTGGTGCAAAAAATTGATGGGGCCGTCGTGTTACTCGGCGGGAAGGAAGATGCAGACACCGGTGAGAAGATCAGTAGCGCAGATCCGGAACGGATATTCAATGCCTGCGGCAAATTCAACCTGAACCAATCCGCATCGCTGGTGAAACAAGCGAGCAGTATCATCAGCCATGATACGGGCCTGATGCACATTGCAGCAGCATTTGATAAACCGATGGTATCGGTGTGGGGTAATACCATTCCCGGATTTGGAATGTATCCTTATACCGGGCATCGTGAATTGGCTATGATGGCAGAAGTGAAAGGGTTGACATGCAGGCCTTGTTCCAAGATCGGGCACGACCGTTGTCCGCGGGGTCATTTCAAATGTATGGATGAACAGGATCTGGACAAGATCGCTGGCGCCGTAAATAAAAATAATGCTCGCTGAAAATTAAAAATGGGAGCCGAAGCCCCCATTTTATATGCTAATTGTAAGCTTAATGATTTCTAGAGTGTCTTTAACACATCATTCATGCTCCTGACAGCATCGGCGCTTTTGGCAAATAATTCCTTCTCTTCTGCATTGAGATCACATTCCACGATCTTCTCCCAGCCGTTCCTGCCAATGATCACAGGTACACCCAGACAGATATCTTTCTGGCCGTACTCGCCGTCAAGTGCAACGCAGCAGGTGAATAGCTTTTTCTCATCCCTCAGGATGGCCTCTGCCAACGCAGCTCCTGCCGCACCGGGGGCGTACCATGCAGATGTGCCGATCAGTTTGGTAAGGGTCGCTCCACCTACCATGGTGTCTGCTACTACTTGTTTCTGCGTCTCGGTATCAAGGAAATGGGTCACCGGGATACTGTTCCAGGTAGCCAGCCGGATCAGGGGGATCATAGTGGTATCGCCATGTCCACCTACTACGATCGCATTCAGGTCGGCAGGGCTGCAGTTCAGCCGCTGGCTAAGTTGATATTTGAACCTGCTGCTATCAAGGATACCTCCCATTCCAATGATCCTGTTCTTCGGTATACCGGTCGACTGCAGCGCCAGTTGCGTCATGGTATCCATCGGGTTGCTAATGACCACAATGATGGCATCAGGCGAGTAGGTAAGGATGTTCTCACAAACGCTTTTAACGATGCCGGCATTGGTACCAATCAGTTCCTCCCTTGTCATTCCTGGTTTGCGGGGTATCCCTGAAGTAATGATAACTACGTCGCTGCCCTTTGTTTTGGAGTAGTCACTGGTGCTACCGGTGATCCTGGTGTCAAATCCCAGCAGGGTGGCTGTCTGCATCATATCCTGGGCTTTGCCTTCGGCCAGGCCCTCTTTAATATCAAGCAAAACAAGTTCATGACAGATCTCTCTCCTGGCAATATTATCGGCACATGTAGCACCTACTGCACCTGCACCAACGACGGTTACTTTCATTGTTTTTAATTTAGGACGCAAAGATATAGAACAGAGGGAAGATGAATGGGATTAATGTGTGGAATGCAGGGTGGCATCCACCAGTTTGTCTATTTTTGTGTCGCCTTCAAACACCTTTACCAGGTTTCCTTCCTTATTGTAGACGGCCAGCAAGGGCGCAAACTTGATCCGGTAGAACGGTCCAAAAAAGTATTTAACGTCTCTGCCGATGTGCACATTGGGATATTTATGCAAGTCAAACTCCCGGCAAAAGTCCCTGATCTTTGAAACAGGCTGGAAAGACGACATCACGATCTCCGTATTTTTCAACTTGCCCATGTTTTTGGTGAGAATAACGGTTTGCTCCCGGCAATGGTCACAGTCGGGACTGAACAGCATAATGATCACAGGAACGCCTTTTTTGATATCCCTGTTGGTGAACCAGCTTGAACTGTCTTCCTGGAGTATACTGAAATTTGGAAGGGTGGGATTCTTCAGGTATGGGGGATCCGTATCCTGTGATTTGGATATGAAAGAAGTAAGCAATAAGATCATCAGGGTAAAAATCCTCATCCAGATATTTTGCCAAAGGTATCTGTAATGGCACGATGTATTATCTAAAAAAATGTAAAAACTGAAAGCAGCTCATTTTTTGCTTAGTTTTGCCGCCCGAAAGGGTTAATTCAATCATTATGGCGAATACATCAGATATCAGCAGGGGAATGATCCTGAAGCTCGATGGAAGTTTGTACACTGTTGTGGAATTTGGAGAGAATAAAACAGCCAGGGCTGCCGCTAAGGTATGGGCCAGGCTGAAAGGCGTGGACAACAACAGGACCATCGAAAAGACCTGGAACTCAGGCGATTCCATCTTTCCTATCAGAGTGGAACGTAAAGATTATCAATACCTGTATAAAGACGAAAGCGGCTACAGCTTTATGGATAGCGAAACCTTTGAACAGATCACGGTATCAGAGACCCTGATCGATGCGCCCCAGTTCCTGGTAGACGGGCAGCAGGTTTCCGTATTGATGAACACAGAAACAGAGCTTCCGATGTCGGTCGAATTACCCGATAAGATCATTTCAAAGGTCACCTACTCCGAACCGGGACTCCGGGGCGACACTGCCACCCGTACCCTTAAACAAGCCACAGTTGAGACAGGTGCTACAGTGATGGTTCCCCTGTTTGTGAATGAAGGTGATGTGATCAGGATTAACACAAAAACGGGTGAATACGTAGAAAGAGTAAAAGACTAAGAAAATCGCTTTTTTTAAGTGAAAATGGGCAAAAAATCGACTTTTTTGCCTATTTTTTATTGGTTTTTGGGTAAGATAAAGCTTTGTTGGAATAAGAAGATGCTTATCTTAGCCGCTCTTAAGGCCGCAACCAAACGATTAAATTAGCTTCCATGGATTTCAGACAAATACAGGATCTGATCAAAATGATCAATAAGTCCAATATCGGGGAACTGACTATAGAAGAGAAAGATTTCAAGATCACCATAAAACAGAAGAAAGATGAAAAGGTGACCTACGCCCAGGCACCCGCTCCCCAGCCCATGCCTGTTTATGGTATGGCTCCTACGCCCCAAGTGGCCGTGGCAGCTCCGGTTGAACTCCCCGCTGCAGAAGTCAGGAACGATAACTATATCACCATCAAAAGTCCGATGATCGGCACCTTTTACAGGCGACCCTCACCAGATAAACCCATATTCGCTGAAGTGGGTGATGAAATTGCGCCAGGTACCGTGGTCTGTATCATTGAAGCCATGAAGCTGTTCAACGAAATTGAAAGTGAAGTGTCCGGCAAGATCGTGAAGATCCTGATCGAAGACGCATCACCCGTTGAATACGACCAGCCTTTATTCCTGGTAGATCCCGCCTAAGGCGCCGATGACCACATTCAAGACATTCTTATATTTATCACGTTTCCTCCAGGTCTCTTATGACGAAAAACTCAATTTCTGGATTTAAGAAGATATTGATTGCGAATAGAGGCGAAATTGCTTTGCGGGTCATTCGTACCTGCAAGGAAATGGGCATAAAAACCGTTGCCGTTTATTCAACGGCCGATAAAGACAGCCTGCACGTTAAGTTTGCCGACGAGGCAGTTTGCATCGGAAAGCCCTCCAGTAGCGATTCTTATCTGAATATACCCCACCTGATGGCCGCTGCGGAGATCACCAATGCAGATGCCGTTCACCCTGGTTACGGATTCCTCGCAGAAAATGCAAAATTTGCAGAAATCTGCGGCGAGTATAACATTAAGTTCATCGGCCCTACGCCTGACCAGATCCGTTCCATGGGGGATAAGATCACGGCAAAGGAAACCATGATCAAAGCAGGCGTTCCCGTGATCCCGGGAAGCGACGGCTTACTGTCCAGCGTGGATGAAGCAAAGGAACTGGCGAAGGAGATCGGCTATCCCGTTATCCTGAAAGCAACTGCCGGTGGGGGCGGTAAAGGTATGCGCGTTGTCTGGGAAGAGTCTGAAGTTGAAAAAGCATACCATACTGCGAAGACCGAAGCAGGCGCGTCATTTAAGAACGATGGGATCTACATGGAGAAATTTGTGGAAGATCCAAGGCACATAGAAATACAGGTGGCGGGTGACAGATATGGAACCGTCTGCCACCTGAGTGAGCGGGATTGCTCTATCCAACGCCGGCACCAGAAACTGGTGGAAGAATCGCCTTCGCCATTTATGACGCCTGAACTAAGGGAAAAAATGGGTATCGCTGCCGTTAAAGCAGCATCTGCCATTGGTTACGAGAGCGTGGGCACCATTGAGTTCCTGGTAGATAAACACCGGAATTTTTACTTCATGGAAATGAATACCCGCATCCAGGTGGAACACTGCGTAACAGAAGAAGTAACCAATTTTGACCTGATCAAGGAACAGATCAAGATCGCATCCGGTGAAGCCATTTCCGGTGTTAATTACTATCCGTCCATGCACGCCATCGAGTGCAGGATCAATGCTGAAGACCCTTATATGGATTTCCGTCCCAGTCCCGGCAAGATCACCGTGATGCACCAGCCTGGTGGTCATGGAATTCGCGTAGATTCCCACGTTTATGCCGGTTATACGATCCCACCTTATTATGATTCAATGATCGCAAAGATCATTGCGGTTGCACGTACCCGTGAGGAAGCACTTAACACCATGAGCCGGGCACTGAGCGAGTACGTGATCGAAGGGGTAAAAACAACCATTCCGTTCCATCAGCAACTGCTGAAGAATGAAGATTTCAAGAAGGGCAATTTTACTACCAAGTTCATGGATAGTTTCAAAATGTTTTAGGACCAGTCAGACTGTATGTAGATTGATCATGGCGGATCATACCCGCCATTTTTTTATCATTTCCTTTTTATGCAGCGAAAAAGAGAGACCCGGTTTCCCGGGTCTCTCTTTTATAAATCATTACCTCCTTTATCTGAGAAACAGTAACTCCCTGTATTTAGGAAGTTCCCATAGCGAGTCGTCCACCAGTAATTCAAGTTTATCAACGCTATACCTGATCGAATCAAAGTAGGGTTTCACTTTTTCGCAATAAGCGATCGCCTTTTCCCTTGAATGAGAGATGGCATTGGCATCTTTACGGGCTTCTGTCATTTCCTCAACCAGTGTTTGTACTTTGTTGACGTGCTCTGAAATTTCTTTCAGCACATTCATCTGAGCAGCGTAAGAAGTTCCTTCCATTCCAATATCCTTAAGACCCTTGATATTGGTGATCAGCTCGTTTTGGTAACGGATCGCCGCAGGCAGGATGTGATTGCCGGCCAGGTCGCCGATAACCCTTCCTTCGATCTGAACGCGCTTGATATATTTTTCCAGTTCGATCTCATGGCGGGCTTCCAGTTCTGCATGGGTGTAAATCCTGAATGATTCAAACAACTTTTTTGCTTTGTCGGTCACCATGGCATCGAGGGCAAGGGGTGTGGTTTTCACATTAGGTAAGCCACGTTTTGCGGCTTCCTGCTGCCATTCTTCACTGTACCCATCACCTTCAAAGATCACTTTCTTAGCGGCAGTGATGTATTGTTTGATAACCTGCATGATCGCCACTTCTTTCTTATCGCCTTTTTCAATCAGGGCATCCACTTCTTTTTTAAAGTTGGTCAGCGTTTCAGACATGATCGTATTCAACACAGTCATGCCATTTGCGCAATTCGCTTCTGAACCAACCGCCCTGAATTCAAATTTGTTTCCCGTGAAGGCAAAAGGAGAGGTTCGGTTACGGTCAGTATTATCCAAAAGCAACTCAGGGATGCTCTTATGAATATCAAGCTTGAGCATCACTTCATCCTGCTCATCAAATTTATCGCCCACCCTCGTTTCCACTTCATTCAGCACATTGTTCAGGAATTGGCCAATGTAAGCCGAGATGATGGCAGGAGGGGCTTCATTTGCACCCAGACGGTGATCATTGCCCGCAGATGCAATGGCAGATCTCATCAGGTCCGAATGATCATGTACGGCTTTGATCGTGTTTACGAAGAATGCAAGGAACATCAGGTTGGTCTTCGGCGTTTTACCAGGAGCCAGGAGGTTAACCCCGGTATTGGTAGCCATGCTCCAGTTGTTGTGTTTACCACTGCCGTTGATGCCCGCGAAAGGCTTTTCGTGCAGTAAAACTTTCAGTTTATGCCTTTTCGCAACCCTGTTCATGACGTCCATCAGCAAGGTGTTGTGATCGACCGCCAGGTTAAGTTCTTCAAAGATCGGCGCACATTCAAACTGAGCCGGTGCCACCTCGTTGTGACGCGTACGTAATGGAATACCCAGTTTGTAACTCTCATTCTCGAAGTCTCTCATATAAGCGTAAACGCGCTCGGGAATGGAACCGAAATAATGGTCTTCCAACTGCTGGCCCTTCGCAGGGGCATGTCCGAATACCGTTCTTCCGGTCATGACGATATCAGGGCGGGCATTGGCAAGTCCTTCATCGATCACAAAATACTCCTGCTCCCAACCAAGCGTAGCATATACTTGCGTCACGTTGCGGTCAAAATAATTGCATACCTCTACTGCCGCTTTGTTCAAAGCTTCAATTGATTTCAGCAAAGGAGCTTTATAGTCCAGGGCCTCGCCTGTATAAGAAACGAAAATCGTAGGAATGCAAAGCGTTCTGCCATTGCCGATCTCCATGATGAATGCCGGTGAATTAGGATCCCATGCTGTATATCCACGGGCCTCAAAAGTTGCCCTCAGACCGCCACTTGGGAAAGAAGAGGCATCTGGTTCCTGTTGAACCAGGGCATCAGCTTCAAATTGCTCCAGGGGAGTGCCGTCAGACTTCAGGGTGAAGAATGAATCGTGCTTTTCAGCAGATGTGCCAGTGAGCGGCTGGAACCAGTGGGTGAAGTGGGTAACACATTTGGATTCTGCCCATTTCCGGATACCCGCAGCGATCTGGCTCGCCATGGTACGGTCTACCCGATGTCCTGATTTCATGGAGCTGACCAGGCTCTTGTACGCTTCATCACTCAAGTATTCACGGGCAGTTTTTAGGGAAAAAACATTCTCGCCGAAAATGGCGGTGATCCTGGAGGAGGAGGCTTCAGTAACCTCGGCCCCAGCAGTTAAATTGTCGATTGCTTTGAAACGTAGCGACTGCATGTTGTAAATTTTAAGAAATGCGAATGTCTTGTTTTTTACCGAAACAGCAATGTTTAATTGGTAGGAATGTGGAAAATATGGGTCAAAAAGCGTAAAAGACTGATTTAAAGCCGAAGGTGGCTAAATAATATGCAGAATTAAGCCTAAAAAGTACATATTAGTAAAATATAGCACATAATTTTTTCGTAAATAGTTTTTGCCAGTTTATCCGGCTTGCAGCAACAGCGAGCAACAGGCTTTCAAAGATGATCCGATACCGCACGATAGCACCCAGAAAAGGGATGGTGTAACCAATGAACAAATAATTGGAGAAGGCAAAGAACAGGATGGCAAGCAATGGTGCGCTGCCAGTTATCGGGATGTTATCTTTCGCCGGGACAAGGAATGAGAGTATCAGGATCAACAACACAAAATAGGTTTCAATGCCGGAGAACAACAACAATGCCCCGGGCTGTTCCCCGGGAATGGGCCGGAGAAATACATGATTCAATGCCTGGGGAAGGATCCGGATAAAGGATAATGGGTCGGGTTCAAGATTGTCGAGCTGCACATAAGATCCGCCTTTCAACGCCTGGAAATCGGCCTGACGTTTCACAAAGGCCTTAGGAAGGTTCACCGGACCGATGGCAGACGACAGAAAAAACAATGCTGACGATAATGAGTAAACGAAAAAGAAACTACGCCAGGGTTTTACCCCGCGATAGTGGGAGATCGACCATGCCATGGCGGCTGGGATGATGCTTAGGGCAATGAAGCTCCTGTTCAGGAATAACAACGAAAGTGCCAATCCCGTATATAGCAGGAACCGCTTCCTCCCGCATTGAAAAAAGCGCAGAAGACAGTAAAAGAACAAGCCCGAAGACAGGAAGATCAGGGCGTCTTTCCGGATACCGCTAGTCCAGAATACCAGTGGCACAAACAGGAAGAAGATGATCAGAAAAAGCTTTTCTTTTCCTGGAAACAGTTGCGAGAAAAAGCGGTAATAGAAGTATCCGCCCCAAAAGCTGATCATTGAAAAGAGGACCACGTTCACATAATAATGGCCGCCTGAAAAAACGTTCAGAATCGCCAGTAGTTTGATCAGGAATGCGTATTCAATTTCCTGCCAGTAGGTGGTCATCATATACCTGGAATATGATGTAGGGTCTACCAGGGAATGAAGGAAATGCAACGGGTCCCGTTTTAGGAACCGGGTTTCCTCCAGGCTTTGCCCATGATACATCCAGGTGTCGTCTCCCCTGTAGTAGCGGAGAAAGATATACCCATACAAACACCCAAGGCCGACTTTGAGAATAAAACCCACACCAGCATACCACATATCGATATGCACGAGGTTTTTCCTGCCAAGCCATCTGACCAGGATGAGAAAGAACGACAGATAAATGAAGAAAAGAAAATAAGCCATGTGGGCACAACAACACCTGTTTGTGTTGGACGGAAAGATAGAATATTTTGAATTTGCAGAAATATGATATTATTGCGTTTCGAAAAATGGAATCATTCTCTACAGAAACCCCTGTTATCGCCTTTGTCTCCAACAACTGCTGGTCACTCTTCAATTTCAGGATGCACTTGTTGAACCACTATGTGGCTAAGGGATATAAAGTGATCGCCATCGCCGCGGAAGATGAATACACCCCCGAGCTGAAGTCGGCCGGACTGACCTTCTATAATGTAGAGTTCCGGAACAGTTCAGTGGATCCTGTTGCGGACCTTCAGGTATTGCGCCAGCTCAAGAAGATTTATACGCAGGAAAAGCCTCACATCATTTTCCATTACGTCACTAAGCCCGCCATTTATGGATCCCTCGCCGCGGGGAGCCTTAAGATCCCCAGTATATCCGTCATTACGGGCCTGGGCTATGTCTACTCAGGAGATAACTGGCTGAGCCTGCCCGTTACCCTGCTTTTCCGGATGGCCCTTAAAAAAGCGAGTGAAGTTTGGTTCCTGAACAGGGAAAACGCGGGGTTTTTTACCGGTAAGCGGATCATCCCGCCCGGTAAATCGAAGATCCTTCCCGGCGAAGGTATCGACACCGGCCATTTTGCGCCGATCGAAAAGCGCCGTGTCTCCAAAACCTTTGTATTCATTATGGTCAGCAGACTCCTCTGGAGCAAAGGGGTGGGAACCTATATGGATGCTGCCCGAAAACTTCGGCAGCAGCACCTGGATGTGGAATTCAGGCTGCTGGGTAAGCCCGAGACCGGGCACCCGGAGTCTGTTTCTCCCGATCATCTCACCGGTTGGGAACGTGAAGGCCTGCTCACCAACCTTGGTTTTTCAAATGACGTCCGCCAAGCCCTGTCGGAAGCTGATTGTTTTGTTTTGCCTACCTATTATGAGGAAGGGATCCCAAGAACCCTAATGGAAGCCTCCAGCATGGAACTTCCCCTGATCACCTCTGATCAAACCGGTTGTAACAGCGTAGTGGAAGACGGCTTTAACGGCCTGCTCTGCAAACCACGCAGCGCGGCCGACCTGGCGGAAAAAATGAAGGCGGTGATCAACATGAGCGAAGACCAACGCCGGAAAATGGGGAAAAATGGCAGGGATAAAATGCTTCAGCAGTTCGATATATCCCATGTGGTAAGGATTTACGACGATGCCATACGCCGTTATACCGGTTCATAAATATCTCCATCCTCCTTTACCGCATCTTTGCTACTTTTGCGTTTTCTATCATCATGCAGACAACAACAATAGATACAGCGAAGCAATTAGGTATTACAGCAGAAGAATTCGGACTGATCAACGAGGTACTCGGCCGCGTCCCAAATTTCACTGAACTGGCCGCTTATTCTGTCATGTGGAGCGAACACTGCAGTTACAAGAATTCTATCAAATGGTTGAAAACCTTGCCTCGTGAAGGAAAGAAGCTGTTGGTGAAAGCGGGGGAGGAAAATGCGGGGTTGGCTGATATTGGCGATAACCTGGGCGTGGTATTCAAAATTGAGTCCCACAATCACCCCTCCGCGATAGAACCCTTCCAGGGTGCCGCTACCGGTGTTGGCGGGATCCATCGCGATATATTCACCATGGGCGCAAGGCCCATAGCAGCGCTCAACTCACTTCGTTTTGGCGACCTTAATGAACAGAAAACACAGCATCTGCTCAACGGTGTAGTGCACGGGATCGGACACTACGGAAACTGCTTCGGCGTACCCACCGTTGGGGGCGAGATATATTTTGAATCCTGCTATCATACCAACCCCCTCGTTAATGCCATGAGCGTAGGTATCGTGGAAGTAGGTAAAACGGTAAGCGCAACCGCCGAAGGTGCGGGCAACCCCGTTTTCATCGTGGGTTCAGCCACCGGTAAAGATGGTATAGGTGGCGCATCTTTCGCATCTGCAGATATCACGGCCGACAGTGCACAAGACCTGCCCGCAGTGCAGGTGGGAGACCCTTTCCAGGAAAAGAAATTACTCGAGGCCTGCCTTGAAGTGATTCCAACCGGTGCACTGGTAGGCATGCAGGATATGGGCGCGGCCGGGATCATATGCTCTACAGCGGAAACAAGCGCCAAGGGCGGAGTGGGCATGCGTATAGACCTTGAGCACGTCCCCTCCCGTCAAAAGAATATGAAGGCCTGGGAACTCCTCCTCAGTGAAAGCCAGGAAAGGATGCTGATGGTGGTTAAAAAAGGACGCGAAGAAGAGGTACTCCGGATCTTTGAAAAATGGGACCTTCCCTGCTCACAGATCGGGGTTGTGACAGACGATAAAATGTTGCGCTTCTATATGAACGGCGAACTGGAGGCAGAGCTTCCTGCGGAAAGTCTCGTGCTTGGCGGCGGAGCTCCACAGAATACCCGCGAATACCGCGAACCACGTTATTTCGCAAAGATCGCTGACTTTGATCCCGCTTCCATACCGGTTCCTGAAAACCTGAGGACCACGGCAGAGAAGGTAATTACCATACCTAATATCGCCAGTAAACGCTGGATCTATACGCAGTACGACAGCATGGTGGGTACGGCGAACAGTTCCACAAACCAGCCATCTGATGCTGCCGTGGTATCGGTCAAGGGTACCCGAAAAGGACTAGCCGTTACCACTGACTGCAACAGCCGTTACGTGTATGCTGATCCATACAAAGGGTGTATGATCGCCGTGAGTGAAGCGGCTCGTAATATTGTATGCTCTGGTGGGGATCCGCTGGGAGTGACCAACTGTCTGAATTTTGGTAACCCCTTCGATCCTGAAGTGTATTACCAGTTCGTATATGCGATCAAGGGTATGGGTGAAGCCTGCCTCGCTTTTGATACCCCTGTTACAGGCGGTAACGTAAGCTTTTATAATCAGGGTCCCGATGGTCCTGTATACCCCACGCCAACGATCGGCATGGTGGGCGTGTTGAACGATATCACCAGGAAGATGACCCTTGATTTTAAAAATGAAGGCGATAGCATCTACCTTGTTGGGCAAAGCCGCAATGACATCGCATCATCCGAATACCTGCATAAGATCCACCAGGTTGAATTTTCACCGGCCCCATATTTCAGTCTCGAAGAAGAAGTGCGCCTGCAGAAAGCCATCCGCGATCTGATCTCTTCTTCAGTCATCTTTTCTGCGCACGATACCAGCGAAGGCGGACTTTTTGTTACTCTTTGTGAGAGCGGATTCAATCGCGGACTGGGCTTCAATGTTACGTCTGACACCGGGATCAGGAAAGATGCCTGGCTGTTTGGCGAAGCACAGAGCAGGGTAGTGGTGTCACTGGATCCGGCTAATGAAGCCGCATTGCAAGAATTGCTTTCCGTACATGGAGTGCCTTTCGAAAAGCTTGGAATCGTAACCACAGGTACCGTAGCGATCGATGGTGAGCAATGGGGTACCATGGAAACCTGGAAAGAGTTATATGACAACGCGATCGGGCTATACCTTAAGGGAGAATCCGCAGAGTCAGCATTAACTGCCGTATAATGGATAGGGAACAGCATATCATCGTTACCGGAGCAGCCGGGTTTATTGGCAGCTGCATGACGGGTTATCTGAATAGCCTGGGGTTCAACCATATCATCATCGTTGATGAGTTTTCAAGGGCTGATAAAGTTCCAAATCTCGAAGGGAAAAAATACATCCACCAGGTTGACAGAAAAGATCTTTTCAAATGGCTCAAGGAAAATGATCCCGGTGTTTCCATGATATTTCATTTGGGAGCCCGCACCGATACCACCGAGTTTAATTATGCCATACATGAAGCGTTGAACGTGCGCTATTCTCAGGAGGTGTGGCATTACTGTGTCAGCAGAAATATTCCCCTGGTATACGCTTCCTCCGCAGCAACATATGGGTCTGGTGAATTGGGTTATAAAGATGATCATGATCTGCCAGACAAATTGAAACCCCTCAATCCTTACGGGGTATCGAAAAATGAGTTTGATAAATGGGCCCTGCAGCAGACCGTTGCCCCGCCGCATTGGTATGGCCTGAAGTTCTTCAACGTATACGGCCCAAATGAATATCACAAAGCCCGCATGGCCAGCGTGATATTCCATTCTGCAAACCAGATCCGGGAACAGGGGTACGTAAAATTGTTTAAATCGCACCGCGCCGATTATCAGGACGGTCAGCAGCTCAGGGATTTTGTTTATGTGAAAGATGTGATCAGTGTGTGCGCCTGGTTCATGGATCATCATCCTGCGTCTGGACTTTATAATCTGGGAACAGGTCATGCAAGAAGTTTTGAGGACCTGGTGAAGGCAACGTTCGCAGGCCTCAGTATTCCCTCCGATGTCAGGTATATCGATATGCCCGAAGATATTCGGAATAAGTACCAGTATTTTACGGAAGCAGATATGTCCAAGCTCCATGCTGCAGGGTATAACAAACCATTTTATAGTTTGGAAGATGGGGTGGGCGACTATGTGCAGCACTATTTATCAACCCAAAAATATTACTGGCCATGAATAAGAAGATTGCGATCATTGGCGGAGGTAATCTCGGGACTGCTATTGCTGAAGGGCTTGTAAAAAGCGGGTTTATTTTACCTGAACATGTGATGGTAACGAAAAGGAACATCAGTACCATTCAGCACCTGGAAACCAAAGGCATCCTGGTGAGCGACAGCAACGCAGAGGCAGTAAAGTATGCGCACCTGGTGATACTGGCGGTAAAGCCATTCCAGGTAGCGGATGTGATCACTGGAATCAAAAGCCAGTTGACAGATAAGCACTTATTGCTTTCTGTGGTAACAGGTGTCACTATGGAAGAACTGCTGCACCACGCCGGGAAAAAGGTAGCGGTTGTGCGGGCTATGCCCAACACAGCAATAGCGATCCAGGAAAGTATGACCTGTATTTGCGCAAGAAATATCAACGAAGACCAGCAACAGTATGTCAGTGATCTGTTCATGCAACTGGGAAAGGTAGTTACCATAGAAGAAAAATTAATGGACGCGGCTACTGTGCTGGGTGCCTGCGGCATCGCCTATGCGCTGCGTTTCATCCGCGCAAACATACAGGGCGGTATTGAAATTGGTTTTGATTCCGCCACCGCAACCCTCATCGCATCCCAAACCGTTAAAGGCGCTGCAGAATTGCTGATACAAACGGGAAGGCATCCGGAACAGGAAATAGACAAGGTCACCACGCCAAAGGGATGTACCATCGCGGGCCTCAATGAAATGGAACACCAGGGCTTCAGCTCATCATTGATCAAGGGCATCTCTGCGAGCTATGATAAGATCAGTTTCAGATAGATGGCAATAATGAACAGGAAATTACGTTTGAGGAAGTATACAACCCATTAAATGAATTACCCTGGTACTACCGGGGTTTTTTGTGCTATTTGACAACGACCTTTTCTGTTCCGGATCTTACTGCTATTTGAAAAGATCTTTTCTGTGCCGGATCCGCCGGACCATTCCGCCCTGATAACATATTCGCCCCTGGGCCATTGGGAGATATTGATCTGTTGTTCAGTGGCAACCGGACCCCTCATCATCATCTTTCTCCCTTCCATGGAATAGATGCTTAACCTGGTCATTTCCCTGGCAACCCGAATGTAGATGGCAGGAGTACGGGATTTGGAAAAATATCGAAAGGTACCGGGCGGTTGATCCAGTTGATCGTGAGGATATCCGAATAGTCGGAATAACCAACCCCGTAAACCGTTTTCAGTCGGCAATGATTTTTCCCCGTCACCGGACTCCTGTCAAATATTGTACATATCGATGTGAAAGGTCTTGCATTCAACTGCTCGATCGGGTAGAATCGGGTACCGTTTACAGAACGCGCCACCTGATGATATTGAGCTGGCGAAATATATGACATCTCCCATTGTATCATCAGCCCTTCGTTTTTCTTCTGCTGTCCATGAGTGGAGGTTGCGGGGAAATGGTAATTACATTCGACCATCAATTCCGCAACGATCCATTCGCTGAAAGATCTTTGCTCTATTACAATGGAGTCTACGGCAGCATGGAAGAATACCCGCATGGCAGATAGTATACTGCTGTTTGTACTGCTTCCGCCGTGAATGGTGTTTCCCGAATTATGGGCGCCGTTAACGGGATCCTTGAAGCTCGCCGGAACCGCGGCACCCTGGAAATACTCCCGAGCATTTTGAGATTCCATATTTGGAAGATCCCCCCGGTGGATATCTACCCTCAAATGAATGAAATTGGAATCCAGCGATGCTGAGCGTTTGAATCAGGTTGTGGTTGGAGCCAATAGAACTGTACGCTCTCCATACTTGCGATCCGCC
>JBBAJO010000018.1:28841-45959 GCA_040404005.1 Chitinophagaceae bacterium
GCTTTCCAGACTGAACCGGTTGTTCTGTACAGGGGTCTGCCATTGCTCATGGTTCCTGAAGTAGATGCATACACCATTACCGAACCGCCAATCAGCGCGGGATCTTTCATAATGCCATCGTTCTCACCATTTAGCCATAAAGCATTCCCCGGGCACTGACCGTTCAAATGCAACTGCATGCCGGCAAGAAAAACGATCAATAGGCAAATTTTAAACATTTCCTTTTAGACGCTGAAGGCCTGCTGCTATTGCTTTTCAGCCTTCATAACGACCCTAAACGCTAACATTCAGCGAATTTTTCCACAGCCGTCAAGCGATTTTTTTTAAAAACTTAATTAGTGGTATGTTTGCATGACCTTCAGGAGTTACTCCACCAGGTCCCCAGTTAACAACCTATTATGGCAAAATACATCTTCGTTACCGGCGGGGTAACTTCTTCATTGGGTAAGGGTATCATTTCTGCTTCACTGGCAAAATTGCTTCAGGCAAGAGGCTTACAAGTTACCATCCAAAAGTTCGATCCTTATATCAACGTGGATCCCGGCACCTTAAACCCTTATGAACACGGTGAGTGTTTTGTTACTGAAGATGGTGCTGAAACGGATCTCGACCTCGGCCATTACGAAAGGTTCCTGAATATTCACACTTCCCAGGCAAACAACGTAACCACCGGCAAAATCTACCAAACGGTGATCAATAAAGAACGGGAAGGCGCTTTTCTTGGTAAAACAGTTCAGGTTGTTCCCCACATAACGGATGAGATTAAACGAAGGATGAAATTGCTTGGCAATTCCGGTTATGATATCGTAATCACGGAGATCGGCGGTACCGTAGGCGATATAGAAAGCCTGCCTTTTATAGAGGCCGTCAGGCAATTGCAATGGGAACTGGAGGAAGAGGACTGTCTGGTAGTTCACCTCACCCTCGTGCCATACCTGAAGGCCGCGAAAGAGCTAAAGACAAAGCCAACCCAGCACAGTGTGAAACTGATGAGCGAAAATGGCGTTCATCCGGATATCATTGTTTGCAGAACGGAACGGCCACTTTCTATTGAATTGCGGCAAAAGATCGCACTGTTCTGTAACGTGAAAACAGAAGCGGTCATTGAGGCCCAGGATGCAGCATCGATATATGAAGTGCCCGTGATCATGATGAGGGAAAAGCTGGACGTGATCTGCTTAAAGAAATTACACATCTCCAATTATAATGAGCCCGACCTTACGAAGTGGAAAGAGTTTTTGGATAAACTTAAATATCCCAAATCAAAGGTCAATATTGGTTTGATCGGTAAGTATATTGAGTTGCAGGATGCTTATAAATCCATCCTGGAGTCTTTTGTGCACGCAGGTGCCATGAATGAATGCAAGGTGGACGTGGTCAATATCCATAGCGAGTTCATCAACGAATCAAATGTGGAAGAGAAACTGTCAAACCTTGATGGACTTCTCGTTGCGCCGGGCTTCGGTCACAGGGGTATTGAAGGGAAAATACTGGCGGTCAAATATGCCAGGGAAAACAAACTTCCATTCTTCGGCATTTGCTTGGGTATGCAGATGTCCGTCATAGAATTTGGCCGTAATGTTCTCCATCTTCAGGCGCATTCTACTGAAATGGACCCAAATGCAGTGGATCCGGTCATTGACCTGATGGAAGAACAGAAGAAAGTGACTGCAAAAGGCGGCACCATGCGCTTGGGTACTTATCCCTGCGAGATCTTAGCCGGGTCACTGGCAGAGCAAGTTTATGGAACGAATAAGATCAGTGAACGCCACCGACATCGCTGGGAGTTCAATAATAAGTACCTGAAACAATACGAAGACGCAGGAATGATCGCCAGCGGACTGAATCCGGAAAGTAAGCTTGTTGAGATCGTGGAACTGAGAGACCATCCATTTTTTATTGGGGTCCAGTTTCACCCCGAACTGAAAAGTACCGTTGAGAACCCCCATCCTGTTTTTGTTGGCTTTATCAAAGCAGCCAAAGAGAATGCGGAAAAAAGATCGTCCAACAAGAATTCAGTGCTGCAGAGCGAGTTGATTTAAGTTGACGGATTAGCGAATTGGCGGATGGGCAGATTGACGGACTAACGGCTTACCGGATCATAGAATTCGCCAATTCGCCCATCCGTTAATCCACCCATCCTTCAATTCGCCCATCCTTCAATTCGCCAATCCTCTCCCTTTTCCCTTACCTTTGCCGCTCAAATACAGATATGAAACTTGACAGAAATTCGGTGATTGGTTTTGTGCTGCTGGCTTTGCTTTTCTTTGGTTACTTCTACTATACCCGTCAGGGCCAGATAGAACTTGAGGTCAAGCAGAAAGAGATCCGGGATTCCCTGGCCAGAATTCAACCTCCGGTTGATCCCGCAGCCCGCCTTACTGACTCCCTGAAGGCGGATACACTGAATCGTGTGGCTTCAGCCGGTCAGTTTAATCATGCATCTTTTGCCACAGAAGAGATCACGGTAGTGGAAAACGAATTGATCTCTATTGGTTTTTCCAATAAAGGAGGGCAGCCCGCCTATGTTGAATTGAAAAACTATCTGTCCCCTGATAGTACCCCGGTGAGGCTTTCCGGTACGGCGTTCGACAAGTTTTCATACCGGATCAATACGGGCACAAATACCGTAGGCGAAATTTCTGAACTGTTCTTTGCTAAATCTCCGGTTGTTAAGAATGCTGATGGCAGCCAGACCATTTCATACACCCTGGCAGATTCAGCAGGTAAATCTGTTACGCATAAATACACCCTTCCCGGTGGCCAGTACATGGTTGATTGGGATATTTCCTTGAACAGGGCAGATCAACTGCTCGGGAAAAATACCCTCGATTTGTCGTGGCAGGTTAAAGCCCTGCAACAGGAAATTGACGTGCTCGGTGAGCGAAGGGAAACGCAGGTGGATGTTTATGAGAAAGAAGAGGGCTTTGACTATTTTACCATGAAAGATGGCCTTACAGAAAAATGGGAAAATGGTGTCAAATGGATCAGCCTGAAGCAGAAGTTTTTTAACCATACCCTGATCGCAAAAAACGGATTTTCTTTCGCAGAGATCAACACCACAATGCCTTCCGAAGATACGGTTCATGAAGTAGCCTCTTCGATGGCCAACCTTAGGGTTGCCCTGCCTGTGAATGCCAATGTCAATGTTCCGCTAAGCTTCTATTTTGGCCCCAATGACTACAAGGTGCTGAAGAGTTATAATATGGATTTGGAAGATATGGTGAACCTGGGTCAGGGATTCTATGCATTTGTGAAATATATCAACCGGGTGATCGTAATGCCCGTGTTTAATTTGTTTTCCGGTTTCATCAAGAGCTATGGCCTCGTGATCGCACTGCTCACCATCATCATCAGGTTGCTGACATCACCGCTGGTATATTCGAGTTACCTCAGCGGCGCAAAAATGAAAGCCCTCCGTCCGGAGTTGGACGTACTGAAAGAAAAGTATAAGGACGACCAGCAGGCATACAGTATGGAACAAATGAAACTGTTCAGGACTGCAGGTGTTAACCCCCTCGGCGGATGTATACCCGCTTTGCTGCAGATCCCCATCTTCTTTGCGTTGTACAGCTTCTTCAATGCAGAAATCTCACTCCGCGGCAAGTCATTCTGGTGGGCCCATGATCTGTCATCCTACGACAAGATCCTTACCTGGGATTTCAACATACCTTTTATTGGCAGCCATCTTAGCCTGTTCACCCTGTTGGCCGTGATCACCAGTTTGCTGATTTCCCTGTACAGCATGAGCATGACGCCAGACCAGAACAACCCCATGCTCAAGTACATGCCTTACATCTTCCCGGTCATGTTGTTGGGTATATTCAATGGATTGCCTTCAGCACTGACTTGGTACTATACCGTCTCTAACGTGATCACCCTTGTATTGCAGTATGTTATCCAGAATTTTATCATCGATCACGATAAGATCCTCTCAAACATTCAGGAGAACAAGAAAAAGCCAAAGTCGAAACCCAAGTGGCAGGAACGGCTGGAATCCATGCAGGAGACCCAAAAGAAGGTGGAAGACATGAAGAAGAAGACCCAAAAAAAATAAAAAGCTTAACAGCCGCCTGACAACGGAGTCCTGACATTTCTTATCTTACTCTTATGATGAAACCTTTCATGCTGATTCTGCTTCTCTGTGGATGGTTGTCGGCCAACGCGCAAAAGATCCTTTCAGAAGGCGCAGTGATGTACGATGTGTCTGTTCAAACAGGTTCCAGTCAGGCGAAAATGGCTGACGGATTCGACGGCGCAACCGCTGTGGTTTTTATCAAGGGCAGGCAGTCGCGGACAGACGTTAAAAGTGCGATCGGTAATTATTCAACAATTTATGATTCGAAGGCTGGTATAGGCGTAGTGCTGCGGGAATTTGGAGGTCAGAAACTGATGATCCGGATGAATCGCCAGAATTGGGCAGATAAGAATAAAAAATACGAAGGGATCACGTATACCAAAACAGACGAGACCAAGAAAATCGCCGGGTACGAGTGCCAGAAGGCCATTGCAAAGATGGCTGATGGTACGAGTTTCTCTGTATACTATACCAACGAAGTGGTCATGGAAAATAAGGATTACGACGGGCAATTTAAGAACCTTCCCGGCGTCCCCCTGGAGTTTGAATCCGTTGATGGCAGCATCAGGGTCAAGTATTCAGCCACAAAACTAAGCTTCGATCCTGTTCCCATTTCCCGTTTCGAAATACCCAGATCAGGATACAGGGAAATGACCTACGAAGAAGGACTAAAAGCCGGATCCCGATAAGAATAATGCTGATAAGCTGGAAGAGATGAAAAGCCGGTTGATTAATTCTTTTCCGGAGTTTTGAACTTTTGGAGAACCTTGCTTTTACTCCTGTGAGGCATAACCCATGTAACGTTGCCTCTTTGGAACGTGATGATGGAATTCGATTGTAGCGAGTTTTGACTGCGCTTCTGGCCCATCACTTTGTAATTGTGGAAATGATAGCCGGATTTAAGGGACATGCTAAGGTCAGACTTTATCGTGGAAAATGTTTTTGTGGACTTCTTGCCACCATCAATCCACGAATCTACAGCAAACACATACTGGCCCAGTAGGAGTACAGACAGGATGATCAGCACTTTTCGGGTGAATCTCGCAGATCTGATATGTGTAAATGGAACCACGATAGCAAAATTAACAAAAACTATTCCAGTTCTCATAACCGTTTATCAGTTTTTTAACAATATTGATACAAACTTTATTCACAGTAATGCCCAAAACGGGGATAAAATCGCTCCTACTGATGCTTTATCGTTGATTTAATGGCCTAAATTACAATCACCTATACCTACCGTATGAGTAAAAATCCTTACCGAGATGATCATGAAGACATCAGGGAAATTTTGCGGCAGTACGAGAATCTTAAGGCAGGCAGAACCCACAGTTTCCTCTACGAAGAGTCATTTGAGCGTATTATTGACCATTTTGACGATATGGATGACCTTCCCCGTGCCCTGGAGGCAGTAGAGGTGGGGATCGAGCAGTTCCCCTATTCTTCTGCGCTGGTTGTGAAGAAAGCCGATCTCCTGATCGCCACCCGAAAGTACCAGGACGCCCTTGCTATCCTTGACCAGGCTTCGATCCTCGATAGCACCGATATAGATATTTATATACTCAAGACGGAGGCATACCTGGCCCTTGACCAGCAGGAAAAAGCCGTTCAACTCCTGGAAGACGCCCTGGTGTTGTTCGACGGGGAAGAACGAGTTAATCTGCTTTTTGAACTTGCGGATGTTTATGACGACTATGAGGAGTTTGACAAGATTTTTGATTGCCTGAAGCTTATACTGGAAAGCGACCCGAATAATGAAGAGGCATTGTATAAGATCTGCTTTTGGACAGATTTCACCGGCCGTAATGAGGAAAGCATCCGGTTACACAATGCCATTATCAACGATTATCCATATAATGAGCTGGCTTGGTTTAACCTGGCCGCATCTTATCAGGGGCTTAAACTGTACGAAAAAAGCATCGACGCCTACAAGTATGCGCTCGTTATCAATGAGAAATTTGATTACGCCTATCGAAACATGGCCGATGCCTATATCAGGCTGCGTAAGTTCCGTGAAGCCATAGAAGCCTTGGAGAAAGTCATTGAACTGGCAAGACCGGAGGACGTCATCTATGAGGCTATTGCGCATTGTTACGACAAGTTGAAAAATTATGCACAGGCCCGGTTCTATTATCGTAAAGCCTCCCACCTTAACCAGGAGGATGCAAAGCTGTATTACAAAGCGGCCGGCACCTATCTGAACGAACATAATTGGACACAGGCATTGAAATACCTGGAGTCCGCCACCAAGATCAGCAGGCTGCAACCGGATTTCAACCTGGCCATGGGAGAATGTTACCAGCATGTAGGCAAATTGAAAGAGGCTATTTTTCATTTCACGCTGGTTGTTCAGTATCGTTCGAGGAGCGCTTCTGGCTGGGAGGCTCTCATCCATTGTCTTTATGATGCAGGATATTTTGAAGAGGCAGCGATACAGGTGACGATCGCCGAGACCAAAACCGGTGATAAACCTATCTTCCAGTTTTACAGGGCTGCCATACTGTTCGCCATGGGGAAATCGAAAGAGGCCCTGCTACAACTGGAAACTGGTCTTCAAAGAGCACCAAAACTCTTAAAAAAATTCATTGAGATCAACCCGGTGATCCTGCAAAATCAGGCTGTAGTCGATCTTATTGCAACATTTAAACGAAAGAGGCCGCTCTAACCGTTCAGCAGTTAGTCGTTTATTCCTATTTTTGCGGCATCCCAAAATTGCCGCTATGAATTTTAACCTCTCCCAGATCCCAGAAAGAGTAATGAAACCCCGTGCATCAGGGTTGACTATGGTTATGGACAAAGGACTGAGCACCGAAGAAGCACGTAATTTTCTTAGTGTTTCCCATCCCCACGTGGATATCGTCAAACTTGGCTTCGGTACTTCCTTTGTAACACCAAATCTTCGTGAAAAGATCGAGATATACAGGTCCTACGACTTACCCGTTTATTTTGGGGGAACCCTCTTTGAGGCTTTCCTCATCCGTAATCAGTTCAACGATTATATCGAAGTATGCCGGGATTACGGCATTGACTATATGGAAGTAAGCGATGGCTCCATTGAAATTCCCCATGCCGAGAAATGTGGTTACATCGAGAAGCTAACCAGACATGGTGTTGTATTGAGTGAAGTGGGCAGTAAAGACGCGGCTCATATTATCCCGCCTTATAAGTGGATCGAATTGATGCGGGCAGAATTAAATGCAGGTTCTACCTATGTGATCGCAGAGGCCAGGGAAGCAGGTAACGTAGGTATTTACCGGGGGTCGGGAGAAGTCAGGGAAGGCCTGGTTCAAGAGATCCTTACACAGATCCCGGAAGAAAAGATCATATGGGAAGCTCCTCAAAAAGCGCAACAGTTATACTTCATAGAGCTGATCGGCGCTAATGTCAACCTTGGGAACATAGCACCATCAGAAACTTTGCCGCTGGAAACCATGAGGCTTGGGTTACGAGGAGATACTTTCCATCTCTTCCTTGATAAATCAGACGCTAAATGAGGAAATTCGGACTAATAGGGTTTCCGCTTAGTCACTCGTTCTCAAAAAAATATTTTACCGATATTTTCCTTCAGGAAGGCATTGATGCTTTGTATGAAAATTACCCGTTGACAGAGGTAGGCCAGGTGAAGGCATTGTTTGATGACCCGTTGATCGAAGGGATCAACGTCACCATTCCTTACAAAGAAGCGATCATACCATATCTGGATGATGTCTCGGAAGCGGTGAAGCATATTGGCGCGTGCAATTGCATTCGGATCAAAAGCGGAATTAGAACGGGGTTCAATACGGATGTGATCGGATTTGAACGGTCTTTTGAGAAAAAACTAAAGTCACATCATCACAAAGCATTGGTGCTGGGTACCGGTGGTGCCGCGAAAGCCGTTCTGTATGTATTGAAGCAAAGATCGATCGAGGCACTTCAGGTGAGTCGTACTCCCTCTGATACGTCCATCGCTTATGGAGATCTCACCGCCGACATGATGAACGAATATGCCCTCGTCATTAATACTACTCCTGTAGGGATGTATCCGGATACCCATCAATGTCCTTTGTTGCCATATGATGGGATCAGTGAGAAACATTACCTGTACGATCTGGTGTATAATCCGGCAAAATCGATGTTTCTTCAGAAAGGGGAGGACCGTGGAGCTTCAATTGAAAATGGGTACGATATGCTGATCATACAAGCGGATGAAAGCAGGAAGATCTGGAATGTCTAAGGTTGATCTTCGCCCATGATCTTTACCATTTCAGCGATATCGAAAAAATTATCACCAGCGGGAATGAATGCTGAATGCTCCAGTTTGTCGGTCCATCTCCTGATCTTGTCTCCTTCCTGTCGCCTGATCTCGGTGATCATCTTTTCCAGTTTGTATGACACTCTTTTCACTTCACCGGAATTGGTAACGAGATAGATATAATTCTCATCGTCCTGATTCACTGCCATAGAAGCAGGATCCGGCTGTGTACTTGATGAAATACCCTGCGATGATTTTCCAAAGCTCCCGGAAAATGGAACAATGTCGTGCAATCCCGGTTGAAGTATTACCAGGGGTTTCTTTTCGATGCTGTCATTTTTATCAGCGTCGGCAGTGGTGGTAGTGAGCTTGGAAGATATTGCAGGCTTGTATACAGATGCGGATACATCGGGAGTTGAAAACTCCCCTGGGCCCGAAAAAAAGTAAGTATAGAGAAATACAATACCTGCGATCGATGCAGCGGCAGCAGTTACAAAGGATGGCCTGCGATACCAGATCACGGGTGTTTTTTCTGGTCGGTCGAGTTCAGTGGTAATGGCATTCCAAACCTGGGCGGGCGGTTGTGCAGTGTATTCATCAAAGAGTTCCCTGATCTTCGGGACGTCAGTTTCAAGTTCTTTCTTTACATTCTCCCAGGCGTCATCAGGAGGTGTTGCTTCAAATTGATAGAGGTTTTTACGCCATTCCATGATCAACTGTTTTTATTGGATCCTTTTTTCTTTCCGGTGATCACATGTTGTAAAATTGCTTTTGCTCTTGCCAGCTGCGATTTGCTGGTGCCTTCACTGATGCCCATCATTTCAGCAATGTCCCGATGTGTGTACCCTTCGATAACATACAGGTTAAAAACGGTGCGGTATCCCGGAGATAATTCCTGAACGGCCTGCAAGATATCTTTAACAGCCAGCCTGTCCAGAGCAGACCAGTCGTTCGTTTCCATCGTAGTTTCCTGGTTTTCGTTTACTGGCTGAAGGTTGACCTTTTTGCGGTAGTGTTCAATTGCTGTATTTACGAATATCCTGCGCATCCAGCCCTCGAACGAGCCTTCGGCCCTGAATCGGGGAAGGTTCCTGAAAACTTTCACAAAGCCATCCTGTAATATGTCCTGGGCATCATCATTATTTCCCGAATAACGCAGGCAAACGCCGAACATCTTAGGTGAATAAGTACGGTATAACAGTTCCTGCGTCCGCCGGTCGCCGTTGATGCTTCCCTGAATTAAGTCGGATTCATTCAAACTATGGTTGCCTGTGATATTCATTTAATTAATCAATATGGTCTGGCCCATGATGCGCCAGGAACCTGATAAGCTTTTCCATAGCTTTCCTTCTATGGCTGAATAGGTTCTTTTCTTCCATACTCATTTCAGCGAAAGTACGGGTATCCCCATCGGGTACAAAAACGGGGTCATATCCAAATCCGGCACTGCCTTTGTTTTCGTCAATGATGATGCCATTGCAAATGCCTTCGAACTGATGTTCCCGCCCACTTAAGATAAGGGAGATCACTGTCCGGAACCTGGCCCTCCGGTTGGTATGACCCTCCAGTCGCTTCAGCAACAGGCTGATATTGTTCTCGAAAGAGGCTGGTTCCCCTGCATATCGGGCCGAGCGCACGCCAGGTTCTCCGTTGAGAATTTCCGTTTCCAATCCTGTGTCTTCGCTAAAACAGTTTCTTCCTGTAAGTAAGTAAATGGTCCTTGATTTCTCCAGCGCGTTCTCCTCAAGGGTTTTGTGGGGCTCTGGTATGTCCTTGTCGATCCCGGCTTCTTTAAGGGAAATGATGTCCCATTTTCCCTGCAGCACTGACCTTACCTCGTCTACCTTATGGGAGTTATTGGTGGCGAAAATCAGGGTATCCATATTCAAATTAAAATCTAAATGCTGTTTTAAATTGAAAATGCCTTTTTCAGGCTTTGCCAAAGTTTCTGCTTGGCCGCTTTATCGTTTTCAATAACAGCGAGGTCTGGTGACGATATGTAGGTGATGCTGTTATGCCCCTGCACCTGAAAATGGGGGAAGAATACAGGCAATTTCAGATCGGAAGCCTCAACGCCGAACATGATCACGAACACGGCACCGTATTCAGCCTCCAGGGCCTGGTAATCGGCATCCTGCCTGAATGCGCTGATCATGTTCACATTGGCCACGGGAATTTGACACGCGTTTAGAATGCCCGTCAGGAATCGGTAAAGTGGATCGCCGGGCATTACGTTCTCACGCAGCAGGATCAGATATTTTTTTTTCAGGATACCCGAAGGCAGAATGGCCGGTTTTTCTACTTGTTGGTCAATGCTGTAAAGTGAGTTATGATACAGCATTTTCATGGCATGAAGGTTAAGTGAGGGCTCGGTGGTAGCCATTGGGTATACTAATGATTGTTAGTTTTTTTGTTTCTTTGTATCAAATTTATGTGAATATGATCGCTGCATCAGATGTAAAGATCACCCGTGTTGAAAGAAGCAAGTTAGGGGATATCAATCTTGAAAACCTGCCGTTCGGTAAATACTTTTCCGATCACATGCTGGAAGTGGATTACGAGAACGGGAAATGGGGTACGGTGGAGATCAAGCCTTACCAGCCTTTGTTAATGGAACCTTCTCTGGCTGCCATTCATTATGGTCAGGCCATTTTTGAAGGCATTAAAGCCTATCGAAATGATGAAGGCGAAGCATTTATATTCCGCCCCCGGGATAATTTCCGTCGCTTCAATATTTCCGCCGAAAGGATGTCGATGCCCCAGGTTCCCGAGGAGATCTTCATGGAGGGCTTGCGCGAACTGGTGAAACTGGATAGCAAGTGGATACCCGGCAAGCCGGATCATTCCCTGTATATCAGGCCGTTTATGTTCTCAACCGATGAAGTGATAGGGGTTAGACCCTCCGAAAAATATAAGTTCATGATCATTCTTTCTCCTACTGGCCCCTATTATGCGGCACCTATGCGCATTTATGTGGAGGAACAATTTGTCAGGGCCGTGCCGGGCGGGGTGGGGTTCGCAAAAGCTGCAGGGAATTACGCAGCAGCCATGTATGCTACTGCCGAAGCCAGGAAAAAGGGGTACGACCAGGTATTGTGGACGGATGCCTTTGAGCACAAATATGTGCAGGAGATCGGGGTGATGAACGTGTTTTTTGTGATGGGGGATACCATTTATACACCTGGATTGGAGCAGGGGACCATTCTGGCCGGGGTTACCCGGGACAGCTCCATAACGCTCCTGAAGGAGATGGGTTTTAATGTGGTGGAGACCATGGTGAATATCGAAGATATCATGAAGGCTTACCTGGATGGGGTGCTCTACGAGGTCTTTGGTACCGGAACCGCCGCTACCATCTCCATGATCCGTGAGCTTAAATACAAAGATTTTGTAATGGAATTCAATACGGACCAGTGGAAGATCGCCCCGGAACTGAAGGGGCGGCTGGATGCGATCCGCTCCGGGAAGGCGGAAGATCGCTATCATTGGATGTACAGGGTCTAACGGCGCGTCTGGGAAAAGGATATTGCTTTCATAACCACATTTCCACATTCTCAAGTTCTCCGATTTTTTTTTTGCAAGGCAAAAAAAATACCCCTACCTTCGCCTCCCGTTTAAAAATCAGGGAACGAATGCCTACTATTCAACAATTAGTAAGAAAAGGAAGAGAAATCATCAGGGCCAAGAGTAAATCGAGGGCTTTGGATTCCTGCCCGCAACGTCGCGGTGTATGTACACGTGTGTACACAACAACTCCAAAAAAGCCGAACTCAGCCCTCAGAAAGGTTGCGAAGGTTCGTCTTACCAACAAGATAGAGGTGATCGCCTATATTCCGGGAGAAGGACATAACCTGCAGGAGCACTCGATTGTGCTGATCCGTGGTGGTCGTGTTAAGGATTTACCAGGTGTGAGGTATCACATTGTAAGGGGAAGCCTTGATACTGCCGGTGTGAAAGACAGGAAGCAGAGCCGTTCAAAATACGGTACAAAGCGCGAAAAAGCCAAAAAGTAACTCATTCTATACAAACTGATCATCCATGAGGAAAGCAAGAGCCAAAAAATTACCGATAGCACCTGACCCAAAGTTTAATGATGCGTTGGTATCCCGTTTTGTAAACAACCTGATGTGGCAAGGTAAAAAAGGTGCTTCACTCACCATTTTTTATGATGCGCTTGACAAGGTTGCGAAAACAACCGGCGAAGACGGGTACGAAATTTGGAAGAAAGCGCTGTCAAATGTATCCCCTGCCGTTGAGGTGAGGAGTCGCAGAATTGGTGGTGCCACGTTCCAGATCCCTTCGGAAGTAAGGGCTGACAGGAAGATTTCCCTTAGTATCAAGTGGCTTATCCGTTTTTCAAGGGATAGAAATGGCCGGTCAATGGCAGACAAACTGGCCAATGAGATCGTTGCAGCAAGCAAGGGTGAGGGTGGTGCATATAAGAAGAAAGAAGATACCCATAAGATGGCCGAGGCTAACAAAGCTTTCGCTCATTTCAGGGTCTAATGCCAACATATTGAAACGTAAAAGCCACCTCTCAGGTGGCTTTTTTTTGCATATTTATTAATCATCGATCATTTATAACTCGCTGGATTTTAGGCTATTAATGTCTAATTCCGTTGCAAAGTGTTGAGTGTCACCCAAATATTATAGGCAGCCTTATACTTGATCAAGTATACTATGCGTTATAATCTGGTAGAATTCAAACCCTTGTAAAAACCCAGGAGCTATGCGTCCGATCCAGTATTTCATTTTAAGGGTATCCTGCATTATCCTTTGCGTGGTACTTTCTTTATCTTTAACGGCCCAGAATGGGAACAGTGAAAACTGCGAGAACACGGTCAACCTGACCATTTTTTCCGTCGAGTCCCGCTGTAAGGCAACAGGTGTGATCACCATTTTTGCCAGTGGTGGTTCAGGACAATATAATTATCGAGTCAGGGGGCCAGTCAATACCCCGTTCACCTCTTCTATAGTGATTTCCGGTCTGATGGCTGGTAATTATGACGTTGAGGTAAGGGACCTGGGATTGAATTGTATCAAGGTCCAGCGCAACGTAGTGGTACCGGGTACCTATGTTGATCCAAGGTTTTCCCTGCTGACCACAAATGTAACTTGTAAGAATGCCAGCAATGGCTCTGTTGCGGTTACCGGATTAACCGGTGGTCGTTCTCCTTATACATTTACCATTACAGCAGCTCCGGTGCCGGCCCTGGTTGGAACCAGTAACAGCACCGGCACCTTTAACAACCTGCCCGCCGGTGATTACTCCATTCATATGGGTGACTCCTGCAGTGGAATTCAGACAAGAAGGGCAACAATCCTGCCGTACGACTGGTGGATCGAGGCATCAGGGGGCTCAAAGACGGGCTGCGGAACGGCAGAACTATTCCTGAATCTTAAAGACAACCGTGGAAGGCAAACGCCTGACTCCATCTTTACCGGCTTCCAGTACGGATGGGTAAGGGGTGCAGCTGATACCGTGTGGAACATTAATGACACGTTCACGGCAAACATTGATAACCGAAGATCGGTCATGCTGGTTGCCCGGGATGGCTGCGGAAACACGGCTTCTGTTCCATGGGCTGTTAATCCCAAGCCTGCTGTTAGCGCTGCGGTACAAACCACTCTTACCGGATGCAATGAATTTACGGCTTCCATAACCGACGTAACCAATCTAACAACTCCAAAGTTCACATTGGTGAATGGCAGCAACGCCGGGATTGACAGTAATGCCACGGGGACATTTACCGGTCTGCCTGGCGGTGCATATACGATCAGGGTCAGGGATATTTGTTATGATACAACCATAAACATTCCTTTCACGGTAGAGCAACTTGTTCCAAATATCACAGGTCCCATCAATATGACCAGGGTAACCTGCAACACGTTCAATGCCACAGTCACCGGTCTGGTCAATTTCACCAATCCGGAGATCTGCCTCTATCAGGGAAGCACAAGGCTGATGTGTAATTCATCAGGAGCATTCCTCGGCGTAACCAACGGAACATATACCATTCGTATTAAAGACGGATGCTATGATACTACCATCATCAGCCCACTGGAGGTGCTGCCGCTGGTACCTTCTGTTTCGCCTACTGTGGCCATGACAAATCACCTGTGTTCAACATTTGATGCAGCGGTGACTGGCCAGACCAACCTGAGTAATCCAAAGTATATCCTGATCAATGATATCGGAGCTCGTATTGATTCTAATTTCAACGGCACGTTCGGATCTATTCCATATGGCAGCTATTGTATCAATGTGAAGAATGATCCGGCCTGTTATGATACTACCATCGTAGTTTGTTTTACAGGCAGGCCGATTCCGCCCAGCGTTGGTGAATCATTGAGCATAGATAGAAAGTGTGATTCAATAGATCTGTGGGTCAATTCACAGTCCCAATTATTTAATGCCCTCTATTGCATCTATGATTCAAATAATGTATTGATCCGTTGCAACAGCTCAGGTATTTTCAAAGACCTGCGTTATGGCAGTTATTGCATCAGTATTAAAAATGATCCTGCCTGCTACGACACCACGATAATGCGTTGTATCAAGGTTACCAAACTGATCCCTGAACTTGGGAATGTCAGTATCGTCGACGCTGGTTGTTTGGGCTTCACAGGTGCCATTACGGGCGCTGCAAATCTGAATGATCCTGTATATACCCTGATCAGCAACAGTGGTGAACGACTCGATTCAAATACTACCGGAGTGTTTACCAATCTTGCCTTTGGCAGATACTGTATGGAGATGCGGAACAATCCACGCTGTTATGATACCACCATTGTGAGATGTTTCACGGGCGAGAAACCTAAGCCAGATGGCGGTGTGATCATGGCAACGAACGTAACCTGTCCGGGTTTTACGGCTACCGTAACCGGCCTGCTGAACTTCAATAATCCTTTCTATGTATTGAAGAATAATGCAGGTACCGTGGTGCAGTCCAATCCAACAGGTGTATTTACCATCCTTGGTTATCAGAGCTACACCATTGATGTGATCAATGATCCGCTTTGTTATGATACAACCATCACCCTGAGTATCAATCCAACCAAGCCAACACCATCTGTTGGCGGGGTGGTCACAGATAGCCTGACCTGTACAGGATTCAATGTCGCTGTTACGGGACAGACTTTGCTCACAAATCCGATTTATAACATTCTGAATGGATCGAATGCGGTGGTCTTTTCTAACACAACAGGATCATTTTCCGATATACCTTATGCTTCATACACCATGCAGATAGTTGATGGCTGTTATGAAACACCATTCCTGTTTCCGTTCTCTGCTACGCGTGTTCCTCTTGAAGTGACCGCGGCCGCGTCTGTATCCTGCAAGATGGGTTCTTCTAACATTACGGCGTCTATCACTTCCGGTGTGTCACCCTATATCTTAACGGTGTATGATCCATTGAATAACGTATTGGGCAACATAAGTACGTCAACGAACACGATTACGGTGAATGATCTTCCTGCGTTATCCGCTGGCTTCCAATACAGAGTAGAAGTGATCGATGCATGCGGAAGGGCTGCGATCATAATGGTGACGCCACAACTCTCAACCATCGATAAAACAATCAACATAGTCAGGCAGTGTCCAACAGGAACGTTTCCCAATGGGTCTTCGGATATCCAGATCACCGTATCTTCCAACCTCGGCGAGATAATTCCTGTGATCGTTAGAATCGATAATACAAATGCAAACCTTGGATATTCTATTCAGTCTGGCAATACATTCACCTGGTACAGTGTAGGTCCTTCTACATACATCATCCAGTATGATCTCCCCGGCGCTTGCGTGAATAAATTATATGATACTGTGGTAGTGACTCCTTATGAATATCCAACGATGGCTAATTCTGCGGTGTACCAGTGCAGCAACAACAATTTCAGTGTGAGTACTGAAGTGATCGGTGGTGCAGGGCCTTACCAGTATCAGATCATAGGAAGCAGCCCAACCACGCCATCCATAAATACAGACTGGCAGAATAGCCCGGTATTCGATATTTCAAATGGAGCGAACTATTCGCTGGTACGGATGAGGGCGATTGATGCCTGTGGTAATGGCTCACTGAGCGATGCCAGTGTGCTGCCATTGGAGAACATGTTTATCAATGCTTCCAGCAACTGTTTAAATGCTAATGTCACATTAAGTGCAACGGTCATCGCCAACTCCGCATACACCTGGTACAAGCGGGTGGGAGCAGACAGTGTTCTGGTTGGCACGGGACCTACCTATAACATTCCTTTCCTCACTTTTGCAGATACAGGTACTTATGTGGTTAAGATGTCTGTCAACAATGGTTGTTTAACCCAAACGACCGAACACCTGGTATCAGGCGGCTGTGTCCTGCTGCCGGTATCCAAGATCGTGCTGACAGGACGCAAGAACGGCAAAGCTGCCGACCTCAGATTCGATGTGGAAGGCGAGAGGAATATTAAAGAATACGTTGTGGAAAGAATCGACAACCAGGGCAGCGGATATAGGGTTATCGGAGTGCTGCAGGCAAAAACACCCGCAGGATCCAATGCGTACAGTTTCTCAGACGGGCAGCCGGTAAGCGGGAACAACAATTACCGTATCAAAGCCGTGGATATCGACGGAAAGCATGTGTACAGTAATATCGTGTCCCTCAACTGGGTAAGCACCAATGTCAGGATCTACCCTGTGCCTGCGAGAGATGTAGTGAACCTGGTGATCTCCAACAGCAAGAGTACGGACCTAAGGATCCAGCTGTTTACGATGAATGGCCAGATGCTTCAGGATAAGACGCTGCAGCGCGTTCAACAGGCTTCTGTT